>JBIOTP010000392.1:0-5467 GCA_044865965.1 Solirubrobacteraceae bacterium
ACGAGCCGCGCGAGGTTCGGCGGACAGCACGCGCAGCTGAACCAGGGCAGGCGCTCCGACGGCGCGTCCTCGTCGGACCCGTCGTGGCCGTCGCGCAGATGGAGCGGATTCGAGTAGGTGAAGTGGCAGCCGTCGAGCGATGTCGAGACGGCGATCGCGTTGTGGAGCGTGCGCTCCATCTCGTCCGCGTAGCGGCCGTGGCGGGTCGCGAGGAGCAGCCGCCAATTCCAGTGGAAGCTGGCGATCGCCGCGCAGGTTTCGCCGTAGGCGCGATCCGGCGGCAGCTCGAATGGATCCCCGAAGGCCTCGTCGCGATGGCGCGACCCGTGCGCCCCCGTCACGTATGCCTTCTCCGTGACCGTGCGCTCCCACAGTCGCTCCATCGCCTCCAGCAGCGACGCGTCGCCGGTCTCGAGGTAGACGTCCGTGACGCCGGCCGCGAGGTAGAGCTGGCGCACGGCATGGCCGATCGGCTCGGTCGCGTCGCGGACGGGGAGGTGGTCCTGCAGGTATTGCGAACCGAAGCGACCCGGCCCCAGCAGGCCGTGCCCGCGCCGCTCGATCATGCTCGACGCGAGCGCCAGATAACGGTGATCGCCCGTGTGCCGGTACAGCTCGACCAGCGCCGTCTCGACCTCGGGGTGACCGTCCAGGCCCGGTTCGCCGGCCTCCGCGCCGAAGCGCTCGACGGCCAGATCGGCGAACCGCCGGGCCACATCGAGAAGGTCGTCGCGCCCCATTGCCCGCGCGACGGCGACGGCGCCCTGGATCAGGTGACCGAGGCAGTACAGCTCATGACTCTCCACGAGCGCCTGCCAACGGCGCTCGGGGTGCACGCCCTGGATCCACGAGTTCAGATAGCCGTCGTCCTCCTGGGCCTCGCGCAGCAGCGCCACCGAGTCGTCGACGAACGTGCTCCACCCGGCGTCGCCGGCACGGCCGGTCTCCCAGCCGATCGCCTCCAGCACCTTGTAGACGTCCGAGTCGGCGAACCAGTAGCCATGGAACGGTTCAGCCGACGGGTCGCGCAGGCGCCGGAAATTCGCGAGATTGCCCGCGGCCTCGAGCTGGCCGATGCAGTAGTCGATCGTCGCCGACCGGTTGAGCGCCTGCCAGCGTCCAAGGAACCCGGCGGCGTCCAACGTCGCGGCGCCGTAGTCCAGCGGCCGCAGCTGCAGCCGCGCCTCGCGGGTCGGCGCAACCGGTCCCGCGGGCGCGGTGCGCTCCCAGGTCGCCGTCGCGGCGCGATCCTGCGCGCCGTCGCTCGGACTTGCGTCCATCGAACCTCCTCCTCACTCCCAGAGTTGCTACATTAGGAAAAGCTTTTCCGGCACGATATCGTGGCTCAACGTGCTCGTCAAGTATCATTTCCAGGCATAGCCTTTCCGGAAACGGCAATCATGAAAGGACGGCTCAGATAGCCGCGCAGCGCCGCTCGATCCCCACCGTCACCGACGTCGCCGCGCGCGCCGGGGTGTCGGTGGGGACCGCCTCCAAAGCCATCAACGGACGCGGCCAGCTGCGTGCGTCGACCCGCGAACGGGTCCTTGCCGCAGCCAAGGAGCTCGGCTTTCAGCCGAATGCACTCGCCCGCGGCCTGATCGCCGGCCGCTCGTACACCGTCGGCGTGCTCACCACCGACTCGTTCGGGCGGTTCACCATCCCGATCATGCTCGGCGTCGAGGACGCCCTCGGCGCGGGCGAGATCTCGACGTTGCTGTGCGACGGCCGCGGAGACCCGCTGCGTGAGCAGCACTACGTGCGCACGCTGCTGAGCCGTCGCGTCGACGGCATCGTGGTCACCGGGCGGCGCCCGGATCCGCGGCCACCGATCGGCGATCTGCCGATCCCGGTCGTCTACGTCTACACGGCCTCCGAGCACGCGGACGACCTCTCCGTCGTCTGCGACGACGAGCAGGGCGCCGGGCTCGCCGTCAGCCATCTCATGCGCACCGGGCGCACGAGCATCGCCCACGTCACCGGCCCCGAGCGCCATCTCTCGGCGCGGCTGCGCGAAGCGGCGGCCCGCTCGTTGCTCGCCGCCGCCGGCCGCGAGTTCGCCGCCGGCGGCGTGCTGTGGGGCGAGTGGAGCGAAACCTGGGGACGGGTGGCCGGCGAGATCCTGATCCGCTCCGGCGACCCGTTCGACGCGGTGTTCTGCGGCAGTGACCAGATCGCCCGCGGTGTCGCCGACACCCTCCGCGAGAACGGGCTCGCCATTCCCGACGACGTCGCGCTGATCGGGTTCGACAACTGGGACGTGATGGTCGAGGGCTGCCGGCCGCCCCTGACCACCATCGACCCGAACCTCACGGAGCTCGGCCGCGTCGCCGCCCGCAAGCTGCTGAGCGCGATCGAGGGCAACCCGCCCGAACCCGGCCACATCCGGCTGCCGTGCGAGCTCGTCATACGGCAGTCGAGCGAGGCCGCCAGGCCGCAGGACGCATCATCGGCAGCCCATTCGCTTCCGAGCGGGCGCCGCCAAGCGACGCCACGACACGCCGAAGCCTGAGCGACTGCTCGTCGCCGGCACGGCGCCCGGACACGCCCGCGGCGGCCAGCCGGCTCTGATCTGCACGTCCCGACGACTCGAGCGCTCGATTCGTGCCGGCCCCGCCGTCAGACGGCGGGACGGCAACCTGAGGAAAAGGCTTGACATCGCGGGTGTGAACGCTAACATCGCCGCTCGCATCGATCAGCGTGGGCGGCACTCGGGCGAAGAAGGCCGCACCGATCTCACGGTGTCCGAGCGGGTCAAGGCGGCTTGACGAGGGCTGTTGAATACGCTATGTTAGCGCTCACATCGACGGAGCGCAGCCATTTGCCGACCGCCCAGGGGGTCGAGTGGCGGCGCCTCAAACCATGTCGCATTCGAGGAGAGAGACACGGTGTCCCACCGCTACACGTTCCCGCAGGTGCGCGAGCTGGTTCCACCGCGACTCGACTCGCGCTCGCCGAAGCGCCCACCGAGCCAGCGCGCGCTGGTCGCCTCATCACTCTTGCTCCGGCCGCCGAAGCGGGCGGAGGCCTGACGAGTCCGCTCGCTCCCGCGGCGCGGGTTGCGCAACGCCGATACGCGGCAGCGACCCTGCTCCTGACCGGTCCCGCTTCTGGATCCGGCTGCACTTCCACGCGCGGCGGCGGTCATGCCACGCGCTGGTCGTTGGTGACGGGCAGCGCGGCGAGCTCGTGGCGCAGCAGCTTGCCGGTGGTGCTGCGCGGCATCTCCTCGGCGGCGAGGAACTGCACGTATCGCGGGCGCTTGTAGCCGGCGAGGCGCTCCCGGCACCACTCGACGACGCCGACCGCCTCGAGCGTCTGGCCCGGGATCAGGACGATGACCGCCTTAATCGTCTCGCCCCAGTACTCATCCGGGACGCCGATGATGCAGACCTCCTGCACCGCGGGGTGATCGGCGATGACCGCTTCGACCTCGGCCGGGTACACGTTCTCGCCGCCCGTCTTGATCAGGTACTTCTTGCGGTCGACGTAGGACAGCATGCCGTCCTCGTGGCGGACCAGCAGGTCGCCGGTGTGCAGCCAGCCGCCGCGGAACGCCTCCGCGGTCGCCTCGGGATCCTCGAGGTAGCCCGACATCACGCTGGGCCCCCGCACGACGCACTCGCCGGGGCTGCCGGGCGGCAGCTCGTTCATGTCGTCGTCGACGATGCGGATGTCGAGCAGCGGCGTGGGCCGCTTGCGTAGGGAGGGCTCGCCGTCGCGCGGCACGTGGCCGTAGGCGACGAGGAAGCTCGACTCGGTCTGGCCGAAGGCGTCCCAGAACTCGCCGACGGAGGCCGTGAACGCCCGCACGACCTGCGGCATCATGTTCGCGTAGCCGATCGCGAAGCGCATGCTGGAGATGTCGAACTCGCTCCGCCTCGGGTGCTGAAGGAAGTCCGTGATGACGCCGGGCAGCAGCAGCGTCCACGTGAGTCGCTCGCGCTCGATCGCGGCGAACATCGCTTCGGGATCCGGGCGCTCGAACGTGGCGATCCGCCCGCCCGAGAGCAGGGTGGCGTAGAGCGGCTCGTCACCGCCGCAGTGGAACAGCGGCAGCCAGCCGACGAACCCGTCGTCGGGCCCGAGGCCGAACCACTGCGCCGAGCGGTAGGCACGGGTGGCCGCGGCGCGCTGGCTGATCATCGCGCCCTTTGGGCGCCCGGTCGTGCCGCTCGTGAAGAGCACGTTGTGGATCGCCTCGGGCGCGGGCTCGTGGCCGGGGTCGTCGCTCGCGCCCCCGGAGAGGAACTGCTCGTAGCCGTCCTCGCCGTCGCCGAGGCACAGGATGTCCTCGAGGCCCGTGGGGTCGCCGGCCTTCGCCCGCAGGTCGGTGGCGGCGAGTAGCAGGCGCGGGCGGGCGAGCTCGATGCAGTACGCGATCTCGTGGGGATGCAGGCGCGTGTTGAGCGCCACGACGGTCACCCCCAGCTTCGCGGCGGCGAGATAGGTCTCGATGAACTCGGGGCGCGGGTTCGACAGGACGGCGATCCGCTCGCCTGGCGCGATCCCCGCCTGGGTGAGCGCGTTGGCGAGCCGTGTGCTGCGCTCGTCGAGCTCCCGGTAGGTGAGCCGGCGGTCACCGCCGACCACGGCGACGCGGTCGGCAAACAGCCGGGCGGAACGGCGGAAGACCCCGGCGAGGGTGATCGCCGCCGCCGACGACGCGAGCGTCGCGGACTTCTCAGCCAGCACCGTTCGCACCTCGCCTCTCGAGGAAGTCGGCCATCGCGCGCAGCGTCTCGGGCGTTCCCAGGGCGAGCGCCTGGGCGTGCTCCTCGAGCTTGAGCAGGTCCTCGAACGAGAGCGCCTGGCCGCGGTTGATCAGGTCCTTGGCCATGGCCAGCGTCGCCGGCGACGTGTCGGCCATGCGCGCCGCGATCGTCATCGCCTCGCGCTCGGCGTCGGCCCGGGTGGCGACGAGCCGGTTGACAAGACCGAGCTCGTGCGCCGCCTCGGCCGACCACTCCTCGCCCAGGAGCATCATCTCCTTGGCCTTCAGCGCGCCGACCGCGCGGGGCAGCAGCCACGCGCTGCCGAGATCCGGCACGAGGTTGCGGCGGACGAAGACCTGGCAGAAGCGCGCGTCGCTCGCGGCGACGACGAGATCGCAGGCCAGCACGACGCTCCACCCGGCGCCGTAGGCCGGCCCGCTGACCGCGGCGACGACCGGCAGCCGGGAGCCGCGCAGCCGCGCGACGAGCCGTTGCAGGCGACGCAGCACGTCCAGGCGCGGCCACGGCCGGCCGTCGGCCACACGCGCTCCGACGTCCGCGAGATCTCCGCCCGCCGAGAACGCTCGCCCGGCGCCGGAGAGCACGAGCGCGCGGACCGTCTCATCGTCCTCGATCGCGTCGAGCGCCCGCAGCGCCGCGTCCACCAATGGGACGCTGAGCGCGTTGAGCCGCGCGGCGTCGTCGAGCCGCAGGTGCGCGACGGCGTGATGTCGCTCCCAATGGGCCAGCGT
>JBIOTP010000393.1:0-14618 GCA_044865965.1 Solirubrobacteraceae bacterium
GTGGCGATCGCCGCCGGAGCCGAGCTCGACCTCGTCACGCTGGACCGGGTTCAGCGCCGCGTCCTGTGGCTCGCCACCAGCATCGTCCACCACGCCAACCGGGTGCGCGAGAACCGCTCGGGCGTGAAGGTCGGCGGCCACCAGGCCTCGAGCGCGTCGATGGTCTCGCTCATGACGGCGCTGTGGTTCGCGATCCTCGAGGCGCCCGACCGCGTCAGCGTCAAGCCGCACGCCTCGCCCGTGCTGCACGCGATCAACCACCTGCTGGGCCGGCTCGACCGCCGCTACCTGACCACGCTGCGCGCCTACGGCGGGCTGCAGTCCTACCCGAGCCGGACGAAGGACCCCGACCCCGTGGACTACTCGACGGGCTCCGTCGGCCTGGGCGCCACGGCGCCGATCTGGGGCGCGCTCGCGCACCGCTACGTCGCCGGCCACTTCGACGTGCCGGTCGGCGGCCGCCAGATCGCGCTGATCGGCGACGCCGAGCTCGACGAGGGCGCCTGCTGGGAGGCGATCGCCGACCCGATGGTGGCCAAGCTCGGCGAGGTCATGTGGGTCGTGGACCTCAACCGCCAGTCGCTGGACCGCGTCGTCCCCGATATCGCCGCCGGCCGCCTCGCCGCGATGTTCGAGGCCGCCGGCTGGCACACGATCATGGTCAAGTACGGCCCGCGGCTGCAGCGCCGGCCGGCGCTGCGGGCGCGCATCGACGCGATGCCCAACGAGGAGTACCAGCGGCTGCTGCGCGCGGACGCGCGCGAGCTGCGCGAGCGGATCGAGGTCGACGTCTCCGACCTCGACGACGCCGAGCTGCTGGCCACGTTCCGCGACCTCGGCGGCCACGATCTCGCGGCGCTGATCGACGGCTACCGCGAGGCCGACGACGTGCGCGACCGCCCGAGCGTCGTGTTCGCGTACACGATCAAGGGTTGGACGCTGCCGACCGAGGGCCATCCCGCCAACCACTCCGCGCTGCTGAGCGTCGAGCAGTACCGCGCGCTGGCGGCCAGGCTGGGCGCCGATCCGGACGACCCGTGGGCGCCGTTCGCGGACGGCTCGGCCGAGGCCGAGCTGTGCGCCGCGACAGGCCGGCGGCTCGAGCGCGAGCCGGCGCGGCCGGTCGCCCCGCCCGACGTCCCCGAGGACCTCGGGCGCGCCAACACCGGCTCCCTGTCCACCCAGCAGGCGTTCGGGCGGCTGTTCGTCGACCTCGCGCGCGAGGCCCCCGCGGTCGCCGAGCGAGTCGTCACGGTCTCGCCCGACGTCGGCACCTCGACCAGCCTCGGCGGCTGGATCAACAAAGAAGGCATCTGGTCGATCGGCGACCGGATCGACTGGTTCGCCGACGACACCGACACGCTCGTGCGCTGGCGGGAGTCCGACCACGGCCGCCATGTCGAGCTCGGCATCGCGGAGGTCAACCTGGTCGGGCTGCTCGGCGAGCTCGGCGCGACGTGGTCGCGCGACGGCCAGCCGCTGCTGCCGGTCGGCACGATCTACGACCCGTTCGTCGCGCGGGCGCTCGAGCCGTGGTCGTTCGGCATCTACGCCGGCGGCCAGTCGATCCTGGTCGGCACGCCGAGCGGCGTGACGCTCGGCCCCGAGGGCGGCGCACACCAGTCGGTGATCACGCCGTCGATCGGGATCGAGCAGCCCGGGTGCGTCGCCTGGGAGCCGGCGTTCGGCAAGGACTTCGAGTGGGCGTTCCTGCACGCGCTGTCGCAGCTCGGCCGCCCGGGCGGCTCGTCCGCCTACTTCCGGCTGTCCACGCGCCCGCTCGACCAGTCGCTGCACACCGGCACGCGCGCGGAGGTGCTGGCCGGCGGCTACCGGCTGCGCGCGCACGACGATCCCGACCTCGCGATCGCGGTGATGGGGGCGCTCGTGCCCGAGGCGCTGGCCGCCGCCGACATGCTGCGGTCAGAGGCCGACCTCGGCGTGGAGGTCGTCTGCGTCACCAGCGCCGACCTGCTGTTTCGCTCCTTCCAGGCGCGCGCCGGCCTCGGCGAGGGCGACCCGGCCACGCTGTGGCGGCTGTTCCGGCCCGGCGTCCCGATCGTCACGCTCGTCGACGGCCACCCGCACACGCTCGCGTTCCTGGGCGCGCCGATCGCCTGCCTGGGCGTCCAGCGCTTCGGCCAGGCGGGCGACATCGCGGAGCTCTACGAGCACCACCAGATCGACGCCGAGTCGGTCGTCGGCGCGGCGCTGGACCTGCTGGACCGCTGAGTGCGTCAGGCGTGGTGGCGGCGCCACCGGCGGTACACGTGCGCGCCGCCCACCGCCACCCCGCAGACGAGCACGAACAGCCCGTAGCGCAACGCGAGCCCGAAGTTCCCGTCGCGGATGGCGAAGGCCGTGAAGAGCAGCGCGTAGCCGCTGATCAGGAAGGCCATGACCTCCATGACGAGCACCACCGCGTCGAGCAGGGGGGTGCTCGAGCGCCACGCGTGATAGCTCTTGCCATGACGCAGCCACCGGTCACTCATGGCCGACCCACACTACACCGAGGAGGCGGAGTTGTCCGCGGACTACCGGATCAACCTCGACGTCAAGTTCGACCACGGTCAGCACATCGACATCGCGGCCGAGGCGGGCGCCGTCGAGCCGTGGTTCAACCAGACGCTCACCCAGGTCAACGACTCGGTCGTCCGCCTCGGCGTGCTGCACGGCGACTTCCACTGGCACAAGCACGAGGCCGAGGACGAGTTCTTCCTCGTGCTCGAGGGCCGGCTGCTGATCGACCTCGAGGGCGGCGAGACCGTCGAGCTCGCGCCGCACCAGGGCGTGACCGTGTCGCGCGGAGTGATGCACCGGCCGCGCGCGGTAGAGCGCACCGTGGTCCTCATGGTCGAGCCGGCGACGGTGGTGCCGACCGGCGACGACTAGTCGAGGATCAGCAGCGGGAACGTGCGCCCGCCGCCGAGCCGCCGCGCCCACAGCGGATGGAGCCCGAGCGGCGCCTGGCGGCGCCGGTGCGCGACGCGCTTGTAGTCGAGCGCCCAGCGCGCCTTCTCGTTGTAGTTCGAGAACGAGATGTGCCACAGGACGGGAGTCGACATCACACGATGCCCTGCTCGCGGGCAGCGGCGACCGTCGCCTGGAGCGTCGCGAGCGTATCGTGGCGTGGGCGCCAGCGCAGCTCGCGGCGGGCGCGGGCGGTGTCCATCACCACCGGCACGCGGCCGGCGTGGACCCATTGGGCGATCGAGGGGACGAGCGGCAGGTTGGCGCCGAGCGCGGCGAGGTCGACGGCGGCCTTCGGGACGGGCACGGAGCGCCAGCCGAGCTCGCGCGCGAGGTCGCCCAGCGTGATCGTCCCCGCGGCCGCGAGGTTGTAGGGCCCCGGCGTGCCGGCGCCGCGGGCGGCGGCCACGAGCGCGGCCGCGACGTCGTCGTGGTGGACGAGCTGGAACGGGATCCCGGGGTCGGGCAGGAACGGCGGCACCACGCCGCGGAGCGGCCCGCCGGGCCGCGGCAGCTCGCGGACCAGCGCGAGCGCGTCGGGCCCGGCGACGATGCACGGGCGCAGCACGTAGACCTCGAGGTCCGAGCCGGCGGTCTCGTCCTCCAGCGCCTCCTCGAGCTCGGCCTTCTGGGCCGAGTAGTAGAAGCCCGGGGTCCCGCGCGGCGGCACGTCCTCCGTGAGCGGCTGCGGGTTGTCGGCGTGGAAGCCGTAGGCGGCCACCGAGGACGTGTAGACCAGCCGCCGCAGGCGCGGGGCGGCGGCGGCGGCGCCGAACACGTTGCGCGAGCCCGTGAGGTTGATCTCGCGCGTGTCCTCGTCGCGGTCGAGGATGATGAACGCGAGGTGGACGAGCACGTCGGCCTCGGCGGCGAGCGCCGCGACGGCGGCGCGGTCGAGCACGTCGCCCTGGCGGTACTCGAGCTTGCGGAGGCCGAGGGCGGCGGGGTCGAGCTCCCGGCGCGCCATGCCGAGCACGCGCCCGACGTCGCGGCGGCGCTCGAGCGCGCGCACGAACGCGCGGCCGATCTCGCCCGTGGGGCCCGTGACGGCGACGGTGAGCTTCTCAGGCGTCGTCATCGTCGAGCACGATCCGGGCGGCCTCGCCCTGGCCCTCGACCCGCGGCTGCACCGGGCGCACCTCGCGCCCGGCGGCCCAGGCCAGCAGCGCGTCGGCGGACTCGAAGCGCGTGAGCCGCTCGAGGCTCCTGATGGTGGGGAAGACCATCGGCAGGTCGCCGGCCTCGTGGCCCTGCAGCGCGCGCGCGGGCTCGAACCAGCGGGCGTCGACGGTCTCCTGGCCGTCCGGGCGCGCCTCCTGCCCGTGCGGCGCGGGCGCCAGGTAGAACCACGTGTCGAAGCGGACCGTGATCTGCTCCGGCGTGATCCAGCGCGCGAACGGGACGAGGGCGTGCGGGCCGGCGAGCGTCAGCCCGGCCTCCTCCTCGACCTCGCGAATCCCGGCCGTCCGGTGCGCGGCGTCGTCCTCGCCCTCGTGGGCGTCCACCGCGCCGCCGGGGAACACCCACACGCCGCCCATGAAGCGCGCGGCCGGGGTGCGGCGGACGAGCAGCACCTCGAGCCGCTCGCCGCCCCCGCGCAGCACGATCACGGTGGCGGCCTGGCGCGGGACGGTCGGCTCGCCCTCGTTGATCCGCGTGCCAGGTTCGGGACCCTCGGCCATCAGGTGAGCCTAATATGCGCGCGTATGTCGACGGGAACGGCCGGGAAGTGGATGTGCGAGTCGTGCGGGTTCCTCTATGACCCCGAGGAGGGCGATCCGGACGGCGACATCCCGCCCGGGACCCCGTTCGAGGACATCCCCGACGACTGGTACTGCCCGGTCTGCGGCGCCCGCAAGGCCGATTTCTCGCCCTTCGAGGAATAGATTTGGCGCCGTGAGCGCGCTCCGTTCGCGGCGTGAGATCCGGGCCGGCCTCCCGCTCGAGGCGCTCGTCTTCGCGGTCGGGATGGCGTCGCTGGGGACGGAGATCGCCGCGGCGCGCCTGATGGCGCCGTTCTTCGGCGCCTCGACGGTCATCTGGGCGAACACGATCGCGGTCGTGCTCGTGGCGCTGTCGGTGGGCTACCGGCTCGGCGGCAGCCTGGCCGACCGGCGGCCGCGGCGGGAGGCGCTGTGCGGGCTGGTGCTGCTGGCGAGCGTGCTGCTGGCGATCGTGCCGCTGGTCGCGCATCCGTTCCTGTCGCTCAGCGTGCGCGCGTTCGACACGCTGTCGGCGGGCGCGTTCGTGTCGTCGCTGTTCGGCGTGCTGGCGCTGGTGGCGGTCCCGGTGCTGCTGCTGGGGGCGGTGTCGCCGTGGGCGCTGCGGCTGCGGCTGCGCGGCGTCGAGCGCGCGGGGGAGGTTGCGGGCCGCCTGTACGCGATCTCCACGGCCGGCTCGCTCACCGGCACGTTCCTGGCTGCGCTCGTGCTGGTGCCGGAGCTCGGCACGCAGCGCACGTTCCTCGTGCTCGCGGCGGCGCCCGCGGCGGTCGCCGCCGTGGATCTGGGGGTGCGCTGGGTGGCGGTGCCGGTGGCGTTGGTCGCGGCGCTGGCGCTGCCGGTCGGCACGGTCAAGCCGGCCGAGGAGGGGCGCGTGCTCTTTGAGACCGAGACGCCGTATCAGTACGTCCGCGTCGTCGAGCGCGCCGACGGCTCGCGGCGGCTGGAGCTCAACGAGGGGCAGGCGGTGCACTCGCTGTGGCGGCCGGGGACGGTCCTGACCGGCGACTACTGGGACGGGTTCCTCGTGCTGCCGTTCGCCGCGAGCCCTCGCCCGCCCGCGCGCATCGCCACGCTGGGAACCGCGGGCGGGACGGCGGCGCGCGCGTACGCGCGCTACTTCCCGGCGACGCGGATCGACGCCGTCGACATCGACGGCAAGCTGTTCGAGGTCGGCCGGCGCTGGTTCGGGCTGACGCCGCGCCCACAACTGCGCACGATCGCCGAGGACGCGCGCCCGTTCCTGCGCCGCACGCGCGAGCGCTACGACGCGATCTTCGTCGACGCGTACCGCCAGCCGTACATCCCCTGGTACCTGACGACGCGCGAGTTCTTCTCGGAGGTGCGCGCGCGGCTGGCGCCCGGCGGGAGCGTGATCATCAACGTCGGCCATCCGCGGGGGTCGGACCGGCTCGAGCAGGCGCTGACCGCCACTCTCGAGGCCGTCTTCGCCCACGTCGCGCGGGACCCGATCCGGCCCACGAACACGATGCTGGCGGCGGCCGACGTGCCGCTCGACCCCGCGGCGATGCGTGCGGCGGCGCCGCCGGACCTTGCGGCGCTGGCGGGGCGCGAGTCGCTGCGGCTCGGGCCGCCGCTGCGCGGCGGCAGCGTGTTCACAGACGACCGCGCGCCGGTCGAGTGGCTCGTCGACACGTCGATCGTGAAGTACGCGGCGGGGGAGGGGCGATGAGCGCCCGAGGAGCCGCGCGGCGCGACGGGGACGTCGCCGCGCCCCGCCGCTGGGAGGGGCGATGAGCGCGCGGCGCGACGGGGACGTCGCCGCGCCCCGCCGCTGGGGCGTGGTCGAGGTGGTCGTCTTCGTGGTCGGCGCGGCCACGCTCGGCGCCGAGATCGCGGCGGCGCGGCTGGTCGCGCCGGCGTTCGGCGCCTCGACGGTGGTGTGGGCGAACACGATCGCGGTCGTGCTGGTCTCGCTCGCGGGCGGATACTGGCTCGGCGGCCGGCTCGCGGACCGCCACCCCCACGTGCGCGCGCTCTCGCTGACCGCGCTGCTGGGCGCCGGCCTGCTCGCGCTCGTCCCGCTCGCAGCCGTCCCGCTGCTGGGCGGCACCGAGGATGCGCTCGACGAGTTGGCCGGGTCCCTGCTCGCGCTGCTCGTGCTCGGCGCGCCGCCGGTGCTCGTGCTCGGCGCGGTCTCGCCGTGGGCGATCCGGCTGCGGGTGCGCGCGGTGGAGGACGCGGGCGACGTCGCCGGGCGGCTGTACGCGCTCTCGACCGCGGGCGGCCTGGTGGGGACGTTCGCCGCCGCCCTGGTGTTGCTGCCGCTCGTCGGCACCCGCTGGACGTTCCTGATCCTGGCAGCGCTGCTGGCCGCCACGGCCGCGCCCGGCGCGGTGCGGCCTCCGCGCCGCCGCCCCGCCGCCCCGCCGCCTCGCCGCCCCGCCTCATCGCCGCGCCCATGAGGATCGCCGCCTCGCCGCCTCACCTCGTCGCCGTGGCCATGCGGACCGCCCGCCCGCGGCCTCACCGCCTCCCCTCGTCGCCGCGGCCATGAGGCGCGGGTGATCCAGTGCTGTCTCAACGGGGCGCGGGCGCCCGGCGAGCACCCGGCGCTTCCGCTCACGCCGGAGCAGCTCGCGGCCGACGCGGCGGCGGCGGTGGCTGCCGGGGCGGGCTCGCTGCACGTGCACCCGCGCGGTGAGGACGGCGCCGAGACGCTGGACGCGCAGCCGGTGGCGGCCGCGGTCCGGGCGCTGCGGGCGGCGGCGCCGCGCACGGAGCTCTCGCTCAGCACGGGCCTGTGGATCGCCGGGGGCGACGTCGACGCACGCGCGGCCGCGATCGCGGGCTGGACCGAGCGCCCGGACCTCGTCTCGGTCAACGTCTCCGAGGAGGGCTGGACCGAGCTCATCGAGCTGCTGACCGACCGCGGGATCGGGATCGAGGCGGGCGTCTGGAGCGTGGCCGACGCGGAGGCGCTCGCCGCCAGCGGCCTGGTCGCCGTGTGGGGCGGGCGCGGCTCGCGCGCCCGCCGCCATCCGCCGGTCCAGCGCGTCCTCGTCGAGCCTCAAGAGGAGGATCCCGCCGAGGCGGTCGCGCTCGCGGCCGCGATAGACCGCGCGCTCGACAGCGCCGCGATCCCGACCGCGCGGCTCCACCACGGCTACGGCGCGGCGACTTGGGCGGTGCTCGACGCCGCGGTCCCACGCGGCCGCGACGTCCGCGTCGGCCTCGAGGACGTGCTCACGCTGCCCGACGGCGCGCCGGCGGCGGGCAACGCGGCGCTGGTGGAGGCCGCCGCCGCGCGTTACGGCTGACCGCGCCGCTCGAGCTCGTATCTCTCTTGCCGTCCGCTGGGGGCGCCGGTACGGCCCGCCGGGCCTGGCGAACTGCGGGCAAGGTGAGGGGGAGCCTGAAGTGGCTCCGCGAGAAACGATCACCGCCGCGCAGGGGTGTGTAAATCTGGTTCGACAGGATGGAACTCAAATGACACACCCGTCGGACAGCAGATTGAGCGTGATCGTTCACGCTCGCAACGCGACGCACGATGCGCGAACCAACCGCGACCGCCACGCGCGGGGGCGTGACCAGTCCGGGCTCCCTTCAATGCGCAGTTCGCCGGTCCCGCCGCGCGGTGAATAGCGACCGGCGCGGCGCGACCGCCTCAGCTCCCCCTCACCGGCAAGCAGTTCGCCGGTCCCGGCGCCGGGCCGGCTACGCCGCCCGAGCGAGCCCGTCGTGCGCCGCCGCGACTGGGATCCCCGCCCCCGGCCGGAACCCGGCGCGCAGCGCGGCGCGGCCCAGCGCGGCGGCGGCGGCGCGCAGCTCCGGCCGCGTGTGTGAGGCCATCGCGGCCAGGCGGACGCGGGCGGCGCCCTCGGGGACGGCGGGCGGGCGGACCGGCTCGGCGAACACGCCCTGCTCGAGCGCGTGGTCGACCATCCGGCTGGCGATCTCGGCGTCGCCGACGACCACCGGGACGACGTGGGCGGCCGCGCCCGAGACGTCGAACCCCTCGCGGGCGAGCCCGTCGCGCAGCGCCTCGGCGTTGGCGAGCAGCTTCTCGACGCGCCGCGGCTGCTCCTCCAGCAGCTCCAGAGCCGCCATCGCGGCGGCCACGGCGACCGGCGGCAGCGCCGTGGAGTGCAGCAGCGTGCGGGCGCTGTGCACCAGGAAGCGCGCGGTCACGTGATCGCAGCAGGCGAAGCCGCCGTAGGAGCCGAGCGCCTTGCCCAGCGTGCCGGTGACGATGTCCACCTCGCCCTCGAGCCCGGCCTCGGCGACCCCGCCGCGCCCGCCGGGGCCGAGCGCGCCGAGCGCATGCGCCTCGTCCACCAGCACGCGCGCGTCGAACCGGCGGGCGAGCGCGACGATCTCCTCCAGCGGGGCGACGTCGCCGTCCATGCCGAACATGCCGTCGGTGGCGATCAGCGCCGCGCGGCCGTCGGTCTGGCGCAGCGCCCAGGCGAGGTGCTCGGGATCGCAGTGGCGGTAGGCCGCGACCTCGGCGCCCGAGAGCCGGCAGGCGTCCTGGATCGAGGCGTGGCTGAGCTCGTCGCACAGGACGACCTCGCCGCGCCGGGCGAGCGCCGGGATCACGCCGAGGTTCGCCAGCGCGCCGGAGCCGAACAGCAGCGCCGCGCGCCGGCGCGTGAAGTCGGCGAGGCGCTCCTCGAGGCGCCGGTGCAGCGTCATCGTCCCGGACGCCACCCGCGCCGCCCCGGCGCCGACGCCCCAGCGCATCGCGGCATCCGCGGCCGCCTGCCGCACGCGCGGGTGGTCGGCGAGCCCGAGCGCGTTGCCCGAGCACAGCAGCAGGACGGGCCGCCCGTCCAGCACGACGCGCGGCCCCTGCGGCCCCGAGACCATCCGCATGCGCTGGTTGAGGCCGAGCTGCGTGAGCTCGTCCAGCCGGTCCTCGAGATCCAGCATGAAGTCCTCCCTGGGCCGCCGCCGGCCCGGGCTTCGGGTGGCAACGCCCGGCAACGCTACGTCGCGGGCCGGACGGCACCGCGGTCAGGACACCTCGGCGACCAGCTCGATCTCGACCGCGATGTCGTACGGCAGCTCCGCCATGCCGACCGCGGAGCGGGCGTGGCGGCCGGCGTCGCCGAAGACCTCGAGCAACAGCTCCGAGCAGCCGTCGATCACCGCCGGCGTGTCGTTGAACCCCGGCGCGCAGTTGACCATCCCGAGCAGCTTGACGATCCGCACCACGCGGTCGAGGCTGCCGAGCTCGGCGCGCATGACCGCGAGCAGGTTCAACCCCGTCAGCCGCGCGGCCGCCCGCGCCTGCTCGAGCGAGACGTCGCCGCCGACCTTGCCGGTCACCATCCCCTCCGGCCCCAGCGGCCCCTGGCCGGACACGAACAGCAGGCTCCCCGTCCGCACCGCCGGCACGTAGCGCCCGGCCGGCGTCATCGGCGCCGGCAGCTCGAGCCCCAGCTCGCGCACGCGCGCTTCCGCGCTCATCGTCCCCTCCACACCGGATCGCGCTTCTCCGCGAACGCGCGGACGCCCTCGGCGAAGTCCTCCGAGTGGAACGCCGCCTCGCGCAGCTCGTCGAGCTCGGCCTGCACGTCCGGATCGAGCGGCGCCGCGGCCAGCGCGTGCAGAACCCGCTTGTTCCCGCGCTGGGACAGCGGCGCGAGCGCCGCGATCTCGGTCGCCAGCTCAACCCCGCGCGCCGGCAGCGCGCCCGCCTCCGCGACCTCGTTGACGAGCCCCCACGACAGCGCGGTCTCCGCCGACACGAGGCGTGCGGTGAAGAACAGCTCGCGCGTTCGCGCGGCGCCGATCGCGTCGACGAAGCGGCGCACGCCGGTGTGCGAATAGACGAGGCCGAGCCGCGCCGGCGGCATGCCCATCCGGCTGCCCTCGGCCGCCACCCGCACGTCGCACGCGAGCGCGAGCTCGAGCCCGCCGCCGATGGCGTGCCCGTTCAGCGCGGCGACCACCGGCACCGGCACAGCGTCGAGCGCCTCGAGCGCCTCCTGGAACGGGTGCGCGACGAGCGCGGCCGCCTCCTCGGCGAGGCGATCCGGCGCCAGGTCGCCGATGTCGTAGCCGGCCGAGAAGATCGTCCCCGCTCCGGTGAGCAGCACGCAGCGCGCGTCCAGCTCCGGCAGCGCCGCGGCCAGCGCGTCGAGGATCTCGCGGTCCAGCGCGTTGCGCTTGGCCGGATTGGAGATCGTCAGCCGCGCGACGTGCGGCGCCGGCGAATCGAGCTCGAGGCTGCCCACCTAGTCGAGCACGACCAGCCTGTCGCCCTCGGAGACCGGCTGCCCCTCCTCGACGAGGATCTGCTTGACGGTCCCTTCGTCCTCGGCCTCGACGGGCATCTCCATCTTCATCGACTCGAGGATCACGACGGTGTCGCCCTCCTCGACCTCGTCGCCCACCGACACCTCGATCTTCCACACCGTGCCCGTGATGTGGGCCTCGATGTC
Source organism: Solirubrobacteraceae bacterium (assembly GCA_044865965.1). Classification (GTDB taxonomy): domain Bacteria; phylum Actinomycetota; class Thermoleophilia; order Solirubrobacterales; family Solirubrobacteraceae; genus Solirubrobacter. Next base: position 11,105 of record JBIOTP010000393.1, read on the forward strand.
CGCCACGCGCGCCGCCTCCTGTCGTGTTTCGGCGCACCATAGCTAGGATCGCTCACCGGGGATGAGCCAGCCCGAACTCGTGCCGCTGAAGGAGCAGGTCTACAAGGACCCGCGCCCGAAGGAGCACTTCGACCGCTTCCACGCGCGCTCGCGCGCCCGCGAGCCCGACCTCGTCTACGAGGGCGTGCGGATCGTGATGAGCCTGATCGCGTGGATCTTCTTCCGCGCCCGCGCCACGGACGCGCGCAAGGTCCCCGCCGCCGGCCCGGTGATCCTGGCCCCGAACCACTTCTCGTTCCTGGACCACTTCTTCCTCGGGGTCGCGCTGCGCCGCAAGGTCTGCTTCATGGCGAAGTCGCAGTTGTTCAAGCTGCCGATGCAGTGGATCTACACCCACGGTGGCGTGTTCCCCGTACGCCGCGGCTACGACGACGACGAGGCGTTCATCACCGCGCTCGCCATCCTCGACCGCGGCGGCTGCATCGCCATGTATGCCGAGGGCGGCCGGTCCCGCACCGGCGAGCTGTCGAGCAAGCCGCGGCGCGGGATCGGCCGCCTGGCGCTGCTGAGCGGCGCCCCCATCGTCCCGGTCGCGATCCACGGCTCGTCGCACGTGCGCAACTGGAAGCGCCTGCAGTTCCCGAAGGTCACGGTGAGCTACGGCGACGCGTTCGCCTACGAGCGCGTCGCGGCGACGACCCGCGAGCAGGAGCAGGCCGCCGCCGACGCGATCTTCGCCGAGACGCGCGCGCTCTACGCCGCGACCTGAGCCGGCTCCGGGGCGGGCGCGACGACGGGCCGGATGCGGCCGCGGCCCGGGACCAGCAGCGCCAGCAGCGCGCCCACGGCGAGCACGGCCGCGCCGACCCAGACGCCGGCCACCATGCCGTCGGTGAACGCCTGCGGCGACGCGTAGGAGCCGTGGCTGGAGAACACCGAGGCGAGCACGGCCACGCCGAGGACGCCGCCGACCTCGCGGATCGCGTTCGTCGCGCCCGACGCCTGCCCGGCCTCCTGCGGCCGCACCGCGGCGAGCACGGCGTTGGCGGTGGGCGCGAACACCAGCGCCATGCCGGCGCCGGCCAGGACGAACGGGACCACGAGCTCGCCGTAGGCGACGGTCGGGGACGACACGGTCGCCAGCCAGCCGATCGCGGTCGCCTGCAGCGCCAGGCCGGCCGCCATCAGCGGGCGCGAGCCGATGCGGTCCGACAGCATGCCGGCGATCGGCGCCACGAGCATCGGCATGCCGGTCCACGGCAGCGTGCGCAGGCCGGCCTCGAGCGGCGAGTAGCCCTGGGTGACCTGGAAGAACTGCGCGAGCAGGAAGATCGAGCCGAACACGCCGAAGTACATCGCGAGCGAGACGCCGTTGGAGGCCGCGAACGCCCGCGAGCGGAAGAACCGCATCGGCAGCATCGGCGCCGGCGCGCGCAGCTCCCAGGCCACGAAGGCGGCCAGCAGGACGGCGCCGGAGACCATCGAGGCGAGGATGGTCGTGCTCGTCCAGCCCAGCTCGTGGCCGCGCACGATCCCGTACACGACGCCCAGCAGGCCGAAGCCGGCGAGGCCGAGCCCGGGCAGGTCGAGCCGCCGCGAGGGGCCGAAGGACTCGGCGAGACGGCGCGCGGCGAACGGGGCCAGCGCGAGCCCGATCGGAACGTTCAGCCAGAAGATCCAGTGCCACGAGATGCCGTCGACGACCGCGCCGCCGACCAGCGGGCCGAGCGCGACGCCGAGGCCGGAGATGCCCGACCAGGCGCCGATCGCGAGCCCGCGGCGCTGGGGCGGGAACGCCTCCGAGAGCAGCGTCAGCGTGAGCGGCGTGACGATTGCGGCGCCGGCGCCCTGGATCGCGCGGGCGGCGATCAGCGCGCCCGTGCTCGGCGCGAGGGCGGCGGCGGCGGACGCGAGCGTGAAGATGCCCAGCCCGAGCACGAACATCCGGCGGCGGCCGAAGCGGTCGCCCAGCGCCGCGCCCGTGAGCAGCAGCACCGCATACGTGAGCGTGTAGGCGTTGACGGTCCATTCCAGCGCCTGGACGCCGCCGCCCAGCTCGGCGCGGATGGACGGGAGGGCGGTCGTGACCACGAGGTTGTCGAGGACGACCATGAAGAGGGCGATCGAGACGATCGCGAAGGTCCACGCGGGACGAGTGCGAGGAGCTGACATGGAAGTTAGTGTCGACTCACTTCTTTCCGAAGTCAACCCCCTTGCGAGCGCCTATGCGCCAAGTTAGTGGCTACTCACTCTCCGACATCGGCCCAGGGCACCTCGACGGAGTCCTCGGTCGGCGAGTCGCGCGCCACGACGTACTCCGCCGGCTCGCTCTCCGAGAGGTTCACGACGATGTGCGTCACCCGCGGCGGGACGTAGAGCATGTCGTGCGGCTCGACCACGAGCCGCTGCTCGAGGTGGTCGCCCCAGCGGATCTCGATGCTGCCGGAGAGCATGTAGAGCGCGCTCTCGCAGTTGTCGTGGTAGTGCGGGCGCGAGCGCGCGCCGGCCGGCACGCGGAACACGCCCATGTAGATGTTGGTGGCGCCGGTCGTCGCCTGCGAGATCTCCGCCCCGCCGACCACGCCGCGCGGAACGTCGCGCTCCTCGCCGGAGGGCTTGACCAGCTTCATGTCGTCATCCCCGTGAACTGGCCGCCGGTGATGTTGAGGACCTGGCCGTGCACGAAGTTCGACCACGGCGAGCACAGGAAGAACACGCCGCCGGCGGCCTCCCGCGGCGTGCCCGGCCGGCCGAGCGGGATCATCATCGGCGCCATCTGGCGCATCTGGTCGGGGATCCCGAGCTGCACGGTCTGCCCGCCGATCTCCATCACGTTCGAGGCTTCCTTGGAGGCGGTCAGCCGCGTCTCGATGTGGCCGAACGCGACCGCGTTGACGTTGATCTTGAACTGCCCCCACTCCTTGGCGAGCGTCTTCGTCATGCCGACGATCGCCGCTTTGCCGGCCGCGTAGTTGGCCTGCCCGGCGTTGCCCATCGTGCCGGAGATCGAGGACACGTTGACGATCTTGCGGAACACCTCCTCGCCCCGCTCGCGCTCGAGCTTGGCCGGCTCGCGCAGGTGCGGCGCCGCCGCCCGGATGACCCGGAACGGCACGACCGTGTGGATGTCGAGCATCCGCTGGAACGCGTCGTCGGACATCTTGTGGATCGGCGCGTCGATCGTGTAGCCGGCGTTGTTGACGATGATGTCGAGCTTGCCCCAGGCGTCGATCGCCGCCTGGACGAGCGCGTCGGGGGCGCCCTCCTGCGTCAGGTCGCCGGCATGGACGATCGTCTCGCCCTCGATCTCCGACGCCGTCTGCTCGGCGACGTCCCCGTCGAGATCGTTTATCAGCACCTTGGCGCCGTGCTCCGAGAGCAGCTCCGCCGTCGCGCGCCCGATCCCGCGCGCCGAGCCGGTGACGATCGCCACCTTGTCGTCCAGTACGCCCATTCCTGTACTCCTTGTCTCGCTCTTGGAAAGTCCCGAACACTAAGCCAGGCGGCCCGCATG
>JBIOTP010000394.1:0-4897 GCA_044865965.1 Solirubrobacteraceae bacterium
GGCGCCGACCAGCTCGCCGGCCAGCGGCGGCGCGCGCGGGCGCGCCACCGCGCGCGCCGGCGCGGCCACCGCCGCCGCGCTCGCCGCCGCCGACACCACGGGCGCCGGCGGGTGCGCGGGCGCCAGCAGCCGCCGCGCGGCGCGCCGCAGCCCCTCGCCGATCCACCAGATCCGCCGCGCCGCCGCCTGGCCCTCGAGCACCGCCGGGATCGGCAGCGCCGGCGCCTCGCGGTCATACGCGACGCCGATCATCCGCCGCCGCCCGCCGCGCCGCCGCTGCGTGGGCTGCTCCCACACGCGCGGCGCCCCCAGCCGCGGCTGGATGAAGCTGATCCGCTGCAGGCTCTCCAACAGCCGCTGCTCGCGCCGCGCCGCGTCCGTGTCGTGGATGCCCAACATCCGATACAAGGCCGCGCCCGCCTCAAACGCCTTCACCAACACGCCGCGCGGGCGCCCGTCGTCGAGCAGCGCGTGCCCGGGCACCTCCTCGCCGGCGAAGTGCTCGCTCAGCCGCGGCGCGCGCCACAACAGCGCCAACAACGCCAGATAGTCGCCCGGGCGCAGCCACGCCAGCGCGTCCAGACTGCCCCAGATCGGCTGCCCCTCGAGCAACTCCGTCGCGATCGCGCGCGGCACCCGCGCGCGCATCGTCAACGGCTGGCGCCCGAGGCGCTGCCGCAGCCGCCACCCCTGCGGCTGGTCGTCGAGCTCGGCCGGCGTGAGCCACAGCTCGCCGTCCGCATCGGGTACCAGCAGCTCCCAGTCCTGCAGCAGCGGCGTGTCGTCGAGCCCCAGCGCGGCGAGCCGCTCACCGCCCGGGCCGGTCGCGACCTCGGCGCTGATCGGCGTGCCCGCCAGCTGCGCGAGCACGTCCCGCAGCCGCCGCGCGCCCCCGGGTGCGCCGTGCGACGTCGTCGCCGCCACCAGCCACGAGCCGCCGAAGCGCACGAACTCCGGATCCTCATCCGGCGGCTCCAGGCGCCCGGCGCGCCGCTCGCGCTCCTGCCGGAACCAGCGCGCATACAACGCGCCCACGATCGCAAGCCCCCACGGATCCAGCCACCCCGGCGCCCGCACCTCCGCGAACGGCGTCCGATAATGCGGCGCCCCCGCGCGGTCATAGTCCGCCGTAAACGGCGCGCTCAACACCGCCGCCGGCCACAACCCACTGCCCAGCCGCACCCCCTCCCCCCCAGCCGCCCGCGCGTGCTGATCCTCCCGCCACGCACGCGCCGCCACCAGCGCGGCCGCCGCGAGCTCCTGCTCGTCGCTCGCGCGGCCGCGATCCAGCGCTTCGCGCACCGCGCGCTGCAGCGTGTCCGGCAGCCCCTCCAGCTCGCTCTCGAGCTCCCGCCGCGCCACGCCTACGCGGCCGACGGCGCCCCGTGCCGCGCCCGCGTCGCGCCCCTGGAAGGCCCGCAGCAGCCGCGCGCCCCGCCGCAGCCATCCGGGCGGCGAGCTGCCCGCCGATCGCGCGCGAGCCAGCAACGCCGCCCACGCCGCGTCATCCGCAGGCGCCGGCAGGCCCTCCGGGCACTCGTGCAGCAGCCGCAGCGCCGCGAGGCGCTCGCGCGCGGCGACCGCCGGCGGCGTCTCGGCATGGCGCTGCGCCAGCCACCCCAGCAGATCGCGGGCGATCACCGGCGCGCTCCTGCGGGTCGGGTCTGTCGGTGGCACCCAGGCGGGAACCTCCCTGTGGCGCGGGCTTCGCTCATCGCAGTCGCACGGGCTTGGACGCAGGGTGCGCGCATGTGTCACCTCTGGCGACGCTAGGACGCGACGGCCAACCGCGGAAGGCTGGACTTGCGCTCGCGTGAGGGTGGCGGTTCGCTCGCGCTCGCCTCCGTTGCGGCGACGGTGGGCTCTTGCTCGCGCGGAGGGTGGCGTTTTGCTCGCGCTCATCCGTCATTTCCGCGGCGGGGGCGCCGCGCTCGCGCTCGACGCGGTCCCCGCGCTCGCGACGGGGTACCCACACCCGCGCGGCCAGCGGGTGCGAGGGTGGGCCTTCGCTCGCGCGAGGGTGGGATTCTGCTCGCGCGAGCCTGTCGCCCGCAGGGCAGATTCGTAGGGTGGGCCTTCGCTCGCGCGAGGGTGGCTCTTCGCTCGCGTTGAGGGTGGGCTTTAGCTCGCGTGTCTCGGCACTGCCCGCCCGCCTCGTCGGGGGTGTCCGACTGGCCGTGGGGCGATTCCGCCGGAGCCCGCATTACGGTTCGTCGGCATGGCGCCTAAGCCTTCGTTGTCCGCTGCTTCCTCGGACCGCCGCGGCTACCTCGAGGCAAACATCGCGGCCACGGCGGGGCAGTTGGGAGGCCGCCCGCCGGGTCGCCTGGTCGTCAACTCGCGTGAGGTGCTCGCCTCAACGGCGCGCGTAGTGGGAGCCACGCTTGGCGAGATGCACTTCAACACCTTCGTGGCGCTGACGATGGTCTATGTCCACGAGGGAGCGCCCGAGGACGGCGCCGGCGCCGCAACCCTCGGCGGACTGCATCGACTGGTCCACGGAGAAGTCAGTCGGCACGGGCGCTCCACGAAGGGTGGCCGGGCCTACTTGGCGATCGTCAACGCGCTGGAGGACCTCTTCGAGGCGAAGCTGACGGTGCAGGGCTACGACACTGTGACCGGTCGGCTGACTCCGGGCGGCTTCTCCAAGACGCGCCTGCTGGTGGATTTGTTCTGGGACGAAGATCTCGAGCGTGCCCGTCAGGGGGCGCTCCTCGAGGGCCGCAGCGAGCTCGCCGCGCGTTTGGGCGCCAAGCGGGCGGACAACACCGTGCGCTGGCGCTTCCACCAAACCTATGTGGCGCGTATCCATGCAGGTGACCTGGTTACGCTCGACTGGGAGAGGCTCCGGGCGTTGCGCGGCGTCGCCAAGACGCTCTGGCTTCAGCTGAGCGCTCCTCGCTTCATGTTCCGCCCGCTGCCCGGGCAGCCCGATCACGAGTGGATGGAGATTCCGCTCACTACTGAGGCCTACCAGGCGCTCGGCGTGCACGCCGCCGAGGAGCGCGACCGTCGCAGGACGCTCAACCAGGCGGGCCGGCGCATTCTCGACGTGGACCCGACCTACGTCGTGTTCGAGGCGCACGGAGGCCCGCGGCGCCCGAGCTCGCTGCGCATCGTCCGCCGCTGCGTGCCGCCCGGCGACGTCGCGGCGACCCTGCCGGGTCAGCTCAGTCTCGCGGCATAGTCGCCGAGTGCCCCCTCCCCCGGCCAGCGGCAGGTTGTCGTCGGGTCCCCCGCCCGGGGTCCGTTGGCTTGCCAGATCCGTCTGCGAGGCTGACCGCTAGGTCGGGCGCTGGGGTCGACGCTAGGTTGTCCGCGCCGCTGGACGCTAGGTTGCGTGGTCGGATGCTAGGTCGTCTGCGAGGCCGACCGCTAGGGCGGGCGCTGGGGTCGACGCTAGGTTGCCCGCGGGGCTGGATGCTAGGTTGCCCGGTCGGATGCTAGGACGAGTGCTAGGACAGATGGAGGTAGGAGTGAGCGACAGCGTGGCGAACGTGTGGTCATGAGCTCCCGAGTGCTGGCCGTGGCCAACCAGAAGGGTGGGACGGGGAAGAGCACGATCGCCGTGAACGTCGCGGCCGCCGCGGGACAGAGAGGCGTGCGCGTGCTTGTCGTCGACGTCGACCCACAGGCCGATGCGACCACGATGTTGGGCATCGATCCGGATGCCCAGCCGCACACGCTGTACGACGTGCTCGTGGGGGAGTGCGAGCTGCCCGGGGCGGTGCGGGCTGGTGTCGCGCCGGGAGTCGACCTGGCGGTCGGCAGTGAGCGCATGGCGGACGTCGAGCTCACGCTCGCCAGCGAGCTGATGCGCGAGCGCTACCTCGCCGAGGCGCTAGCGGGCCACATCGACGCCTATGACCTGGTGCTGATCGACTGCCCCCCGAACCTGGGGCTGCTGACGGTCAATGCGTTCTGCGCCGCGCCGGAGGTCCTGGTGGTCGTCTCGATGACGGATCGCAACGCCTACAAGGGGGCGATGGCGCTGCTGGCCACCGTCAACAAGCTCCGTCGCAAGGGCGTCGACGTGTCGCTAACCGGGATCGTGCGCAACAACGTGGATCGCCACCGCAGCACCTACCGGCTGCTCAACGACGCGCTGGGCGAGGCGGGCCTCCCGCTGCTCGACACCGAGGTGCCGATGCGGGCGGGCTTTCAGAACGCCGTCACCGCGGGCATCCCGCTCGTGCAGTTCAGCCCGGGTCATGTCGGGGCTCACGCGATCCGCGAGCTCACGCGCGGGCTGGTCGCCGACGCGCCCGGCCGGAGGGCCGCGTGATGAGCCAGCGGCTGGTCCTCAGCACGGTCGGGATCAAGAGCCCGCTCGACGTCGGCGACACCGGCGAGCCTGCGGTCGACGTCAAGCCCGCTGAGCGCGGGTCGCCCGCGCCAGTGGCGCGGCGCCCGCGGCCGCGCCGCCGGGCCGCGACGGCGAAGCCGCCGACGAGCGAGCCGGGCGCCGCGCCGCCCGCGCCGTTCTACGGCTCCGGCCGGCCGCTACAGACGTCGATCGCGCTCGACAGCAAGTGCGCTTCGCAGCTCGACGAGTTGGCTCGCGCCGCCGACGTCTCGGTCAACGCGCTGGCCGTCGCCGCACTCCACGCCGGCCTGCCGGCGGCGCCTGCCGACGCGCGCGCGGCGATCGTTGACGAGCGCGTCAGCCGCGCGGGAGCGCGCGTCGCGCGGATCGAGCGCAACCTGCGCCTGCCCGAGCATCTGCGCGCCCGCGTCGACGAGCTGACCGCCGCCGCGCGGGGGCCCCTCCCGCGTGCGACCCGCGCGGACCTCATCAACTCGGCGCTCATGCGGGGCCTCCCGGACGACGCCGAGCACGCCGCGCGCCTGGTCGCCGAGCACGCTCGCCGCGTCGAGCGCGCGGCCGCGGCGCTTG
>JBIOTP010000395.1:0-3146 GCA_044865965.1 Solirubrobacteraceae bacterium
ACCGATCCGGCGCGATCGTGAAGCGAACTCAAGGATGCCCGGTCAGGGTTCGTGCTTCGATCCGTTCGGCGCCGAACTGACAGTCCGCCGAGATGCGCGAGGCACAAGCGATCCGGAACAGGTGACGCTGTTGTGCTCGCGCGGGCGGCGTGGGTTCGCGCCCGCGAGCGTCCGAATCGTGGCCTGCGTGCTTGCCGCCGGCGCGCTGGCTGCGCCGGCCGTGGCACAGGCGTATCCGGACTGGCGGGCGCCCGGGGTCGTCGGCGTGGCGCAGGAGGGCGTGTTGCGGTTTCCGCAGGCGCTGGCGTATGACGCGTCGGGCACACTGGACCCGGATCCGCGGGTGCCGGCGGGCCCGTATGTCTACGTCGCCGACCAGCACTCGTTCTGGGTGCAGAAGTTCACGGCCGACGGGCGCTTCGTGCGGCGCTTCGGCGGCTACGGCTCGGAGCCCGGGCACTTCGGTGCGACCTCGGTGAGCGCGAGCCCGACGACGGGAACCGTGGGTGGGATCGGCGGGCTGGCGGTCGACGGTCGGGGGCGTGTGTACGTGCTGGACTCGTTTAACGCGCGCGTCGAGCGCTTCGGCGCGAGCGGCGAGTTCGAGAGCCAGTTCGGGAGCTTCGGCAGCGCCGCGGGCGAGTTGAACCCGGGCATCAATGGCGGGCTCGCGCTGCTGGGCGATGAGCTCTACGTGGGTGATCAGGACAACCATCGTGTGCAGCGTTTCCACCTTGGTGAGGATGGGCGCCCGGACGGCCCGCCGGTCGTCTTCGGCGCGCGCGGCAGCGCCCCGGGACAGTTTGACTTCGTGCCCGGCCTCTCGGTCGACCCGGCGCGCGAGCACGACGTCTTCGTGGCCGACGATCGCAACAACCGGATCCAGCGCTTTGACTCGGGCGGCGCGTTCGAGTCCCTGGTTGGCACGCGGGGCGGCGGCCCGGGGCAGCTCCGCAACCCGTATGACACCGCGGTCGACCTGGCCGGTCGGCTGTTCGTGGCCGACAATCAGAACCACCGCGTCGTGCGCTTCGACGCCACCAGTCTCACGTTTGCGACGAGCTTCGGCGGCGCGGGCGTGGCGCCCGGCCGGCTCAACAACGTGCGCGGGATCGCCGTGGCCCCGGATGCGGACGCCGCCGGCGGCGTGTTCGCGACCAACACCTCGCTTAACCAGGTCTCGGAGTTCGGGGCAGACGGTGCGTTCGTCCGGCGCTGGGGCGGCGACGGCCGCGGGCCGGGGGCGTACATGCAGCCGCGTGACGTGGCGGTCGAGCCCAACGGCGACATCGTGGTCGCCGACACCCGCGCCGACCGCGTGCAGGTCCTGCGCGCGAGCGGGCGCCTCGACACGTGGGCGCGGATCAGCGCCGCGCTCGGTGTCCCCACCAGCGGCGGCGGGCCTGGGGAGTTCCGCGACCCGACCGGGGTGGCCGTGGACTCGCGCAACGGCGACGTCTGGGTCGCGGAGGGCGGCGGCCACCGCGTGCAGCGCATCCCGCAGAGCGGCCTCGCCTCGGACATCGTGACCTACGGCGGCCCCGACGCCGACACGGCGCCCGGGCGCTTCACCGAGCCGCTCGGGATCGCGGTCGCCCCGGACGGGACGGTCTGGGTCGCCGACACCCGCAACGACCGCCTGCAGCGACTGGGCCCGCAGACGCGGGCGTGGACGGTCTTCGGAGGGTTCGCGCATCCGACCGCGGTCGCCGTGCTCGGCGACGGACGGCTCGCGGTCACCGAACTCGGCGCCGACCCCGAACGGGACCCCGACGGCGCGGCCGGCAAGGGACGGCTGATCCTGCTCGCACCCGACGGCACGCGCACGGCGACGTTCGAGGGGCTCGACCGGCCCGAGGGTGTCGCCTCCGACGGCCAGGGCGGCCTGCTCGTGTCCGACACCCAGCGCGACCGCGTCCTCGGCTTCTCGGTCCAGGACGGACGGCTCGCGCCGACGGGCGAGATCGGCGATGGCGCCGGCTCGGCCCTCGGGCGCTTCACGCGGCCGATGGGCATGGACGTCGACCCGACTGGGCGCCTGCTCGTCGCCGACACCTACAACAACCGCGTGCAGCGCTTCCAGGCGCCGGCGGTCTCGGAGCCCGCCGAGGTCGGCGGCACCGTCGCGCCCGCGCTCGTGCTCTCGCTCGCCACCGGGGGCCGATTCGAGAGCTTCACGCCCGGACGGGCTCAGACCTACACGACCACAATGACCGCGGACGTGCTCACCACCGCCGGCGACGCCGCCCTAACCGTCACCGACCCAAGTCCCACGGCGTCGGGCCGGCTCGTCAACGGAAGCTACGCGCTCGCGCAGCCCTTGCTCGCCGCCGGCTCGCCGCTGCCGGCGACGCTAAAGACGTGGGCGGCGCCCGTCTCCCACGACCCGGTGATGATCGAGTTCTCCCAGGCCATCGGCGCGAACGAGCCCCTGCGCGCCGGGAGCTACGCCAAGACCCTGACCTTCACACTTTCGACCACCCATCCGTAGCCAGCCGCCACCACGCGCGCCGCATGCAACCGACCACCGTACCGCCGCCCCGCCGACCACCGCGCGGGCGATCAAATCGCGCGCGAGACCGAGCCGGTCCTCGTGCGATTCGCGCATCCTGACCGGCACCGCCAGGAGCACCCGCTCGCCCCCTCGGTGAACCCAGGCGACCAGCACGCCCTCCTTGGGGCGCGTTCGGGCAGACGGCGAGGAAGGCGACGTCCACGAATAGCGCCGCCAGGTGGATGCCGTACAGGGCGCGGCGCTGGGACGCGGCGAAGCGCTCGCGCAGCCCTGAGCACAGTCGTGCCGCGGTCGACATCGAGAGCTTGCCCAGACCACCTTGGTCACAGAGCGACTCCACGTCGCACATTGTCGAGAGGCCGCGCACGAACGCGCCGATCACCATCGCCTCCACCGGCTCGGTGCGCCGCAACTCGGTGGCGCGCGGAACACCTCAGGCGCGAAAGTACAGGGGCGAGACCCTGTCGCGAGCGTGGCCCGCGGCGCGCATGATCGTCCGGTGGCCATCCGCCTCAGCATCGACCTCGAGCGCGCAGGGCCCGCTCCGGCCGGAACGCTGCACGTGTCCGGGCGCGACCCGGTGGCGTTCGACGGCTGGCTGCAGCTGCTCGGCGCGCTGCGAGCCGTCACG
>JBIOTP010000396.1:0-41005 GCA_044865965.1 Solirubrobacteraceae bacterium
CACACGCTCCCGAGCCGGCACGCCGCCCACCGGGATCGCCGGGTCCGCCGGCAGGTACACCGGCAGCGCGGTCAATGAGTTGCCCACGTGCAGGCGGATCATCGTCTTCCACTCGCCGTGCACGGGCATCGGCTCGGTCGTGCGGTAGACCCCCGGTCCGACGCGCCGCAGCCGGTCGACGACCAGCGCGCCGCCCTGCCAGGACGTCGCGGTCAGCCAGGCGGCGTCGTCCGCGGCGTCGGGCGGCGCGAGCATGATCACCGCGTTCGCCGTCCCGCCGCCGGTCGGCTCGAGCGCCACGGTGCCACGAACCCCGCGATCGGACGAGGTCGCCAGCCCGAACACGACCGCCGCGAGAACGGCCGCCGCCGCGACCACGGCACCGGCGCGCAGGTCGCCGCCGCGCGGGAGCTCGTCGGCGGCCAGCCGTCCCCCGATCCACGCGCCGATGAGCGCGCCGGCGAGCGCCATCGCGAACCCCAGCAGCGCGCCCTCGGGCAGCAGCGCGGCCGGCCACGGCAGCGGCATCCAGACGTGCGACCAGCCCCACTCGGCGGCCAGCCCGACGGTGCCGATCAACGCCCCGGCGGCGAGCGCGAACGTCAGCGGCCGCCGCGGCGACACGAGGAACGCGATCCCCTCGACACACAATGCCGAGACGACGTAGAGCGGGAAGTGCGGCGTCGGCTCGCCGAGCGCCGGCCCGACCAGCAGCGCGATCACACCGCGCAGCGAGAAGAAGAACAGCGCCGCCCCCAACGCCGCCCCGCGGCCGAGCCACACGCGCGCGGCGACCAGCGCGGCGCCGGCGGCGAGCATGATGAGCATCGGCTGGAAGACGAGCCGGAACTGCGGGACGCCGAAGTCGAACTCGCCCTGGAACGTCGACAGGCCGAGCAGGAACGCCCCGGGCAGCGTGACCCGGCGCATGAAGCGCACCCACGGCAGCTCCCCGCGCCGGCCGTGCGTGCGGTTGGCGCGCCCCGCCTCCACGAGCAGCACCGCGAGCCCGACGAGCGTCATCGACGCGCCGCCGATCAGCATCAGGTGCGTCGGCCCCCACAGCGTCACGTCCTGGCCGAACAGCCGGTGCCACATGTCGTCGAGCGGGAAGCCGATCAGCGCGAACGCGCCGCAGGCGGCGATCAGCACGCCGCCCAGCGGCGCGTACCAGCCGTCCATGATGCGCACCGCCGACGCGCTCGGGCGGTCGGTCGGCAGCGCGATCGAGACGCACCCCGAGGCGAAGACGCCCCACAGCCCGCCGAGGATGAAGTAGTGCGCGGGGTTCGCGAGCGGCCCCGGGTCGCGGCCCTGCGCGATGTGCAGCGAGATGTCCCACAGCATCCCGAACAGCGCCGTGACCAGCGACACGACGATCATCCCGCTCGGCACGGCCGCCCAGCCCGGCAGCCCGCTCACGTGCCGGGAGAGCCGCGCGAGCCGCGACAGCGCGCGGACGCGGCCGCTGCGGGGGCCGAGGCAGACGTAGAGCAGCGCGCCGCTGAACGCGGCCGCCGCCGTCGTCGCAATCACCACCTGGCCCAGCGCGGCGCCGCCGGCGGGCCGTGCCGCGGCGAGCAGGAGCGTCGCGGTGCAGGGCATCCGGACTCCGATACCCAGCTATCCGGGCCGACAGACCGGCAGGTGACCTACGTCACAGAGAGCTCGGGTGGCAGGCCGAACGCCGCGAACAGGCGGGACGGGAACGTGACGACATCCGCCAGCAGGCCGCCCTCGAACCGCAGCACGTCGAGCGCCAGCGCCCGATGGACCGTCTCGCCCGCGGGGCACAGGTAGCAGGCCACCGCCGGCTGCATGTTGGCCCGCGTGACCACGCCGCGCATGTGGCCGAACGCCACCGTGTTGAAGCCCTGCTCCCAGACCTTGATGATCTCGTCGCGGCCGACGTAGACGCCGGGCTCGGGCGGCATCGCGAAGCGCGCGTCCTCGCGCAGCATCGCGGCGAATGCCGCGGAGTCGCCGCGGTCGGTCGCCTCGAGGTAGCGCTCGAGCATCGCGCGCTCCTCGCGGCTCGGGTCCGCGCCCGGCGCCCACTCCAGCCGGCGCTCGGGGAGGTGCTCCTTCAGTGTCGCCCGCGCGCGCTGGAGCGCGCTGTTGACGGAGGCGAGGCTCGTCTCCATCAGCTCCGCGGTGTCCTTCGCCGGCCAGCCCAGCACGTCGCGCAGGATCAGCACCGCCCGCTGGCGCGGCGGCAGGTACTGGATGGCGACCATGTACGCGAGCTCGATCGTCTCCTTCGAGACGACCGCCTCGTCCGGCCCCGCCTCCGGCGCCGCCAACCCCTCCAGCAGGCTGTCCGGGTACGGCTGCAGCCACGGCAGGTCGATCGAGCCCGGGCTCTCGGGGAGCCGCCGCGGATGCTTCGCGAGCGCGTCGAGGCTCGCGTTCGTGGCGATCCGGTAGAGCCAGGCCCGGAACGTGGAGCGGCCCTCGAAGCTCGCGCGCCTGCGCCACGCCCGCAGGAACGTCTCCTGCACCAGGTCCTCGGAGTCCTCGAAGGAGCCGAGCATCCGGTAGCAGTGCACCTGCAGCTCGCGCCGGTAGCGCTCGCTGACCCGGGCGAACGCGGTCTGGTCACCCGCCGTCGCCGCGGCGATCTCGTCTCGACTGGCCATCGCCTCGATTGTGCTCATGTCCGTATGACGGAAGGCGGTCGGAAAAATCATCGCGAGCGCGGGATACCCTGCGCCTATGGCGTATGTCACCGCCGAGGCCCGGCAGCAGCTGCTCGACGACCTCGCCGCGGCGATCGACGCGCTCGGCGCCGCGCTGGCGGCGCTCGCCGCCGCCTACGAGGTGCTCGACGAGCAGACCGCCGACCGGCTCGAGGAGCAGCTGTTCCGGCCGGTCCAGGCCGCCTACGGCCGGGCGAAGCGCACCCATGCTGAGTTCGCCGCGCGCTACGGCCTGCGGGGGCGCACGTTCGCGCCGGGCGCGCCGGGTCCGCCGTCGCTGGGCGCGCGCGGGTTCCTCGACCGCGCGGTGGACGCGGTCGGCGAGTGCGATACGGCGCTGGCGGAGCTGCAGGACTCGATGATGCCGGTCGAGGTGGGGGACCCCGAGCTGCGCGCCGGGCTCGCGGACGTGCGCACGGCGGTCGGCGACCTGCGCGCACGCGCCGCGGCGCTCGTCAGCCGATTGGGACGGTGAGCGCCGCGGCCGCCGCCTCCATCTGCGCCGGCGTGCCGGCCTCGGTCACCGAGGCCAGGCCGGCGCCCGCGGCGTCGACGGCCGCAGAGCCGACGATCGCGTGCACCGGGACGCCGGCGGCGCGCGCCCGGGCGGCGATCTCGCCCACGATCTTGCCCATCAGGCTCTGCGCGTCGAGGCGGCCCTCGCCCACGACGACGGCGTCCGCCGCCCGCAGCCGCGCGTCGAAGCCGAGCGCGTCCAGGACGTACGGCGCGCCCGGCTCGAGCGCCGCTCCGAGCCCGGCCCACAGGCCGCCGGACAGCCCGCCGGCGGCGCCGGTCATCGGCACCCCGCGCGGATCCCGCGGCAGCTCGGCCGCGTAGGCGTCCAGGCGCGCGGCGAGGCGGGCGACCATGTCCGGGTCGGCGCCCTTCTGGGGCCCGTAGATCTCCGCGCAGCGCTCCCACGGCGTCTGCACGTCGGACAGCACGATCACGCGCGCGTCACCCAGCCCGCCGCGCTCGCGCACCGCGTCGAGCGCGCCGCGCCCGCCGTCGGTGGTCGCCGAGCCGCCGACCGCGACCATGATCTCGCGCGCGCCGGCCGCCGCGGCGGCGTGCAGCAGCTCGCCGGTGCCGTAGGTGCTGGCCCGCCACGGATCGCGCTCCTCAACCGAAACCAGCGCCAGCCCGCTCGCGCACGCCATCTCGACGAGCGCGCGCTCACCGTCGCCGAGCAGCGCGAACGGCGCCGTGATCTCCCGCCCCAGCGGATCGTGGACGGCGGCCTCGACGCGCCGCCCGCCCAGCGTCTCGAGCAGGACGGCCATCGTCCCCTCGCCGCCGTCCGCGACGGGGCACGCGTCCACCTCGGCGCCCGCCCGCTCCGCGCCGCGACCGATCGCGCCCGCGACCTCGAGGGCGCTGTAGGTGCCCTTGAACGAGTCGGGTGCGACGAGCAGCCTCACGCGCGCGCCCGCTGCGCCCCCGCGCCGTTGCCGGCCGCCACGCCCGCGGGCGTCCGCTCCACCGTGCCCTCGATCAGGCCATAGGGCTCGGTCGTGGCGTGGAAGATCTCGTGGTCGTTCTCGAGCCCGAAGCGCGAGAGGTCGAACAGCAGGTGGTGGCGGTTGGGCAGCGAGAGCCGGATCCGCTGGATCTCGGGGTGGGCCGACAGCACGGCCTCGCCCATGCGGTAGAGCGTGTACTGCACGGAGGGGCTGTAGTGGTCGCCGAGCGAGCGCAGGATCGCCTCGCGCGCGCCGCGCCACGCGGCCCCGTAGTCGACGTCCCCGTCCGCGTAGTCCCAGCTCGCGGTGACGACGGTGGCGAGGATGCGGTCGTCGGTCTCCGGCAGCGTCGTGTACTCCTCGCGCAGGTAGCCCTCCCAGCCCGAGCCGGTGGTCTTGAGCACGAGCAGGTCCTCGATCCCGGCCTGGACCTGCTTGCCGGCGCGGTCGCCGGTCACGACGGCGACCCGCGTGCCGCCGTGGCCGCGCTGGAACGCGTGCTCGTGGTCGCCGAGCCGCGCCCACGGATGCTCGGCGATCTTCACGCGGACGCGGGTGACGGTCGGGCCCGCCTCCAGGAAGCGGTCGACCAGCGCCGCCCCGAACGACTCGAGCTCGTCGATCGGATGCAGCTTGGCCAGCACGTACACCGTGTTGCGCATCGTGTCGGTGGCCAGCAGGCCCGTGTTGTCGCCCTCGAGGTGGGCGGCCTCGAAGTCGCCCTCGAGGGCGACGTCGACGGTCAGGTCACGGAGCTCGTGGCGGCCGGGGCGGCGGGTCACCTTGACGACCCGCACCTCGGCCTTCCCGTAGTTGTTGGCTCCCAGGACGATGGACATGGCGTTTTTCAGCTCCCTCGGTATGTGCTGTAGCCGTAAGGGTTGAGCAGGAGTGGAAGGTGGAGGTGCCCGGCGCCGTCCGCGACCGCGAACTGCACGCAGACCTCCGGATAGAAGGCGTCGTCGCCGTGGTAGGCGGCGGTGTCGAACACGAGCCGGTAGCGCCCGGCCGCGACGGGCCCGAGGCGCGGCACGCGGCCGTCGGCGTCGGTCACCGCGCGGCCCACCGCCTCCCAGGCGCCGCCGGCGGCGCGCTCGAGCGCCACCGCGACGCCCGCGGCCGGGCGCCCGCGGGCGGTGTCCAGGACGTGCGTGGAGATCACATGTCCTCCAGCCGCGCCCGCGCGATCTTGACGATCTCGCCCAGGGCGGTCGCGAGCTCCTCCTCGGGCGAGCGGCCCAGCCGCTCCTGGCCCCAGGCGAGGATCGACGCCGGCGTGTGCTCGCGCACGAAGATGACGAGCGGGAACCCGAACCGCTCGCGGTAGGCGGCATTCAGCCGCCGTAGCGCCGCCACCTCGGCGGCCGACAGCCGGTCCAGGCCGGCGGACGCCTGCTCGCGCGCGGACTCCGCGGTCAGCTCGCCCTCGGCCGCCTCGCGGCCCGCCAGCTCCGGGTGCGCGCGCACGAGCGCGAGCTGGCGCTCCCGCGGCGCCGCGCGCAGCGCGGCCTCGAACGCGCCGGCCAGGTCGCCGAAGGGGCGGCGCCGCCACGCGGCGCGCGCCACCCACGGCGAGTGCTCGAACAGGTGGCCGAAGGCGGCCACGAAGGCCGCCTCGTCCATCTCGTTGACCGCGGCGGGCGCCACGCCTCAGGCCTCGGCCTGCCGGCGCGACGTCGGCTCGCCGTTGTGGGGCGCCTCCGGCACCGGCCGCTGCGTGACGAGCACCGGCGGCGCGTGGTCCTCCACGAGGTCGAGCAGGCGCAGGTTGGCGATCTTCGCGATCTCGACGAGCGCCGCCATCTGCTCCTGCGTCGGCGTGTTCTCCAGCCGCCGCTCGAACGCCTCGAAGATCGTCTCCTTGGTGTTCTCGCGCACGCAGATGATGAACGGGAAGCCGAACTTGTCGTGGTAGCGCTGGTTGAGCGCGTCGAAGCGCTCGTACTCCTCCGGCGTCAGCCGGTTGAGCCCCGCCCACGCCTGGTCGCGGCGCGACTCCGGCCCGAGCGCGACCTTCGCCGCGAGGTCCGGGTAGGCGGCGATCAGCGCGCGCCGGCGGTCGTCCGGCGCATCGAACATGACGCCGTGGAACGCGTGCCGCATCGCGTACAGGCTCTCGAACGGCCGCATCCGCGCGACGTCCTCGACGATCCACGGCGGCCCCTGGAAGAGCTGCCCGAACGTCTCGACGAACTCCTTGTCGCTGAGGTGGTTGACCTGGTCGATCGAGAGGCGCTCCGGCCGCTGCTGCGTCGGCTCCACCTCGTCGACGAGGTTGCGCTTGCCGCCGAGGATGTTGAGGAACAGGTTCAGCACGATCGCCGAGAAGCTGCCCATCGTGATGCCGCTGCCGACGATCGTCTGCACGTCGTTGTCGAAGTGCTTGTAGAAGGTCGGAAACGCGACCGGGATCAGCGCGAAGCCGAGGCTGACGGCGACGATGATCACGTTGCGGTCGTCGTGGAAGTCGACCCGCGACAGCGTCTGGATGCCGATCACGGCGACCGTGCCGAACATGACGATCGCGGCGCCGCCGAGCACGGCGGCCGGCATCGAGGCGACGACCGCGGCGATCTTGGGGAAGAGCCCGAGCACGATCATGATCGCGCCGGCGGTGGCGACCACCCAGCGGCTCTTCACGCGCGTGAGGCGCACGAGGCCGACGTTCTCCGCGAAGCACGTGTACGGGAACGAGTTCAGGACGCCGCCGAGCGTCGTGGCCAGGCCGTCGGCGCGCAGGGCGCGCGCGATGTCGTTGCGGCGGATCGGCTTCTCGACGATCTCGCCGGTGGCGAACACGTCGCCGGTGGTCTCGACCGCCGTGATGAACATCACGATCAGCATCGAGACGATCGCGGCGATGCCGAACGTCGGCGCGCCGAAGTGGAACGGCGTGGTGACGCCGAGCGCCTTCGCGTCGTCGACGCCGCTGAAGTCGGTGATGCCGAAGATCGTCGCGACGGCGGTGCCGAAGACGAGCCCGAGCAGCACCGCGACGGTGGCCAGGAAGCGCCCGCGGAAGACGCGCTGCAGGACGATGATGAACAGGAGCGTGGCGCCCGCCAGCTCGAGGTTCTGGAAGCTGCCGAAGTCCTTCGCCGACGGGTTGCCGCCGCCGGCCTGCTGGGCCGCGACCGGCAGCAGCGCGGCGCCGATCACGAGGATCACGGTGCCGGTCACGACCGGCGGGAACAGCCGCAGCAGGCGGCTGTAGTACGGCGCCAGCAGGAACGTGCAGACGCCCGCGACGATGACGGCGCCGTAGATGGCCAGCAGGCCGTCGACGCCGCCGCCCTCGGCGTTGCCGATGCTGATCATCGGCGCCACGGCGGTGAACGTGACGCCCTGCAGCAGCGGCAGCCGGACGCCGACCTGCCAGAAGCCGACCGCCTGGATGATGGAGGCGATGCCGCAGGTGAACAGGTCCGCGGAGATCAGGTACACGAGGTCGTCCCCGCGCAGCCCGATGGCGGCCGCCAGCAGGATCGGGACGATCACCGCGCCGGCGTAGAACGCCAGCACGTGCTGGGCGCCGTAGACCGCAAGACGGCTCGCCGGCAGAACCTCGTCGACCGGGTGCACGGCCTGCTCGCCGCGGGCTCGCGCGGCGACGTAGAACGACATGGGTGCTCTTCCTCCTCGTGGGGTTTGTCAGTTGGCGCGAGGCGCGCCGAACCTCGGCGCGTCCTCGGTCGCCTCCACCTTCACGTGCACGATGTGCGCGCCGGCGTCCAGGGACGCCTCGATGACCTTCCGCGCCGCGTCCAGCACCTCGGCGCGCGTACCGGCCAGCAGCGTGGCGCCGGGCCCGGACTCGTGCGCGAGGCCGGTCTCGCCGGCCGCGCTGCGGGCGGCCTCCATCTGGGCCCTCGGCGACTCGCGGGCGTCGCTCGACGGGACGATCGTCAGCTCCGCGCTGACCTCGGCTCGGTGGTATCCCGGCATCGTCAGCTCCTCTGTCCTGGCCCGCGGCTGCCGGGCTGCGGGGGCCTCGCCGCCGGCTCGGCGGCGAGGCCGACGATGTGCTCCGGCCGCACCGGGATCCGCGCGAGATCGCGGCCGGTGGCGGCCCGCAGCGCCGCCGCGACGGCCGGCGGCGTCGAGATGTTGGGCGGCTCGCCGACGCCCTTCAGGCCGTAGGGCGACACCGGATCGGCGTGCTCGAGCACCTCGATCTTCACCGGCGGCATGTCGAGGATCGTCGGCAGCAGGTAGTCGGTGAACGACGCGTTGAGCACCTTGCCGTCGCGCACCTGGATCTCCTCCAGCAGCGCGAGGCCGAGCCCCTGGGCGCTGCCGCCCTCGATCTGGCCCTCGAGCGCCTGCGGGTTCATCGCCTTGCCGACCTCCTGCGTCGTCGCCAGCTCGACGACTCGCACGAGCCCCAGCTCGACGTCGACGTCGACCACCGCGCGGTGGGCGGAGAACGCGAACTGCAGGTGCGCGTCGCCCTGGCCGTTCTCGTCGAGCGGGAACGTCTCGCGGTGGTGCCACTCGATCGTCTCCTCGATCGCCTCGCCCGGCTCGAGCACGGCCTCCGGGGTGGGCGCGACGCCGCGCTCGGCGGCCAGCGCGTGCAGCTTCTCGCGCACCGCCTCGCAGGCGGCCTTGACCGCGCCGCCGGTCACGTAGGTCTGGCGCGAGGCGGAGCTGGAGCCCGCCGACCCGACCCGCGTGTCCGCGTTGAGCACCGCGACGCGCTCGACGCCCAGCTCGGTGCGGGCGATCTGCGCCTGGACGGTGATCACGCCCTGGCCGACCTCGGCGGCCGCCGAGTGGACGGAGACGAGCGGCCCGTCGTCGTCGAACTCGAGCCGCACGCGCGCTGTCGAGTAGTCGTCGAAGCCCTCGGAGAAGCCGACGTTCTTGAAGCCGAGGCCGTAGCCGACCCCGCGCCGCACGCCCTCGCCGTGGGTGGTGTTGGAGACGCCGCCGGGCAGCTCGCGCAGGTCGCGGGCGCCGTCCGCCTCCGGCGGCATCGGCATTTCGCGCAGGCGCTCGAGCAGCTCGGCCACCGGCGCCGGCTCCGGGACCACCTGGCCGGTCGGCATCAGCGAGCCGGGCCGCATCGCGTTCTTGATCCGCAGCTCGAGCGGGTCGAGGTTCAGCGCGGCGGCCAGCTTGTCCATCTGGGCCTCGTGCGCGATCGCGACCTGGACCGCGCCGAACCCGCGCATCGCCCCGCACGGCGGGTTGTTCGTGTAGACGACGTAGGCGTCCAGGCGCGCGTTCGGCATGTCGTAGGGGCCGGCGGCGAAGCACGCGGCGTTCGAGCACACGGCGGTGCTGCTCGACGCGTACGCCCCGCCGTCCAGCACGACGCGCGCGCGCACGTACACGAGCCGGCCGTCGCGATCGGCGCCGTGCTCGTAGCGCATCTTGCACGGGTGCCGGTGGACGTGGCCGTAGAACGACTCCTCGCGGTTGTAGACGATCTTCACCGGCCGGCCGGTGTGCAGCGCGAGCATGCACGCGTGGATCTGCATCGACAGGTCCTCGCGGCCGCCGAACGCGCCGCCGACGCCGCCCATCGTGAGCTTGACCTTCTCGGGCGGCAGGTCGAGGCTCTCGGCCACCTGGTCGCGGTCGACGTGCAGCCACTGGGTGGCGATGAACAGCTCGACGCCGCCCTCGCCGTCGGGCACCGCGACGCCTGACTCGGGGCCGAGGAAGGCCTGGTCCTGCATGCCGACCTCGTACTCGCCGGCGACGACCACGTCGGCGGTCGCGTCCGGGTCCCCGTGGTTGATGCGCACGTGGCGCAGCACGTTGCCCGAGAGGTGGAGCTGCGGCGCGCCGGGCGCCATCGCCGCCTCGGCGTGGGCCAGCGGCTCGAGCACCTCGTAGTCGACCTGGATGAGGTCGACGGCGCGGCGCGCGGTCTCCGGGTGGTCCGCCGCGACGAGCGCGATCGCCTCGCCCTGGTAGCGCACGTGCCCCCAGGCCAGCACCGGCTGGTCGGGGATCTCCATGCCGTAGACCTTGCGGCCGGGGACGTCCTCGTGCGTGAGCACAGCGTGGACGCCGGGCAGCGCGAGCGCCTTGGCGATGTCGATCGACCAGATGTCGGCGCGCGGGTGCGGGCTGCGCAGGGTCGCGCCCCACAGCATGCCCTCGACGTGCATGTCCGACGAGTACTCGAACTCGCCCTTGACCTTGGGGATGCCGTCGATGCGGGTCGTCGTGGTGCCGACCTCGTTCGGCCGCTGGACCGGCGTCTCGGGCCGCTCGCGGGTGGGGGTGGTGGGCGGGGCGGTCATGCCGCCCTCCCGTCGAGCCGCTCGGCGGCCAGCTTGACCGCATCGATGATCTTCTCGTAGCCCGTGCAGCGGCAGAGGTTGCCGGCCAGGGCCTCGCGGATCTCGGGGTCGCTGGGGTTGGCGTTGCGGGAGAGCAGGTCGTGGCTGGCGACGACGAGCCCGGGGGTGCAGAAGCCGCACTGCACGCCGCCGGCCTCGACGAACGCGCGCTGCACCTCGTGCAGCTCGCTGCCGTTCGCGATCCCCTCGACGGTGGTCACCTCGCGCCCCTCGGCCTGGGCCGCGAGCACGAGGCAGGAGCACACGAGCGTGCCGTCGAGGTAGACCGAGCAGGAGCCGCACTCGCCCTGCTCGCACGCGTTCTTCGCGCCGGGCAGGCGGAGGTTGTCGCGCAGCGCGTTGAGCAGGCTCTCGCCCTCCCACACGCCGTCGGCCTCGTGGGGCTCGCCGTTGATGGTCAGCTTGAGCCGCATCAGGCCGCCTCCTCCAGGTAGCGCTTCCAGGCCCACTTGAGCGTGCGCCGGCCCAGCACGCCGAGCGCGTGGTGCCGGTAGGCCGCGGTCCCGCGGACGTCGTTGATCGGGCGCGCCGCCACCTCGACGAGCTCGCCGAAGCGCTTGAGCGCGGACTCGGCGATCGGCGCGGGCGACTCCCACAGGTCCTGCTCCTCGAGCACGCCGCCGATGAAGCGCTCGGCCTCGTGAGCGCGGATCGGCGTCGGGCCGGCCGAGCCGATGCAGGCGGAGACGCTGCGGTTCTCGCGGCTGACCGCAAGGCCGAGCGAGCAGACCGCGATCACCATCGCGTTGCGGGTGCCGATCTTCGCGAACTGCTGCGGGCCGTCGGCGGGCTTGATCCAGAACGCGGCGATCAGCTCGTCGTCGTTCATGCAGTTGCGCTTGGGGCCGGTGACGAAGTCGGCGACCGGGATGCGCCGGGTGGCGCTGGTCGAGGCGAGCTCGACCTCGGCGTCGGAGGCGAACAGCGGCGGCAGCCCGTCGCCGGCCGGTGAGCTCGTGCCGAGGTTGCCGCCAACGGTCCCGCGGTTGCGGATCTGCGGCGAGCCGACGGTGCGCGAGGCGATCGCGAGCCCGGGGAGACGGTCCCCGAGCTCCGCGATCAGCCGCGTGTACGTGACGCCGGCGCCGACGCGCAGCCAGCCGTCGTCGGGGGCCCACTGGGTGAGCTCCTCGACGCGGTTGAGGTCGAGCATCGCGGTTGGCCGGATGCGGTCGAAGTTCAGCTCGACCATCAGGTCCGTGCCGCCCGCGATCGGCTTGGCCTGCGGGGTCGCGGCCTTGAGCTCGAGCGCCTCTCGCCACGTGTCCGGCTGGAGGATCTCCACTTGTCGCTCCCTCCTCGCTCTCGCTGGCCTAGTCGCGCTCCGGCAGCGCCCCGACGACCTCGCCGGCGCGCTCGTACGTGCCGTCGATCACCGGCTCGTACTCGTTGATGCGGTCGATCCTGACGCCCATGGCCGCGTCAGTGTCGCGCTCGGTCATGATCTCGACCAGGGCGGGCACGCCGTGCTCCTCGCTGGCTTGGATCGCCCACTCGATCGTGGACGCGATCTGGCCGGGCTCGAACACGCGGCGGCCGAGCGCGCCCATCGCCTCCATCACCTTCACGTGGTCGATGCCGACGATGCCTTCGTCGTTGGCCGGATGGTCGTAGGCGAGGTCGACGGCGTAGTTCTCGTCGTACCCGTACTTCTCCGACTGGCGGATCAGTCCCATGTAGGCGTTGTTGAGCATCACCAGCACGAACGGCACGCGGTACTGGACGGCGACCGCCACCTCCTCCATCAGGAACTGGAACGAGTAGTCGCCGACGATGCCGACGACGAGCTTCTCCGGCGCCGCGAGCTTGGCGCCGATGCAGGCCGGGACCTCCCACCCGAGCGGGCCGGCCTGGCCGCAGCAGATGTAGTGGCGCGGCTTGTAGGTCTTCTGGAACTGGCCGCTGAAGATCTGGTAGAGGCCGATCGCGGTGAGGAAGACGGTGTCCTCGTCGAAGACCGCGTTGACCTCCTTGTAGACGCGCTGGGGCTTGATCGGGACGTTGTCGAAGTCCATCTTGCGCAGCATCGTCGAGCGGGCCTCGTCGACGCGCTCGACCCAGCGGTTCGGCTCGCGCGCGGGCGTCATGTCGCGCGCGACGTCGAGCATCGCCTCCAGCGCGAGGGTGGCGTCGGAGACGATCCCGAGGTCGGGCGGGAACACGCGCCCGATCTGGTAGGGGTCGACGTCGACCTGCACGAACTTGCGGTCGCCGCGGTAGACGCTGAGGTCGCCGGTGTGGCGATCGGCGAAGCGGGCGCCGACGGCGAGCACGAAGTCGCTCTCCAGGAACAGCTGGTTCGCGAAGCGCTGGCTGGTCTGGATGCCGACCGTGCCGGCCCACAGCGGGTGGTCCTCGCGGATCGCGCCCTTGCCCATGTAGGTCGGGCTGACCGGGATCTGCAGGTACTCGGCGAGCTCCAGCATCTGCTCGCTGGCGTTGGCCAGGATCACGCCGCCCCCGGGCAGGAGGATCGGCCGCTCGGCCTGCAGGAGCATGGCGATCGCCTCGCGGATCGCGGCCGGGTTCGGCGCTGGCTTCTCGTAGGGCAGCGCGGTGTCCCAGTCCGGATCCCAGTCGACCTCCGGGCCCTTCTGGATGTTGAGCGGCAGGTCGATCAGCACGGGGCCGGGCCGGCCCTCCTTCGCGATCCGGAACGCCTGGCGGAACACCCACGGCATCTGCGCGGTCTCCTTGACCTGCACGGCCCACTTCGTGACCGGCTTGGCGATCTCGACGATGTCGACCGCCTGGAAGGCCTCCTTGTGGAGCACGTCGGTGGGGGCCTGGCCCGTGATGCAGATCATCGGGATCGAGTCCGCCATCGCCGTGTAGAGCCCGGTGATCATGTTCGTGCCGGCGGGCCCGGACGTCCCGATGTTCACGCCGACCTTGCCGGTGACGCGCGCCCAGCCGTCGGCGGCGTGCGTGCCGCCCTCCTCGTGGCGCACCGAGATGTGGCGGATGCTCGAGCGCGACAGCGCCTTGTAGAGCGGCAGGATCGCGGCGCCGGGGACGCCGAACACCACGTCGACGCCCTCGCTCTCCATCACCTTGACCACCGCGTCCATCACGTTCATCTTCGCCATGCTGCGCCTTTCAGGGGGTTCTTTTTCAGGCGGCGACGCCGCTCGATCTTCTTCAGGCGGCGGCGCCGCTCGCGGCGGCCGCGCTCGTGCCTCCGCGCGCGGCCCCGCCGCGCGCGCCTTCATCGCCCGGCGCGGCTTCGCCGCTCGCGGCGGGCGCGCCGATCCTGTGCCGGGCCAGGTCCTCCACGAACGTGAGCAGGGCCGAGTGATCGCGGTCACCCATCCCGCGCGAGCGCAGCGCCTGGAGCATCTCGTTGACCGCCGCCGTCGACGGCAGCGCCACCCCGTACTCGCGGGCCGTGGCCAGCGCGATGCCGAGGTCCTTCTGGTGCAGGTCGATCCGGAAGCCGGGGGTGAAGTCGTGCTCGAGGAAGTTGCGCCCGCGCATCTCCATCACCCGGTTCGCGGCGAGCCCGCCGGAGAGCACCTTGATGATCACCGCGGGGTCGACCCCGGCGCTCGAGCCGAGGACCAGCGCCTCGCTGACCGCCTCGATGACCAGCGCGACCACGACCTGGTTGCAGGCCTTGACCACCTGGCCGGCGCCGGTCGGGCCGACGTGCACGATCGTGCGCCCGACGGCCTCGAACAGCGGCTTCGCGCGCTCGAAGTCGGCCTCGGCACCGCCGGCCATGATCGACAGCGTCGCCTCGCGCGCGCCCACGTCACCGCCGCTGACCGGCGCGTCGACGTAGCCGATGCCGCGCTCGGCGGCGCGCTCCGCGAGCTCGCGGGTGACGACCGGCGAGATCGTGCTCATGTCGACGATCAGCGAGCCGGCCGCGGCCGTCTCGAGCGCCGCCTCCACGACCTCGCGCACCTGCGGCGAGTCGGGCAGCATCGTGACCACGACGCCTGCGGCGGCGGCGACCTCGCGCGGACTCTCCGCGGCTGTCGCGCCCGCCTCAACGAGGTCCTCGGGGGTGCCGCTGCGGCTGTAGGTCACGAGCTCGTGGCCGGCGGCGAGCAGGTTGCGGGCCATGGGCGCGCCCATCACGCCCAGGCCGATGAAGCCGATCCGTTCCATGACTAGACCGCCCGCCCCGCGGGCGTCGCGCCGGCGCGGTCGCCCAGCCACGCGAGGCTGTCTTCGGTGGCGGCCGTGGTCGGCTTGTACTCGAGCCCGATCCAGCCGTCGTAGCCGAGGCCCTCGATCGCGTCGAGCACGAACGCGTAGTTGATCTCGCCGGTGCCGGGCTCGCCGCGGCCGGGCGAGTCGGCGACCTGGACGTGGCCGATGAGCGCCTGGTGCTCCGTGAAGGTCGCCACCAGGTTCCCCTCCATGCGCTGCATGTGGTACGCGTCGTACTGCAGCTTCACGTTGGGCCGGCCGACCCGCTCGAGGAACGCCGCGGCCTGTCGCGTCGTCGAGAGCAGGTAAAAGCCGTTCTCGAACGTGTTGACCGCCTCGATCATCACGTCCGCGCCGATCTGCGCGGCCTGGTCGGCCGCCCAGGCGACGTTCTCGGCCGCGAGCTCCAGCTGGCTCTCCCGCGTGCCCGGCGCGCGCTCGACGCCGACGAGGGCGTTCAGGCGCGGGCAGCCGAGGGCGCCGGCGAGCTCGAGCGCGACCGGCACGTTGGCCCGGAACTCGGCCTGGCGGCCGGGAAGGCTCAGCAGCCCGCGATCGCCCGCCGGCATGTCCCCGGCGTCGAAGTTGAAGAGCGCCACGGAGAGGCCGGCCGACTTGACCGCCGCCTCGACCTCGGCGACCGGCTCGGCCGGCCACCAGAACTCGACGGCGCGGAACCCGGCGCGGGCCGCCCGCTCGAAGCGCTCGAGGAACGGGACCTCCTTGAAGAGCATGGAGAGGTTCGCGCAGAACTTCATCGGACGATTCCTCCGAGCAGTTCCGCAGAGCAGAATTCAAGTTTCAACATTGCCCGGTAATCTATCCAGAGGTGCGTCGGGTTGTCAAGGGCGCCTCGCATGAAGGCCCTCAGGCGTCTACCATGCAGCCTCCTCGTTCCGCCTATCAGAACTGCGTGCCACCTTTGAGCTCTTCGCGCGACATCCCAGTCCAGGCCCCGGCACGTTGAGCTCGTCGCGCGACACCACCGTCCAGTCCCTCGCCCGTGGGCTCGCGGTGCTCGAGGCGGTGGCCGGCGCCGACGACGCGGGGCTCGTGGAGATCGCGGAGCGCACCGGCCTGCAGCGGAGCACCACCCACCGGCTGCTGGGGACGCTCGTCGACGCCGGCTACGTCGTGCAGGACCGGCGCACGAGCCGCTACCGGCTCGCGCACAAGGTGCTCGCGCTCGCCGGCGGGCCGCAGCAGCGCACCGCGCGCCTGCGCGCCGCGGCGCGCCCCCACCTCGAGGCCGTGCGCGACTCGATCGACGAGACCACGAACCTCGTCGTCCTTGAGGGGCTCACCGCCGTCTACGTCGACCAGGCGGCGAGCTCCCGCGCCGTGCGGATGTTCACGGAGATCGGCCGCCGCGTCCCGGCCCACTCGTCCGGCGCCGGCAAGGCGATGCTCGCCTATCTGCCGCCGGACGCGCTCCACGAGCTCGGGGCGACCGCGCCATGGCCGCCCACGACTCCGCACACGATCACGACCATGAGCGAGCTGGAGCTCGACCTCGGCCGCGCCCGGACCCGCGGCTACGCGGTCGACAACGAGGAGTACGAGGACGGCGTCGGCTGCGTCGGCGCCCCGGTGTTCGACCACTCCGGCGAGCTGATCGCCGCGATCAGCGTGTCCGCGCCCGCCGCCCGCCTGCACCGCCTCGGAACCCACGAGGTCGGCGAGCTGCTCGCCC
Source organism: Solirubrobacteraceae bacterium (assembly GCA_044865965.1). GTDB lineage: Bacteria > Actinomycetota > Thermoleophilia > Solirubrobacterales > Solirubrobacteraceae > Solirubrobacter. The sequence goes on from JBIOTP010000396.1 coordinate 16,340, forward strand.
GGCACGCGCTCGAGCTGTCCCGTGGACTGGGCTACGAGGAGCCCGACCGCGTCCCCGCGCCCGCCGGCGCCTGAGCCGCCGTGCGCCATTCGCCCGCGGGCCGCCCGGCGCCCCTCGCCGGCCCCTTCGCCCGCCCGGCCCGCCCGTTTCCCGTCGGGTCGCCGGGCCGCGCCCGCCTCCCCGTCCGGCCTCGATGCCGACCGTCGCGCCCGCCCGTTTCCCCGTCTGCGCTTGATGCCGACCGCCGCGCCCGCCGACTTCTCGGTCCGCCCCTTGATGCCAACCGGCTCGTAGGATAGGTTGAAAATAGACATGCAGTTCCGACATGCGGAATTCTGACGGAGACCCAGCGCTCATGACCAGTCCTCGACCCACCTCGCCCGCCGCGGAGGCGGCGCACGTCGTACTCGCGCGCTGTGACGAGCTCGCGACCTACAGCGAGGACGAGGATCGGCTGACGCGGCGGTTCGCGACTGAGGCGCTGCGGGGCGCCGGCGCGGCCGTGCAGGCGTGGATGGAGGCCGCCGGCATGACCGTGCGGCGCGACGCGATCGGCAACGTGATCGGGCGCTTGGAGGGCGGCGGGCGCGGGACGCTGGTGATGGGTTCGCACCTCGACACCGTGCGGGGCGCCGGCCGCTATGACGGCATGCTCGGCGTGCTCGTGGCGCTCGCGTGCGTCGAGCGCGCGCGGCCACTGCCGTTCGCGATCGAGGTGATCGGCTTCGCGGACGAGGAGGGCGTGCGCTACGGGACCGCGTACCTGGGCAGCAGCGTCGTCGCGGGGCGGTTCGACCCCGCATGGCTGGAGCGGCGGGACGCCGACGAGATCACGATGGCCGCCGCGATCCGCGCGTTCGGCGGCGACGTCGAGGCGCTCGGCGCCGCCGGCGCGGGCCGCGATCCGGCCGATGTGTTCGGGTACTGCGAGGTGCACATCGAGCAGGGGCCGGCGCTCGAGGCGCGCGACCTGCCGGTCGGCGTGGTGTCGGCGATCGCGGGGCAGACCCGCGCCCGCGTGACCTTCGGAGGCGTCGCCGGCCACGCCGGGACCGTGCCCATGGCACTGCGCCGTGACGCGCTCTGCGCCGCGGCCGAGTGGATCCTCGCTGTCGAGGCGGAGGGGCGTGGCGAGGCGGCGGAGCGTGGCGAGGACGGGCTCGTGGCGACCGTCGGCGAGGTGGCGGTGGAGCCCGGGGCGGGCAACGTGATCCCGGATCGTGCGCGGCTTTCGCTGGACGTCCGCCACGGGGAGGACGACGCGCGGAACGCGGCGTGCGAGCGCTTGCGCGCCCGCGCTGAGGCGATCGCGGCGGCGCGCGGCGTGAGCGTCGAGTGGGAGCCGGTGCAGGAGACCGCGGCGGTGCCGTGCTCGCCGGAGCTGACGGCCCTGCTCGCCGGCGCGGTCGAGGCGGCCGGGCATCGCGTGGTGCGCCTGCCGAGCGGCGCCGGCCATGACGCGGCCGTGATGTCGACGATCGCACCGGTCGCGATGCTGTTCGTGCGCTGCGCCGGCGGCGTGAGCCACAACCCCGCCGAGAGCGTCGAGGCGGACGACGTGGCTGTGGCGATCGACGTCACGACCCGGTTCCTCGAGCGGCTGGCCGCGCAGCGTGAGCCCGCTTGACCTGATCGTGCGCGGGGGCACCGTCGTAGGCGCCGGCGCCGGCGAGGTCGCGGTCCTCGACATCGCCGTCGACGACGGCCGGATCGCCGCGATCGGGCCCGAGCTCCCGGGCCCGGCGCGCGAGGAGGTCGACGCGCGCGGGCTGCACGTGCTCCCCGGCGCGATCGACGCCCATGTGCACTTCAACGAGCCGGGGCGGACCGACTGGGAGGGATGGGCGACCGGGACCGCGGCGCTCGCCGCCGGCGGCGGGACGCTCGCCGTCGAGATGCCGCTGAACGCGATCCCGCCCACGGTCGATCCGGCGGCCTTCGACGCCAAGCGCGAGTGTGCCGAGCGCGCGGCGCACGTGGACTTCGCGCTGTGGGGCGGGCTCGTGCCGGGCCGCCTCGACGCCATGGACGAGCTCGCCGCGCGCGGCGTCGTCGGCTTCAAGGCGTTCATGTCCGCGAGCGGCGTCGAGGAGTTCCCGCGCGCGGACGACCTGACGCTGTACGAGGGGATGCAGCGGGCCGCCGCGCTCGGGCGGGTCGTGGCCGTGCACGCCGAGAGCGAGGCGATCACGAGCGCGCTTGCCGCCCGGGCGCGCGCCGCCGGGCGGACCGGCGTGCGCGACTACCTGGCCTCGCGGCCCGCGGTCGCGGAGGCCGAGGCGATCGCGCGCGCGATCCTCCTCGCCGAGGAGACCGGCTGCGCGCTGCACGTCGTGCACATCTCGACGGGCCGCGGCGTCGCGCTCGTCGCCGCCGCGAAGGCGCGCGGCGTCGACGTGAGCTGCGAGACCTGCCCGCACTACCTCGTGCTCACCGAGGACGACGCCGAGCGCCTCGGCGCGATCGCGAAATGCGCGCCGCCGCTGCGGCCGGCCGCGGAGTGCGAGGCGCTGTGGCGCGCGCTCGCCGACGGCACGCTGCCGATGGTCGTCTCGGACCACTCGCCCGCGCCGCCGGCGATGAAGGGCGCGGGTTCGGCGCCGCCGGCGATGGAGGGCGCGGGTTCGGCGCCGCCCGCGATGAAGGTGAGCGACGACGCTTTCGCGGTCTGGGGTGGGATCTCGGGCTGCCAGTCGATGCTGCCGATCCTGCTCGGCGACGGCCATCGCGACCGCGGCGTGCCACTCGACGTGATCGCCCGCGCCACCGCCGGCCACGTCGCGCGGCGGCTGAACCTGCCCGGCAAGGGTCGCCTCGAGCCGGGCGCGGACGCCGACCTGGTGCTTGCCGACCTCGGCGTCGAGAGCGTCCTGCGCGCGGAGGACCTGCTCTACCGCCACCGGCACAGCCCGTACATCGGGCGCAGGCTACGGGCGAGCATCGTCCGGACGCTGCTGCGCGGCAGGACCGTGTACGCCGGCGGGCGCGTCGGGGGTCCTCCCGCCGGCCGCCTCGTGACCCCAACCCCCTAGGAGAGAGACCACAGTGACGATGCTGTCGATCAAAGCGGGGCCGTTCGAGTTCCGCGCCCGCATGGAGGAGGAACGCGCCCCGAAGACGTGCGCCGCCTTCGCGAAGCTGCTGCCGTACGCGCAGCGCGTCATCCACGTGCGCTGGAGCGGCGAGTCCACGTGGATCCCGCTCGGCGACTTCGAGTTCGGGGTCGGCTACGAGAACCACACGAGCCATCCGGCGCCCGGGCAGATCCTGCTCTACCCGGGCGGGATCAGCGAGACCGAGATCCTGCTCCCGTACGGCGGCTGCCTGTTCGCCAGCATCGTCGGGCAGCTCGCCGGGAACCACTTCCTCACGGTGGTGGAGGGCAACGAGCACCTGCGCGAGCTCGGCGAGATGACCCTCTGGCAGGGCGCCCAGGACATCGTCTTCGCCCGCGCATGACCACGATCATCCGCTCCCGCGTGGCCCACACGCCGCGCGACCCCTTCACGGACGACAACGCGCTCGAGGCGTTCGACGACGGCGCGGTCGCGTTCGCGGAGGGGACCATCCTCGCCACGGGGCCGTTCGCGGACGTCAGCCGCGAGCACCCCGACGCCGAGGTGCTCGACCACCGGGACGCGATCCTGCTCCCGGGCCTCGTCGACACGCACGTGCACTTCCCGCAGATCGCCGTGATCGGGGCGATGGGGCTCGAGCTGCTGGACTGGCTCGCCACGCGCACCCTGCCCGAGGAGGCGCGCATGGCCGACGCGGAGTACGCGCGCACGACCGCGCGCACCTTCGTGCGCGCGCTGGCCGCCAACGGCACCACCACGGCGCTCGTGTTCGGCTCGCACTTCCCGGGGGCGCAGACCGCGCTGTTCGAGGAGGCCGAGAGCTTCGGGCTGCGGATCGCCAGCGGGCTCGTCGTGTCCGACCGCAACCTGCGCCCCGAGCTGGAGGTGACGCCGGAGGCGGCCTACGCCGCGAGCCGCGAGCTGATGGCGCACTGGCACGGCCGCGGCCGCCTGCGCTACGCGGTCACGCCGCGCTTCTCGGTGTCCTGCTCGGAGCCGATGCTGGAGGTCTGCGGCGCGCTGATGGAGGACGTGCCCGACCTGCTGTTCACCAGCCACCTGAACGAGAACCGCGCCGAGATCGAGTTCGTGCGCGAGCTGTTCCCGTGGGCGCGCGACTACCTGGACACGTACGAGCGCTACGGCCTGGTGCGCGACCGCGCCGTGTACGCGCACGACGTCCACGTGTCAGACGACGAGCTCCAGCGCCTCGCCGCCGGGCGCGCCTGCGTGGCGCACTGCCCGTCCAGCAACGCGTTCCTGGGCAGCGGGATCTTCTCGATGCGCCGGCACGTGCAGCACGGCGTCCGCTTCGCGCTCGGGACCGACGTCGGCGCCGGCACCGGGCTCAGCCTCTTCAAGGAGGGGCTGATGGGCTACCACGTGCAGATGGTGCGCCCCGAGGGGCACCTGATCGGTCCGGTCCACCTCCTGTACCTGGCCACCGGCGCGGGGGCGCGTGCGCTCGGGCTCGGCGGCGAGATCGGCGACCTGCGGCCCGGCAAGAGCGCCGACCTCATCCTCGTGCGCCCGCCGCAGGGCGGCACGCTGGAGACGGTGCTCGCGCAGAGCCCGTCGTGGGAGGCGACGCTGGGCGCGCTGTTCACGCTCGCGCGCGAGGAGTCGGTCGTCGAGGCGCGCGTGGCGGGCGACGTCGTCTTCAGCCGGGAGATCTGGCACGTCGGAGCGTGACTTTTCTCGCGCCGACGCACTCGTGATCAAGCTCGAGCAGCACGCCTCGGCGATCAAGGAGATCGACGAGATCGAGGGCGTCTCGGTGCCCGGCGGCGACGGCATGATCCTCGACGACGGCCGCCCGGTGGTCGTCCAGGGCGGCGCCGCGCCGAAGATCTCCTTCATCAAGCTCGAGGACGGCGCACGGCGCGCCGAGCTACGCGACACGCGGACCAGCGACAAGCTCAAGGGCCCATCGACGATCGCCCGCGCGCGCAGCTCTACCTCGTGGTGAACGCCGACTTCTCGACCAGCACGAAGCCGTTCACGGTCGCGGGGCTGCCGCGGCGCGCCGGCGACGAGGACGACGACGACGATCACGGCGACGACGGCCATCACGGCCACGGCGACAACGGCGACGACGACGATTAGGAGACCGCGTCCGGCCGGCTTCGTCAGGGGCCGCCCGGACGTCGAATCGCAAGGGCCGCGGTCTATACACGGGGGCGGACGCGCATCGCCGCGTCCGGTTCCCGTCAGATCGGCGGCAGCTCGGCGCGCGACTCCACGTCGAGCTTGCGGAACACGTGCGTCAGGTGGCCCTCGACGGTGCGCGCGGTGACGAACAGCGCCTGCGCGATCTCGCGGTTCGTGAGGCCGCGGGCCGCCATCGCCGCGACGCGGCGCTCGCTCGGGGTCAAGGCGTCGACGCCGGTCAGCACCTCCCGCCGTGGCCGTGCTCCGGCGGCCACCAGCTCGGCCCGCGTCCGCTCGGCCAGCGCGCGGGCGCCGCGCCGGTGGGCGGCGTCGAGCGCCGGCAGGAGCTGCTCGCGCGCCTCGCGGCGGTGCCCGGCGCGGCGCAGGGGCGGTGCCGAGGTCGGCCAGCGCGCGGGCGTGCTCGAGCGGCGCCGCCGACGCGGCGAGCGTGGCGACCGCCTCGCGCAGGAGCGCGACGTCGCCGTGCACGAGCGCCGCCGCCCGCTGCGCGACGCCGATTGCGCGCGGCGTCCCGAACGCCCGGGCGAGCGCGAGCTCCTCGCCGGCGAGTGCGCCCGCCCGCGGGTCGCCCAGGGCGAGCTGCGCGAGCGCCGCCTCCGAGCGCCACGGGCAGACGGCGGGGGAGGGGCAGCCCAGGGCACCGAGCAGCTCGCCGGCGGCGAGCAGGTCCGCGAGCCCCTGCGCGGGCCGCCCCGCCGCCGCGCGCAGGCGGCCGCGGGCCGTGAGCAGCAGGACGTCGGTCAGGCTGTCGCCGATCTCGACGTCCGCCACCTCGGTGTCCAGCCGCGTGCGGACCTGGCCGAAGCGCTCGCACCAGATCAGCGCAGAGCACGCGTGGTAGAAGAACGGCGGGCGGTCGCTCGCCTCAGGCAGCAGGCGCGGATGGCCGCTGAACGCGTGCAGCGCGAGGCGGGCGACGACGTCCGCCGGCTCGTTCGCCTCGCCGGCGGCGAACGCGAGCGGCCCGAACGCGGTCGGGGCGGCGTCGGGGGCGGCCTCGCAGCGCTCGCGCAGCCGCGGGAGCCGCGCGGCGGCCACTCCGTACGTGGTCGCCTGGAGCTGGGCGGCGCAGACCAGCGCGCCCTCCAGGCTGAGCTCGGCGGTGACGTCGCGCCCGGCGACGCGGCGCAGCGTGCGGTCGTAGACCTCGGTGGCCCCGTCGTGGCGCCCGGCGAGCTGGAGCATGCGGCCGAGCGCCATCGTGGTGCTGACCTGCGCCGCGCGGTCCTCGGCCTCCTCCAGCGCCGCCTCGAGGTGCTCGGTGGAGGCCGGGTCGCGCGCGTAGGACTCGGCGAAGCCGAGCTCGAGCAGGACCCGCCCGCGCGCGGCCGCCTCCGGAGGCTCGGCCAGCGCGCGGCGCAGGACGCGACGGTCGATTTGGACGCGCCGCGCGCGCCGGCCCCGTGCGCCGCGTCGCGCAGGGTGTCCACGACCCACGGGTCGCCGGCGGGCTCGGCGGCCAGCAGGTGGACCGCGACGCGCTCGGGCGGCGCCGACTCGGCCGCGAAGCGCCGGGCGGCGGCGGCGTGCAGCCGGGCGCGCTCGCCGGCCGGCAGCGCGGCGTCGATCGCGGTCCGCACGATCGGGTGCACGAACTGCAGCGGCCGGGCGTCGGCGAGGATGCCGGCCGCGGCCAGCGTGTCCGCCGCCTCCGAGGCGCCGGCGGTGTGGGCCCCGGCGAGCGCGGCCGCGTGGCGCAGGTCGGCGTCCGGCCCCAGCACGGCCGCCGCGCGCGCGAGCGCGACGGCCGCGGGCCCGAGCCGGTCGAGCCGCGCCAGGATCGTCCGCGCGATCGTGCGCGGGCCGAGGGCGTGCACTTCCTCGACGTGCGCCGCGGTCGGCTCGAGGCCCGCCTCGGCGAGCGCGCGCGTGACTCTTGGACGAGGAACGGCGTGCCGCCGGTGACCGCGTGGCAGGCGCTCGCGAACGGGGGGTCAGGAGCGCTCCCGAGCGCGCCGGCGACGACCTCGGCGACCGCCGCGGCGCTCAGCGGCTCGGACCGCACGACCACCGCGGCGGGGTCGCGCTGGAGCTCGGCCAGCAGCTCGCCGGCGGCGCCCGCCTCCGCGGGCCGGCACGCGAGCACGAGCGCTACCGGCAGCTCCTCGAGCCGGCGCGCCAGGTAGGCGAGGAACCGCAGGGAGGCGGCGTCGGCCCAGTGGGCGTCGTCGACGGCGACGAGCAGCGGCCCGCGCTGGGCGAGGTTCGCGCACAGCCAGTAGAGCCTGTGCAGGACCGCGAACGACGGATCGGCCGCCGGCGGCGCGGCGGCGCGGTCCTCCGATGGGACGGGGGTGAGCAGCGGCGCGGCGAGGCCCGCCGCCCCGACCATCACGTCCGGTCCGGTCACCGGCTCGAGCAGCTGCCGCACGGCGCCGTACGCGAACTCCCGCTCGAGCTCGGCCCCGCGCGGTGCGCGCGACCGCCAAGCGATCCTCGATCCGCCGCAGCTCCTCACCGCGCTCGAGGAGGGTCACGGCCGGGATTGTCTCTCCGGGGCGAAGGGGCGCGATACGCGGGCGGCGAACGCGGTAGAACAGTGGCGTGCCTGAAACCGCCGTCCGCATCGCCGTCATCGGCTCCGGCCCTGCCGGCTTCTACACCGCCGGCCACCTGCTCGCCGGGACCGAGCGCGAGGTGCACATCGACATGCTCGACCGGCTCCCCACGCCGTGGGGCCTGGTGCGCTCAGGCGTCGCGCCCGACCATCCCAAGATCAAGTCCGTGTCGCGCGTGTTCGAGAAGACCGCGGCGCACACGCGCTTCCGGTTCTTCGGCGGCGTGGAGTTCGGCACCGACATCACGCGCGAGGAGCTGACCGACCGCTACCACGCCGTCGTGTTCGCGACCGGCACGGCGGCCGACCGCGCGCTGGGGATCCCCGGCGAGGACCTCGAGGGCAGTTGGGCGGCGACGGACTTCGTCGGCTGGTATAACGCCCATCCCGACTACGCCGACCTGCAGTTCGACCTCGACCATGAGCGCGCGGTGGTGATCGGCAACGGCAACGTCGCGCTCGACGTCGCGCGGATGCTCGTGCTCGGGCTCGACGAGCTCGCCACCACCGACACGGCCGACCACGCGCTGGAGGCGCTCGAGCACAGCCGCATCAGGGAGGTCGTCGTGGTGGGCCGGCGCGGGCCTGAGCAGGCGGCGTTCACGAACCCCGAGCTGCGCGAGCTGGGCGAGCTCGCCGAGGCCGACGTCGTGGTCCACAAGGAGGAGCTCGAGCGCGGGCTCGCGACGCCCGAGCCGGACCCCGACGCCACCACCAAGCGCAACATCGAGACCCTTCGCGACTTCGCAGAACGGCCGCTCACGGGCAAGCCGAAGCGCGTCGTGCTGCGCTTCCAGCTCTCGCCGGTGCGGCTGCTCGGCGACGGCCGCGTGACCGGCGTCGAGCTCGTCCACAACGAGCTCCACCAGCAGCCGGACGGCTCGCTGCGCGCGCGCGCCACCGAGCGCACGGAGACGATCGAGTGCGGGCTCGTGATGCGCGCGATCGGCTACCGGGGCCTGCCGCTGCCGGGCGTGCCGTTCGACGAGCGCCGCGGCGTGATCGCCAACGAGGGCGGGCGTGTGAGCGGGCCGGACGGGCCCGTCCGCGGCCACTACGTCGTGGGCTGGATCAAGCGCGGGCCGACGGGCGTGATCGGGACCAACGAGAAGGACGCCCAGGAGACGGTGAACCACATCCTGGAGGACCTCGAGGCGGACGCGCTGCTGTCGCCCGGCGAGGACGGGGACCTCGCCGAGCTGCTCGCGGAGCGCCATCCCGGCGTCGTGACGTACGCCGGCTGGGAGCGGATCGACCGCTACGAGCGCGAGGCCGGCGAGCCCGCCGGCCGCCCGCGCGTGAAGCTGACCCGGCTCGGCGAGATGCTCAGCATCGCCGCGAGCGAGGAGATCGAGGTCCGATGAGCCTGCGCCTCGGCTACAAGGCCTCCGCCGAGCAGTTCGGGCCGAGCACCCTGCTCGAGTTCTCGGTCCTCGCCGAGCGCTGCGGGCTCGACACCGTCGGCGTCTCCGACCACTTCCAGCCGTGGCGGCACCACACCGGGCACGCGCCGAACGCGCCGGTGTGGCTCGGTGCGCTCGGCCAGGCGACCGAACGGATCGCGATGACCACCAGCGTCCTCACGCCCACGCTGCGCTACCACCCGGCGATCGTGGCGCAGATGTTCGGCACGCTCGGCTGCCTGTTCCGGGGGCGCGTGATCCTCGGCGTCGGCACCGGCGAGGCGATGAACGAGACGCCGGCCACCGGCGGCGAGTGGCCGGGAGCCAAGGAGCGCCGCCGCCGCCTCGCCGAGGCGATCAAGCTGATCCGGGCGCTGTGGGCGGAGGAGCGCGTGAGCTTCGAGGGGGAGTACTACCGCACCGAGAAGGCGACGATCTACGACCGCCCCGCCACGCCGGTGCCGATCTACGTCGCCGCGTCGGGGCCGCTCGCGGCCAAGCTCGCCGGCCGCGCGGGCGACGGCTTCATCTGCACGAGCGGCAAGCGGCCGGAGCTCTACCAGGAGCTGATCGCGGCGCTCGAGGAGGGCGCGCGGGCGGCCGGCCGGGAACCCGCGGCGATCGAGCGGATGATCGAGATCAAGGTCTCCTACGACCGCGACCTCGAGGCGGCGCGGACGGCCTGCCACTGGTGGGCCGCGCTCGCGCTCACGCCGGAGGAGAAGAGCGGCGTCGAGGACCCGATCGAGATGGAGCGCCTCGCGGACGCGCACCTCGACCGCGCGCACACGCGCTTCATCGTCACCGACGACCCGGAGGAGTGCGTCGAGAAGATCCGCCCGTACGTCGACCTCGGGTTCACCCACCTCGTCTTCCACGCGCCCGGGGACGACCAGCGGCGCTTCCTCGAGCAGTTCTCCGCGGACGTGCTGCCGCTGGCGCGCGAGCGGCTCACGGCCGCTCGAGCGCGAGGCGCGTGACGTCGCCCTCGCGCGCCACGCGGACGGCGAGGCTGGGCGGTTCCCCGGACACGGGCCAGCAGGCTAGTACACGCTCCGGCACTACGGTGTAGGCGCATGACCGTCGCGCTCGTTACCGGCGCCACGCGGGGAATCGGCCGGGCGGTCGCGCTGCGCCTCGCGCAGGACGGCATGGACGTGGCGGTCGGCTTCGGGCGCGACGCGGAGGCCGCCGACGCGGTGGTGCGCGAGCTCGGCCGCCGCGGCGTCGCGGTTGGCGGCGACCTCGCCGAGCCGGCGGCCGCCGACCGGCTCGTCGACGCCGTGGAGGAGGCGCTCGGCCCGGTCGACGTGCTCGTCGCCAACGCCGGCGTGCGCTCCCCGGGGCGCCGCGTCGAGGAGATCGACCTCGAGGAGTGGGACCGGCTGCTGGCCGTGAACCTGCGCGCCCCGTTCCTGCTCGCCCGCCGCGTGCTGCCGGGGATGGCCGAGCCCGGCTTCGGGCGGATCGTGCTGCTGTCGTCGGTCGCCGCGTACACCGGCGGCATCATCGGCGCCCACTACGCGGCCTCGAAGGCCGGGTTGCACGGCCTGGCCCACAGCCTCGCCCAGCAGGCGGCGGGCGACGGCGTGACCGTCAACGTGATCGCGCCCGCGCTGATCGACACCGACATGATGCCGAGCGAGCCTCCCGAGCGGGAGCGCCTCGCGGCGGCCATGCCCGTCGGCCGCCTCGGGCGCCCGGAGGAGGTCGCGGATCTGGTCTCCGCCGTCGTGGGGAATGCGTTCCTGACGAACCAGTCGATCCTCTTGGATGGCGGCCGGCACCCCACCTAGGGACCGGCGAACTTCTTGCAAGGTGAGGGGGAGCCCGGAGTGGCTCGCCGGGGATCGATCATCGCCGCGCCGGGGGGTGAGGCAAGTAGGTGTCGGTATGCGACACCCGGTTACGCCACCCCCAACCACACCTGATCGAGTGTGAATAGACCGCGCGCAAGACGATCCGCGCGCCCAAGCAGGCCCGCGGCGCCGCCGCCCCCGCGCCCGACCTGATGGCGGCGCCGGAGCGCACGCTGGCGGAAAATGAAGGGACGGCCGGTAGCCTCCCGGCACTCGTGAGGGTCGTCGTCACAGGCGGGAGCGGGAAGGCGGGTCGCGCCGTCGTGCGCGACCTGCTCGAGCACGGGCACGAGGTGCTCAACGTCGACCTCGTGCCCTCGCGCGACCCCGTCGCGCCGTTCCTGCCGGCCGACCTGACCGACTTCGGGCAGACCGTCGAGGCGCTGAGCGGCGCCGAGGTGCTGCCCGGGATCGAGGCCGTCGTCCATCTCGCGGCGATCCCGTCGCCGGTCCACGCCACGCCGAACGCCGTGTTCCGGACGAACATGACGAGCATGCACACCGTGTTCGCCGCGGCGCCACGGGTGGGCCTCAAGCGGATCGTGTGGGCGTCGAGCGAGACGACCCTCGGGCTGCCGTTCGACCGCCCGCCCGACTACGCGCCGGTCGACGAGGAGCACGAGCTGCGGCCCGAGTCGAGCTACGCGCTCTCGAAGGTGCTGGCCGAGGAGATGGCGCGCCAGTTCAACCGCTGGAACGGGATCCCGATCGTCGGCCTGCGCTTCTCGAACGTGATGGAGCGCGCCGACTACGAGGCGTTCCCGACCTTCTGGGGCGACCCGATGCTGCGCAAGTGGAACCTGTGGGGGTACGTGGACGAGAGCCACGTCGGGCAGAGCTGCCGGCTGGCGCTGGAGGCGAGCACGACCGGCGCCGACGCGTTCATCGTCGCCGCCGCCGACACCGTGATGCAGCGCCCCAGCCGCGAGCTGATGGCCGAGGTCTACCCCGGCGTGCCGGTGCGCGACTCGGTCGACGGGCACGACACGCTGCTCGCCATCGACAAGGCGCGGCGAGTGCTCGGCTACGACCCGGCGTTCACCTGGCGCGAGCTGTTCTAAGCCGCCTGCTCGAGGCCGTCCAGCAGCCGCGGCTCCAGGTCGTCGAGCGCAAGCCTCACCGCGCCGAGCAGCGGCCCGCGCTCCGCGAGGGGGGAGGCGGCCAGCCGCGGCGGGAGCCGCACCATTCGCTCGAGTCGCTCCCGCAGCGGCTCCAGCAGGACCTCGCCGGCGCGGGCGACCCCGCCGCCGATCACCACCACTTCGGGGTTGACGATCTGCGCGATCATCACGATCCCGCTGCCGGCCCAGCGCTCGACGCGCGCGACGATCGCGGATGCCTCGGCGTCTCCCGCGCCGGCGGCGGCGAAGACCGCCTCGGGCGCCTCGCCGGACAGCTTGCGCACGAGCTGAGCGATCCCGTGCGCTCCCTCTTCGGGCTGGGAGGCGCCGAGGAAGGCCATCTCCCCGGCCGCGCCGGCGTGCCCGCGCATGAGCGTCCCGCCGACCATGATCCCCGCGCCGATGCGCTCCCCGCCCAGGACGCAGACGATGTCGTCGAGCCCCTGCGCCGCTCCTTGCCAGCGCTCCGCGATCACGCCCAGGTTGCAGTCGTTCTCGACCACCGCCGGCCCCAGCACCGGCGCGAGGGCGGCCGCCAGGTCGAAGCCGTCCGGAAAGATGGAGCTGAACAGGACCCGTCCGCGCGGGGTGTCCATCGGCCCCGTGCACCCGACGCAGGCGCTGAGCAGGTCGCTCGTACCGAGGTTCGCGTCGGCGAGCGTGGCGGCCATGGTCGCGTGGATCACCGGCAGGCGCTCGTCTGAAGCGAACTCGCGTACGCGCTCGGCCACGACGGATCCGGAGAGGTCCGCGACCGCGCTGCGGACCTTGACCTCGCCGATGTCCAGGGCCCCGACGTAGCCGGCGTGCGCCCGGAACGCGAGCGTGCGCGCCGGGCGACCGCGGCCGCGTGGCGGCTCCGCGGCGGTCTCCTCCAGCCACCCGAGGCGCAGGAGGTCGTCGGCGACGGCGTCCACGGTCGGCCGCGAGAGGCCGGTTTGCGCGACGAGCTCGGTAACCCGGGCAGGTCCGGTCTCCCGAAGCGTGTCCAGCACGCGCTGGGCATTGATGCGGCGGAGCAGGCGGGGTGTGGCAGGGGCGCTCAACGAGAAGGCAAGTCTATTTCATAAACATGACAGAGAAAAGTCTTGACAAGCCGTCCGCGATACGCAATCCTCATCCGCAAGGTCATTTCGTAAATGACCAAGGGGAATCTCCCTAGGAGAGGAGAACGCGTGGCAAGCGTGACGTTCGACGGCGTCTCGAAGGTCTACGACAACGGCTTTCGCGCCGTCGATCAGCTCGACCTGGACATCCGCGACGGGGAGTTCATGGTCCTCGTCGGGCCATCGGGATGCGGCAAGACGACGGCCCTGCGGATGCTCGCGGGCCTGGAGGAGATCAGCGAGGGAGAGCTGGTGATCGACGACACGGTCGTCAACGACGTCGCGCCGCAGAAGCGCGACATCGCCATGGTGTTCCAGAACTACGCGCTCTACCCGCACCTGAGCGTGTACGACAACATGGCCTACGGGCTGAAGGTCCAGAAGCTGAGCAAGGGCGAGATCAAGCAGCGGGTGCACGAGATCGCCGGCGTCATCGGGCTCAAGGACCTGCTCGACCGCAAGCCGAAGATGCTCTCCGGCGGCCAGCGCCAGCGGGTCGCCATGGGCCGCGCCATCGTGCGCCGCCCGAAGGTCTTCCTGATGGACGAGCCGCTGTCCAACCTCGACGCCAAGCTGCGCGTCCAGATGCGCTCTGAGGTCGCGCGCATCCAGCACGAGCTCGAGGCGACCACGGTCTACGTCACGCACGACCAGGTCGAGGCGATGACGATGGGCGACCGCGTCGCGCTCATGCGCCGCGGCGTGCTGCAGCAGGTGGACACGCCGATGCGGCTCTACAACGCGCCCGCCAACCTGTTCGTGGCGAGCTTCATCGGCAGCCCGGCGATGAACCTCTTCGAGGCGCGCCTCGAGGAGCGCAACGGCCACCTCGTCGCCCAGATCGGCGACCAGTTCCTGCGGCTTGACCCGATCGCGCTCGCCCGCCCCGAGGAGCTGCGCAAGTACGCCGGCCGCTTCGTGGCGCTCGGCGTGCGGCCCGAGCACCTCGAGGACGCCGCGGTGGCGACGGGCGCCCCCAGCGAGCGCCGGCTGCGCGGCAGGGTCACGACCGTCGAGGCGCTGGGCGCCGAGCTGATCGTGCACCTCGAGGTGGCGGGCAAGCCGGTCATGTCCGAGGAGGTCAGGGAGGTCGCCGCGGACATGGACGACAGCGTGCTGCAGGAGCTCGAGGCGGAGACGCGCGACTCCAAGCTGCCGCTCGTCGGCCGCTTCGACGTCGCCTCGCGCGCGCGGGCGGACCAGAGCGTCGAGGTCGTCGTCGACACGAGCCGGGTGCACTACTTCGACACCGAGACCGGCGCCGCGATCGGCGGCCACCCGATCGCCCTGGGGGACTGACGATGGCCGCCACCGCAGTCGGCCGTCCCACGACGGCGCGGCCCAAGGCGAAGCGGCGCAGCGTGCGGTTCAACGCCGAGACGCGAACCGCGCTGCTGTTCCTGCTGCCCAGCTTCATCGGCTTCGTCGTCTTCTACGCCTATCCCGCCCTGCGCGGGCTCTACCTGAGCTTCACCGACTTCGACCTGCTGCGGAACTCCGGCAGCTGGGTCGGCATCGACAACTACAAGGCGATGCTGCAGGACGCGCTGTTCTGGAACGCGCTGTGGATCACGTTCAAGTACGTCGTGATCAACATCGGCATCCAGACGATCCTCGCGCTCGGCATCGCCGTGCTGATGCACCGGCTCACGCAGTCGGTGGTGGTGCGCAGCATCGTCCTGATCCCCTGGCTCGTGCCCAACGCGGTGCTCGCGCTGCTGTGGATGTGGATGCTCGATCCGAACCTCGGCATCGTCAACCACTGGCTGAACGCGATCGGCATCTCCAGCCAGGGGTTCCTCGGCTCCGAGGGCCAGGTGATCCCGACGATCGCCGGGATCAACATCTGGAAGAACATGGGCTACACCGCGCTGCTGCTGTTCGGCGGCCTGGTGATGATCCCGAAGAGCTACTACGAGGCCGCTGCGCTCGACGGCGCGAGCGAGTGGCGGATGTTCCGCACCGTCACGCTCCCGCTGCTGCGCCCGGTGCTGGCGCTCGTGCTGGTGGTGACCGTGATCGGCTCCTTCCAGGTGTTCGACACCGTGCAGATCGCCACCGCGGGCATCGGCGGCGGGAATCCCGGCGGGCCGGGCAACGCCAGCCGCGTGCTGTACATGTACATCTTCCAGCAGGCCTTCGAGTTCAACGCCCTCGGCTACGCCTCCGCGCTCGCCGTCGCGCTGATCGTGTTGCTGGTCATCGTCGCCGCCGTCCAGATGCGCCTGCTGCGGGCAGGCGAGTCCGACCTGGCCTAGGAGGAACCGTGGCACAGACTCTCTCTCCGGCCACCGCCGAGCTGGCGGGCGCCACGTCCCAGCGGGTGCGCGCGACGCGCGGGATCCGCTGGGGCCGGATCGCGGCCTGGTGCGCGATGGGGCTGCTGCTGTTCGTCAGCCTCTTCCCGTTCTTCTGGATGATCCGCACCGCGCTGTCCACCAACGCCGACCTCGTCACCGGCTCGCAGTCGGCGGTGCCGGACAACCCGACGCTGCTGAACGTGCGGCAGGCGCTCGGCCTCGCCTCGACCGAGGAGCTGACGAAGGCCGGCACGCTCACCTCCGCGGACGTGAACTTCTTCACCGCGCTGCGCAACTCGGTGATCGTCTGCACGCTGATCACCGCCGGCCAGGTGACGTTCTGCGCCATGGCCGCCTACGCGTTCGCGCGCCTGAAGTTCCCGGGCCGGGACAAGCTGTTCTTCATCTTCCTGACGGCGATGATGATCCCGCCGATCTTCACGCTGATCCCGAACTTCGTGCTGATCAAGAACCTCGGCTGGCTGAACACCTTCCCGGGGATCGTGGCGCCGTTCTTCCTCATGACGCCGTTCGCGGTCTTCTTCCTGCGCCAGTTCTTCCTGGGCATCAGCAAGGAGGTCGAGGAGGCCGCGCTGCTGGACGGCGCGGGGCGGGCGAAGATCTTCCGCCAGCTCATCCTGCCGATGTCCGCGGCGCCGCTCGCGACCCTGGCCGTGCTGACCTACATCACGGCCTGGCACGAGTACATGTGGCCGCTCGTCACCGGCGACTCGGAGAACGTTCGCGTCCTCACCGTCGCCCTGAACGCGTTCAAGTCGTCCACGCCCACCACCGCGCCGCCGTGGGCGCCGCTGATGGCGGGCACGTTCCTGGCGTCGCTGCCGCTGATCGCGCTGTTCATCGCGATGGCCAAGCGGATGGTCGACGCGATCGGCTTCTCGGGGATCAAGTGATGCGTCGACTCCTCCTTCTCACGGCCGCCCTCCTCCTCGTCGCCGGCTGCGGCGGCAACAGCGGCGGCGCCGTCACCGCGGGCGGCAAGGTGCTGCTGCGCTACGAGCTCTGGGACACCAACCAGAAGCCCGTCTACCAGAAGTGCGCGGACAAGTTCCAGCAGCAGAACCCGAACATCCGGATCCAGATCGAGAACAAGAACTGGGGCGACTACTGGAGCGGCCTCGCGCGCGGGTTCATCGGCGAGACGGCGCCCGACGTGTTCACCGACCACCTCGGCAAGTACCCGCAGTTCGCCCAGAGCCAGGTGATCGAGCCGGTCAGCACGCGCGGCGTCGACATGGGCCAGTACCTGCCCGGCCTCGCGGAGCTGTGGAAGTCGCCGACCGGCAAGCAGTACGGCTTCCCCAAGGACTGGGACACGGTGGCGATCATCGTCAACCAGGACATGCTGGCCAAGGCCGGGGTCACCACGGAGCAGCTGAACACGGCGACCTGGAACCCCGCGGACGGCGGCAGCTTCCAGCAGATCGTGGCCAGGCTGACCGTGGACAACAACGGCAAGCGGGGCGACCAGCCCGGGTTCGACCCCAAGAACATCAAGACGTACGGCCTCGGGTTCGACCCCGGCGGGCTCACGTACGGGCAGACGACCTGGGCGGGCTTCGCCGCCAACCTGGGCTTCCGGCTGCTCGACAAGAACCCGTGGGGCACGCACTACAACTACGACGACCCGCGCTTCGCTCAGACCATGAGCTGGTGGCGGAGCATGATCCGCAAGGGGTTCATGCCGTCGCTGGAGCAGGCCCGCACGCTCGGCCAGACCGCGGCGTTCCAGAGCGGCAAGGCCGCGCTGGCGATCGACGGCGACTGGACGATCGGGACCTACTCGGCCACCAAGGGCATCAAGGTCGGCTACGCGCCGCAGCCCGCCGGCCCGAAGGGCAGCTGGAGCATGTACAACGGGCTCGCCGACGCGATCTGGGTGGGCTCCAAGCACAAGCCCGAGGCGATCAAGTGGGTGCGCTTCCTGGGCAGCCGCGACTGCCAGAGCATCGTCGGCAGCGAGGCGGTCGTGTTCCCGGCGATCAAGAGCGAGGTGCCGAAGGCGGTGGCCAAGCACAAGGCCGACGGCATCGACGTGAGCGCGTACACGTCCTACCTGAAGACCGGCAACGTCGTGCTCTACCCGATCACCGACAAGGCCCCGCAGATCAACCTGATCGTGCAGCCCACGCTGGAGGAGTTCCTCAACGGCGACGAGGACGCCGCGAAGGTGCTCAAGGACATGAACCAGCAGGTCAACAACCAGCTCAAGTACGTCCGATGACCCTCCTCTCCCCGACCCGTGCGGCGGTGGCGGCGCATCTCACGCCCGTCACCGCCGCCGCGGCGGCGCTCAGCCGCGACCCGTTCGTGCGCGCGCACGGCCGCGCGGCGCTGCGCTTCCAGGCGTCGCTGGCCGTCTATCTCGCGGCCATCGTGGGCTCGCTCCATCTGTTGGAGGGGACGCTCGTCGCCGTGCAGCTCGTGCCGTTCCTGCTGTTCCTCAACCTCATGCTCGTCCTGAACTGGCTGCTGTTCGCGATGGTCGGGATGCACCGCGCGGCGACCGGCCAGACGTTCACGTACCCGCTGACCCTCGGAAGGAACTGATGCCCAAGATCGCGTTCGTCGGCGCCGGCTCGGCGGTGTTCACCCGCAACCTCGTCGGCGACGTCCTGAGCCTGCCCGAGCTGCGCGACAGCACGACGTTCTCGCTGATGGACGTCGACCCCGAGCGGCTGCGGACGGCGGAGATCGTCACCGGCCGGCTGATCGAGGCCCACGGCGCCCGGGCGACCGTCGAGGCCACGCAGGACCGCCGCGCCGCGCTCGACGGCGCGGACTACGTCGTCACCTCCTTCCAGGTCGGCGGCTACAGGCCCTCGACGGTGATCGACTTCGAGGTCCCGAAGCGCTACGGCCTGCGCCAGACGATCGCCGACACCGTCGGCGTCGGCGGGATCATGCGCGGGCTGCGCACGATCCCGGTGCTGCTCGACGTCTGCCGCGACCTCGAGGAGCTCAGCCCCGACGCGCTGCTGCTCAACTACGTCAACCCGATGGCCATGCTCTGCTGGGCGGCCGCCGAGGCGAGCTCGATTCGCACCGTCGGGCTCTGCCACTCCGTGCAGCACACGGCGGGCGAGCTCGCCGCGGACCTCGGGCTGCCGGCGTCGGAGCTCGACCATCTCGTCGCGGGCATCAATCACATCGCGTTCTTCCTCAAGCTCGAGCACGAGGGCCAGGACCTCTATCCGGCGCTGCGGAGCATCACGCCGCCCGACTCGAACCGCGTCCGCTACGAGCTGCTCGAGCACTTCGGGTATTTCGTGACCGAATCCTCGGAGCACTTCGCCGAGTACTCGCCGTGGTTCATCAAGGACGGCCGCGAGGATCTGATCGAGCGCTTCAACATCCCGCTGGACGAGTATCCGCGCCGGTGCGAGACGTCCATCGAGTCCTGGCAGGCGCTGCGCGCCGAGCTCGAGGGCGGGGGATCGATCGGCACCCGGCGCAGCGACGAGTACGGCGCGGACATCATCCGCGCATGCGAGACCGGCGAGCCGTTCACCTTCAACGGCAACGTTCCCAACCGCTGCGAGGACGGCCTGCTGATCGACAACCTGCCGGCCGACTGCTGCGTCGAGGTGCCGTGCATCGCGTCATCCCGGGGCATCGAGCCGCAGGCCGTCGGCGCGCTCCCGCGCCAGCTCGCGGCGCTCATGCAGACGAACATCAACGTCCAGGGGCTGACCGTCGAGGCCGCGCTGACCGGCAGCCGCGAGGCGGTCTACCATGCCGCGATGCTCGACCCCCACACCGCCGCCGAGCTGTCGCTGGACGAGATCCACTCGCTGGTCGACGATCTGCTCGAGGCGCACGGCCACTGGATCCCGGCGATGGACGGGACGCTGGCCATCCGGTGAGCACCGGGTTTCCGAACGCCGACGCGCAGTTCGCGTTCGAGCGCGAGGTGCGCCGCCGCACGCTCTCCCAGGTCGCGTCGCGGCTGCGGTTCGAGCCCGACGACGTGTCGGAGCTGCTGCCGTTCGAGGAGGTCGTGGACGCGCTCGGCCCGCAGAGCGCGCACGACCTCGGGCTGCGGTCGATCCCGCTGGACACGATCGTCGGCACCGTCGGCCGCCAGGCGGGCGAGTTCGACCGCGCGTTCCGGCCGGCGTCGCAGAGCGTGCGCGACCGCTGGCGGGCGATCGCGGCGGCGCGCCGGCGCGGCCACGCGATGCCGCCGATCGCCGTCTACCGCGTCGGCGGGCTGCACTTCGTCGAGGACGGCCACCACCGCGTCTCGGTCGCCCGCGCGCTCGGCGACACCCACATCGAGGCGCGCGTCAAGGAGGTGAGCACGGCGGTCGGCGCCGGGCCGGAGCTGCGGGTGCGCGACCTCCCGCTCAAGCACCACGAGCGCATCTTCCACGAGCGCGTGCCGCTGCCGCCGGCGGCGCGCGAGCGCATCCGGCTCGCCGACGAGTGGCGCTACGCGGAGCTCGCCGGGCTCATCGAAGCCTGGGGCTACCGCGCCAGCATCGCGCGCGAGCGGCTGCTCTCGCGCGAGGAGGTCGCGCAGGCGTGGTACGAGGAGGAGTACGTGCCGATCTGCCGGGTCCTGCACGAGGCCGGGGCCGGCGGGGCGGGCAGCGAGACCGAGCGCTACCTGCGCCTCGCGAAGCTGCGGTACCTCCTGCTGCGCACCCACGACTGGAGCGACGAGGTCTGCCGGCGGCTGCTGGGCGAGGTCCGGCCGCCCGCGCGCGACGACGACACGATGGTCCACCAGCTCCTCAAGGAGATGCGCTGACGGGTTAGCCTCCGGCCATGGACCTCGACGCGCTGGTCGCGATCGATGTGCACGCGCACGTCCAGGCGTCGCTGAGCGGCCGCGGCTTCCCGGCCGGCTCGCCGGAGGCGGCGGTCGCCGAGGTGTTCGGCTCGGAGATGCTGCTCAACGTGCCCGAGCTGGCGGCGTACTACCGCGAGCGCAAGATGGCGGCGGTGTGCTTCATGGTCGACACGGTGCGGTGGGGCGGCCCGGTCTCGAATGAGGAGATCCTCGAGCTCGCCGCGCGCGAACGGGATGTACTGATCCCCTTCGTGAGCATCGACCCGCACCGCCGGGCGGACGGCGTCGCCGCCGCGCGCCGGCTGGTGGCCGAGCACGACGTGCGCGGGTTCAAGTTCCACCCGAGCCTGCAGGGGTTCTTCCCGGACGACCGCCTCGCCTACCCGCTCTACGAGGTCATCGCCGAGCACGGGCTGCCGGCGGTCTTCCACACCGGCCAGACGGCGGTCGGCGCGGGCCGGCGCGGGGGACGGGGCGTGCTGCTCAAGTACTCCAACCCGATCCATCTGGACGAGGTGGCGGCGGACTTCCCCGACATGCAGGTCGTGATGGCGCACCCGTCGGTGCCGTGGCAGGACGAGGCGCTGTCGGTCGCCGTCCACAAGCCGAATGTGTGGATCGACCTGTCGGGCTGGTCGCCCAAGTACTTTCCGCCGCAGCTCGTGCGCTACGCGAACTCGCTGCTCAAGGAGAAGGTGATGTTCGGGACCGACTTCCCGGCGCTGACGCCGGAGCGCTGGCTGGCCGACTTCGAGAAGCTCGACGTCAAGCCCGAGGTGCGGCAGCTCATCCTCAAGGACAACGCGGCCCGGCTGCTGGGGCTATGACCGGCGAGGTGGTGTGGACGCCGCCGCCGGACGTCCGCGAGACGACCGAGATGGGGCGCTTCATGAACTGGCTGCGCGACGAGCGCGGCCATGACCTCCCCGGCTACGACGAGCTGTGGCGCTGGTCGGTGACCGACCTCGAGGGCTTCTGGGGCGCGTTGTGGGACTTCTACGGCGTGCGCGCGCATGCGCCGTACACGCGCGTGCTGGCCGAGCGGACGATGCCCGGCGCGCGCTGGTTCGAGGGCGCGCGGCTCAACTACGCCGAGCACATGCTCGGGACCGAGGACGACACCGACCACGTGGCGGTGGTCGCCCGCTCGCAGACCCGCCCGGCGTTCGAGCTGACGTTCCGCGAGCTGCGCGCGCAGGTGGCCCGCGCCCGCGCCGGGCTGCGGCGGCTCGGCGTCGGCCCCGGCGACCGCGTCGTCGCCTACCTGCCCAACCAGCCCGAGACGCTCGTGGCGATGATCGCGACCGCGAGCCTCGGCGCGGTGTGGGCGACCTGCGCGCCCGAGTTCGGCCCGCGCAGCGTCATCGACCGCTTCGCCCAGATCGAGCCGAAGGTGCTGCTCGCGGTGGCCGGCTACACGTACCGCGACCGGCCGGTCGACCGCCGCGACGAGGTGGCCGCGATCCTCGCCGGGCTGCCGGCGCTCGAGCACGTCGTGCACGTCCCGTACGGACCGAACGAGCTCCCGGACGCCCTCGGCTGGGAGGAGCTGCTGAGCGAGTCCGCGCCGCTGGAGTTCGAGCCGGTGGCGTTCGACCACCCGCTCTACGTGCTCTTCTCCTCCGGCACCACCGGGCTGCCGAAGGCGATCGTGCACGGCCACGGCGGGATGCTCGTGGAGCACGTCAAGAACCAGGGCCTCGGCTGGGACCTCAAGCCGGGCGGGCGGCTGATGTGGTTCAGCACCACCGCCTGGATGATGTGGAACGCGCTGATCTCGGCACTGCTGCTGCGCGCCTCGATCGTGATGCTGGACGGCGATCCGGCCTGGCCCGACGTCAGCGGGCAGTGGCGGATCGCCGAGGAGACCGCGCCGACGCTGCTGGGCCTCAGCCCCGCGTACCTCATGGCCTGCCGGAAGGCCGGCCTGCGGGTGGGCAGCATGTTCGAGCTCGAGGGCATCCGCGCCGTCGCCACCGCCGGATCGCCGCTCCCCGTCGACGGCTATCGCTACGTCCGCGAGGAGCTGCCTCACGCGCTGCTGATCAACGGCAGCGGGGGCACCGACGTGTGCACGGGGATCGTGTCCGGCAGCTTCCTGCAGCCGGTCTACGAGGGCGAGATCGCCGGCCCCTCGCTGGGCGTGGCCGTGAAGGCGTTCGACATCCACGGCAGGGAGGTCGTCGGCGAGCTGGGGGAGATGGTGATCACCGAGCCGATGCCGTCGATGCCGGTCCGCTTCTGGAACGACCCCGGCGACGAGCGTTACCGCGCGTCCTACTTCGACCGCTACCCCGGCGTGTGGCGCCAGGGCGACTGGACGATGTTCACCGAGCGCGGTAGCTGCGTGGTCACCGGGCGCTCGGACGCGACGCTCAACCGCGCCGGCGTGCGCCTCGGCACGAGCGAGATCTACGCCGTCGTGGAGGAGCTCGAGGACGTCTCCGACAGCCTGATCGTGCACCTCGAGGACCCCGAGGGCGGGGCCGGCGAGCTCGTGCTGTTCGTGGTCGCCGCCGGCGGGCTCGACGACGCGCTGCGCGAGCGGATCGCGCGCGAGTTGCGCTCCCAGCTCTCGCCCCGCCACGTGCCGGACACGATCGCCGCCGTCCCCGCGATCCCGCGCACGCTGACGGGCAAGAAGCTCGAGGCGCCGGTGAAGCGGATCCTGGGCGGCGCCGAGGCCGACTCGGTCGCGAGCCGCGGCGCGCTGGCCGATCCGGAGGCGATCGACGCGTTCGTGGCGTTCGCGGCCGCGCGTCGCTGACGGCGCGTCAGGTTTCGGATCCGCGAGGCCGGAAACAACCCCTCGGGATGCCGCCGAGCGTCTTGATCGTCGATGACGACGTCCGCTTCCGCAGCCTCGCGGGCATGATCCTCGGCGAGCGCGGCTTCGACGTCGTCGCCGAGGCGGGCGACGGCGCCGCGGCGCTCGCGGCGGTGGAGCGCCACCGCCCCGACTGCGTCCTCTGCGACGTCCAGCTGCCCGACACCGACGGGTTCACGCTCGCGCGCGCGATCCGCGCCGCCCCGCCGCGGCCGCGCGTCCTGCTGACCTCCAGCGACCCGGACCTCGGGATCGGCGCCACCGCCACCGGCGCCGAGGGCTTCGTCTGCAAGACCGAGCTCCCGCGCGCCGACCTGCGCGGCTACCTAACCTGAAGAGGGTCTGACCCCGTTCAAGTTTGATGCCGTCGTGGTCGGGGCCGGGATCTGCGGCCTGGCGGCCGCGTTCGAGCTCACGCGGCGCGGGCGGCGGGTCGTGGTGCTGGAGGCGGCGGGCGTGGGCGCGGAGCAGTCGGCCGGGCTGGCGCGGATCTTCCGCATCGCCCACGCCGACCCGCGGCTGTGCGCGCTCGCGCTGGAGGCGGGCCGGCGCTGGCGCGAGTGGGAGCGCGAGCTGCGGGCGGGGAGGCTGCTCGGCAGCGAGGGCCTGGTCGCCGCGGGCGGGGAGCGCGCCGAGGCCTTCGGCGCGGCCCTGCGCGCCGTGGGCGCGCCCTGCTCGGAGCTGTCCCGGGACGAGATCGCCGGCCGGATCCCGGTGCTGTCGCGCGACCATCCGTGGGACTCCGCGATCTGGGACCCGCTGGCCGGCAGCCTGCGGATCCGCCGCGCGCTCGCCGCGCTGGCGCAGCGGGTCGAGGTGCGGACGGCGACGGTGGTCGCCGTCGAGCCCGACGGGACGGTGCGGCTGGAGGGCGGCGACGCCGTCGCCGGCGGCGCGGTGCTCGTCTGCGCGGGCATCGGCACGCCGGCTCTGGTGGCTCCGCTCGGCATCGACCTCGGGCTGACGGTGTCGCACCACGTGCGCCTCACGTACGAGGGGGCCGGTGCGCCGGCGTGCCTGATCGCGCCCGAGGCCTACGGCGTCGCGCTCGGCAGCACCGGCCGCTGGGCGCTCGGCATGCGCGACCTCGACGGCGGCTGGCCGCTCGACGCCTACAGCGGTGACGAGGTCGCGGCGATCGTGCGCGGCCAGCACGCGGACTGGGTCCCCGGCGTGTTCGCCGGTCTGGATCCCGAGCCGGTGGACGAGATCCGCTGCGTGTCGCTGCACGCGCCCTGGCTTAGTGGCCCCGGCCGAAAGTTCGACGCATTCCGGCGGCGCCGGCCCGCGCCGAACTCCCGGCCGGAACCACTGATATGGAGAGGGAGTTGTCAAGGGCGTTCGTCGTTTGATCGTGGTGTTGTTGGCGCTGGCGGGGCGTTGGCGGGGCGGCACGAGCTGAAGGTCCAGTGCGGTCGACTGCGG
>JBIOTP010000397.1:0-14780 GCA_044865965.1 Solirubrobacteraceae bacterium
CGCCGGCGCCGGCTGACGCCGCACGGTGACCCGGGAGTGTGCCGGGGCACATAACCGGTCGCCGGGTGGTGTCAGGCGGTGATCGGCGGCCGCCGGAACCGTGCGTACTTACGAATGCCGGTACTAGAGTTCTGGCGAGCGAGAAGGGAGAGAGAGCCACGATGGCGCAGGCCCATGGAGACCGGCTATCGGCCGTAGACGCGTCGTTCCTCGCGCAGGAGCGAGACAACAGCCACATGCACGTCGGCGCCGTCATGGTGTTCGAGGGGCCCGGCCCTACCTACGACGACTGCCTCAGGCACATCCGCTCGCGCCTGCATCTGGTCCCCCGCTATCGCCAGAAGCTCGCGTTCCCGCCGCTGGAGACCGGGCGCCCGGTGTGGATCGACGACCCGGCGTTCAACCTCGAGTACCACGTGCGCCACACCGCGCTGCCGCAGCCGGGCTCGGAGGAGCAGCTGCGCGCGCTCGCGGCGCGCATCCACTCCCAGCGGCTCGATCGCGCGCGGCCGCTGTGGGAGATGTGGCTCGTGCAGGGACTCGAGGGCGGGCGCTTCGCGATCATCTCCAAGAGCCATCACGCGCTCGTGGACGGGATCGCGGGCATGGACCTCCTGACCGTGCTGTTCGACCTCACGGTGGTCCCGCGGGACGTCCCGCACGAGGGCGAGCCGTGGGTGCCGGCCCCCGGACCCAGCGCGCTGGGGCTCGCCGCGCGCGGCCTGCGCGGGCTGGCGCAGCTGCCGTTCGAGGCCGCGGCGCATGCCGTGTCGGCGGCGACGCGCCCGACCCAGACGCTCGAGCAGCTGCGCGAAGCGGTCGAGGGGATCGGCGAGGTCGCCTGGGCCGGCCTGAACCCGGCGCCGGAGACGACGCTGAACGTCCCGATCGGCCCGCACCGGCGGCTCGCGTTCGTGCGCAGCGAGCTCGAGGACTTCAAGCGCGTCAAGGACGCCCTCGGCGGCACCGTCAACGACGTCGTGCTGGCCGTCGTGGCCGGCGGCCTGCGGACCTGGCTGCGCTCGCGGGGCGTGCGCACCGAGGGGCTCGAGCTGCGCGCGCTGGTCCCGGTCTCGATCCGCGCGCGCGACGAGCACGCGCAGCTCGGCAACCGGCTGGCCGCGATGCGCGGCCCGCTGCCGGTCTACATCGAGGACCCGGTCGCGCGCCTGCGCGTGGTGTGCCAGGCGATGGACGGGTTGAAGGAGTCCAAGCAGGCGGTCGGCGCCGAGGTGCTGGCCAGCATGGAGGCGCTCGCGCCGCCGACGATCCTCGCCCAGGCGTCGCGGCTGAACTTCTCCACGCGGCTGTTCAACCTGCTCGTCACCAACGTGCCCGGCCCGCAGTTCCCGATCTATCTGCTGGGCCGCGAGCTCGAGGAGATGTTCCCGGTCGCGTTCCTGCCCGAGCACCAGTCGCTCGCGGTCGCGATCATGTCCTACAACGGCGGCATCGACTTCGGGCTGCTCGCCGACTACGACGCGATGCCCGACCTCGACGTGCTCGCCGACGCGCTGCGCACGTCGCTGGCCGAGCTCATGGCGGCCGCGGCGCCCGTGAAGCCGACCCGGCGGGCGCCCGAGCCGGTGGGCTGAGCTAATACCCCAGCGCGAACTTCGCGTCCTCGGACATCTTGTCCGGGGTCCACGGCGGCGAGAAGACCATGTTCGGGACGACCTCCTCGACCCCTGGGACCTCGCCGACGAACTCCATCATCTGCTCGGAGACCTGCGGGCCGATCGGGCACGCGGGCGTCGTGAGCGTGAACGTGACTGCGACGGTGCCGCCGTCGATCTCGATCCCGTAGACCAGGCCGAGCTCGACGAAGTCGAGCCCCAGCTCGGGATCGATGACGTTCGAGAGCGCCTCGATTACCTCGTCTTCGTTGATCATCGGAGGCCAGTCTAGAAATTTCCCGCGCAATGGGGGGTGTACTTACCGACCGGTGAGGGGTAAGTTGCCGGACATCGTCAGCTTCGATGCAGAGCTCGCGATCCTCAGGATCGAGGGGGATGAGGACCGAACCACGAGCGGGCGCCGCCGGCGGGCGTTCTCGAGTGCCCTCACCGCGACGCGCGACGTCATCGTCGACCTCTCGGGGCTGAAGTTCGCCGACCCGTCGCTGATGATCGACCTCGCGTGCCTGGCGCAGCGGCTGCGCGCGCAGGGGCAGACCCTGTGGCTCGCGCATCCGCAGCCGAACATCCGCACGCTGATAGAGACGGTGGGCCTGCACCGTCTGCCCGCCGTGCGCGTGGACGGCGGCGCCCCCGCGCTCACCTGACGGCGTCGGCGAGCTTCTCCAGCGAGCTGTTCAGCGTGCCCGCCAGCTCGCGGCGCCCGAGCGCACGGATCACGAGCCCGCGCAGCGGCCCGGGTCCTGCACCACGCTCGAGCCCGCGGGCGAGGCGCTGCGCGTAACGTAGAGCGCGATGCTGCTGCTCCTCCTCGTCATCTTCATCGTCCTCCCGATCGCCGAGCTGGCGGTGATCATCCAGGTCGGGCGCGAGATCGGCCTGTGGTGGACGATCGCGCTGCTGGTCGCGGACTCGATCCTGGGCTCGCTGCTCATGCGCTCGCAGGGCCGCGCGGCCTGGCGGCGCTTCAACGACGCCGTGGCGGAGCGCCGCATCCCCGCGCGCGAGGTGATCGACGGGGTGCTCGTGATCTTCGGCGGCGCGCTGCTGCTGACGCCGGGCTTCATCACCGACGTCTTCGGCCTGTTGTTCCTGCTGCCGCCCACGCGCGCGGTGCTGCGCGGGCTGCTCCTGCGGCGCGGCGCGCTGCGGATGATCCGCTCGGCGGAGGTGCGTATGGGCCGCCGCGGCCAGCCGCCCTATGACGTCGACGGCCACGCCGTCGACGTGGAGCCCGACCGGCTGGACCGCCCGCGGTGAGCGCCGCGGAGCTCGAGGCGCCGCGGCCGCCGCGCGCACCGGGCGACACCGACGCCGTCACGTTCTCGTGGGCGGACCCGGACGCCGAGCTCTACGGCCTGGCGCACCTCGCGACCGGCGCCGGCGCGGATGGCGCGCCGCAGGCGAGCGCGCTGGCGGTCGCGTTCGCCGGCGGCGAGCCGGTAGGCGCATTCGCGGGGGCGGCGGGCGCGGAGGCGGACGTCGAGGCGCCGCTGGAGCGCTGGGCGGTGCGTGTCGAGGGCGAGGTCGAGTTCGCGCTGACGTTCGAGGCGCTCACGCCGCCGGCCACGCTCGGCCGCCGCACGGCGGTCGCGAAGGCGGGCGGGATGGAAGGCTACGAGCAGCTCTGCCGCGTCCACGGCAGCGTGCGCGCGGGCAGCCGCCGGCGCCCCGTGAACGGCCTCGGCCAGCGCGGGCACGCGTGGGGCAACCCGGACTGGGACCGGATCGCGCTCACGCGGACGGTCGCGGCCTGGCTGCCGGACGGCACCGGCTACGTGCTCAGCGCGGTGCGCCCGGCGCGCGCCGAGACCCACGCCGACGAGGCGCTGTGGGCAGCGGCGCTCGACCGCGAGCGGGTCCGCGAGGTCGACGAGCCGCGGCTGTCGACGACCACCGACCGCGACGGCCGCCAGATCCGCGCCGGGCTCGAGCTGTGGATGGAGAAGTCCGACGACTACCCGTACCGCGGCACCGGCGACGCGGTCTGCTGCTCGACGCTCGACCTGGGCGCGCTGCGGCTGCAATGCGCGTTCTACCGCTGGCACGTCGAGGGGCGCACGGGCGTCGGCCGCTACGACGTCATCCGCCGCGCCTGATGGCCCTGCGGGCCGTGATCTCGGACTTCGGCGGCGTGCTCACGACGCCGCTGATGGACGCCTTCGCCCGCGCCAACGCGCAGTTCGGCGTCCCGGTCGACACGCTGCACGAGGCGATGCGCCGGCTCGCCACGGGCGACGGCGAGCCGCCGCTGTTCCGGCTGGAGCGCGGCGAGCTGTCCGAGGGCGACTTCCTCGGCGAGCTGCAGGCCGTGCTGTCGGAGCTGCTCGCGCGCGAGGTCGACCTCGACGGCTACGGCGCGCGGCTGATGGGCACGATGGAGCGCAACGAGCCGCTGTTCGCGTACTTCGCGAGCCTCCGCGAGCGCGGCGTGCGGCTGGCGATACTGACGAACAACGTCCGCGAGTGGCAGCCGCTGTGGCGCGAGCGGCTGCGCATCGACGAGCTGTTCGAGCTCGTCGTCGACTCCGGCTTCGAAGGCGTGCGCAAGCCCGAGCCGGAGATCTACGCGCGCACGCTCGAGCGCCTGGGGTTGCCCGGCAAGGCGTGCGCGTTCGTCGACGACCTCGAGATCAACATCCCGCCGGCGCGCGCCGCGGGCATGCACGCGATCCACTTCCGCGACACCGACCAAGCGATCGCGGAGCTCGACGCGCTGCTCACCCCCGACCGGCCCTCTTTCCCCGCGCGCTAGTTCTCGTTGCCCAGGCGGTCCCAGCAGTAGAGCTCGAGGCACTCGGCCGCGAGCTCGGCCGCGCGATCGTGCGAGAGCCACGGCAGCACGCTCTCCAGCGCCTGCTCCTCCGCCACGCCGGCGTTGAACGCGTCCTCGCCGCGCAGGCCGGCGGCGATCTTCAGCGCCTCGCGCCGGTTCTCGCCGAGCGCCTTGAACGCGCCGACCAGGAACTCGCGGTTCGCCAGGGGGGTCCCGACGTCCAGCGACGCGTGCCACGCCGCGAGCATCGACAGGTCGTGCTCGTCGAGGTCGGCCACCGCCTTCGCGTAGTGCGACGCCAGCTCGTTCTCCGGGATCTCGTCCACCCAGGCACGGACGAGCTCGCCGAGCAGCTGCCGCCGCGCCTCGCGGCCCACGGACTCCGCGATGACCCGGATGGCGTCCTGAGGCTCGATGAAGCAGAGTGGCATCGGCCGCCCACGGTACGTGGTCGATCGGACGGCACAATGAAGGCGCCGCGGCACGTGAGGACGGGACCCGCGGGCGGCACCGTGGCCCCCTCCGCCGCGCGCGAGCACGGCTCTGCCGGTCGGCACAATTCGTGGGGTGGCCGGCCGCTACGAGTCGTGGTTCCTAAGTGCCCGCGACGCGGATCCAGGCCGGCCGGCGCGCGCGCTGTGGATCCGTCACACACGCCACCGGCTGGACGGCGCCGAGGCGGGCTCGGCCGCGCTGTGGTGCACGGTCTTCGACTCCTCACAGGGCGCGCCGACGGCGGTGAAGGAGTCGGTGGCCGAGCTCCCCGCGGACTCGCTCGCCGGGCCGGCCGGCTTCCGCGGCGCCGCCCGGGCGGGCGGGCGCTCGGCGGCGTGGGAGATCGCCCTGGCGGGCGGCGAGCCGCCCCTGCGCCACCTGCGCCCGGCCGCGCTGTACCGCCTGCCGCTTCCGCGCACGAAGCTCGAGGCGCCGCTGCCCGACGGCATCGCCAGCGGGCGCGTGGAGATCGTCGACCGGTCGGTGGACCTGGTGGGGTGGCGGGCGACGGTCGGTCACAACTGGGGCGCCGAGCACGCCGAGCGCTGGGTCTGGTTGCACGCGGCCGGCTTCGAGGACGCCTCCGACGTCTGGCTCGATCTCGCCCTCGCGCGCGTGCGCGTCGCCCGGGCGACCACGCCGTGGATCGGCAACGGCGCGGTCTCCGTGGCGGGCGAGCGGTTCCGCCTCGGCGGCCTCGGCCACATCCCGGGCGTGCGCGTCGCGGCCGCGCCGGGCCGCCTCGAGGCGATCGTGCCGGGCACCGGCGTCGAGATCCGCGTGGCGGTCCACGCCGATCTCGAGGACACGGTCGCGTTCCGCTACGCGGGCGTCACCGGCGCCCCCGCCGCCGGCGACCGCGAGGTCCTGCACGCCGGGTTGGCGGAGGTCCGCCTCCGCGTCCGCCGCCCGGGCCGCACGTCGCTCGAGCTCGCCACCGAGGCCGGCGGGGCGTACGAGCTCGGCGGGCGGGATCGGACGCACGGCGTGCCTTTGCAGCCGTTCCCGGACCCGTGAGCCTTGGTGGGCCAGGGTAACGCCGGCGAACGGCGGCCAGGTGAGGGAGTGGGTGAGCCGAGCGTTTGCGCGCCCCTTTTGAGGGGGGTGGCTGACGAAACTTCACCAGGCAGGAGCGACATTTCGTCATACACCCCCGTCCCGCCCACCCGGCGCCGCAGTCAACCGACCCCTCACCTGCCCGCAGTGCAGATGCGCAGCCGGACGGCCCGCGCCCCACCCGCGCGCGGAGGGACGGACCCCTCGCCTGCCGCAGCTCAAAGGCGCAACCGGACGGCCCGCGATACCACGCGCCTGTCGCCGTCCGCCTCCGACACCGTCACGCGCAAGGTCGCGCGCTGCACGCGCACGTGACGTCGCCGCAAGGCGCGCAAGGCCCGCGCCGACAGCCGTACGGTCACGGTCGCCGGCCCGGCGCGCGCCAGCGTGCGCGAGACCGACCCCACGCGCCGCCCCGTACCCAGCCGCCGCGCGGTCCGCGCGTCGACGGTGAGCGTGGCGGCAACGTTGCAGCGAGAATCGCAGCGCACCCGCACCGCGACCCCGCGCCGGCCGCTGGAGGACGGCGTGATCGACGGTGGCGTCGCCCTGCGCGGCGGCGGCGTGACCGGCGGCCCGGGCCCGACGAGCGCCGCGGTCACGGTCACGCTGACCGTCGCCGTGCCCCGGCCGCCCCGGCTGTCGACCGCCGTCAGCGTCGCCGTGTAGGTCCCGGGGGCGCCGTAGGCGTGCTCCGCGGCCGCCCCGTCGGCGCCCGCTCCGTCGCCGAAGCTCCAGTGGTACTCGCGGATCGTGCCGTCGGGGTCGCTCATGCCCGACGCGTCGAAGCGCACGGTCTGGCCCACCGTGGCCGCCGCCGGGCTCGCGCTGACCGTGCCGGACGGCAGGAGGTTCGGCAGGGCGGTGGGGGTGCCGACGACCTCGAGCTCGGCCAGGTCGATGAAGTCGGCGCCGGAACCGGCCGCGACGAGCGGGGAGAGCAGCGTGATGCGCACGAAGCGGGCGGCGTGCGTGTCGCCGGACGCCGGGACCGCGTTGAGCCGGCCGCCGGCCGAGGAGTCCGGGAACGAGCCCTGCGCCGCAAGCGAGAACGTCGTGCCGTCCGGCGACGTCTCGACCTTCAAGTCCTTGGTCTGAGAGGCGTCGGCGTCGCCGCAGATCGCGCCGGGATCGATCAGGAACTGGTTGACGTCGACGGCCTCCGGGAGCCGGATGGTCATGGTCGCCGGGTCGCCCCCGCGCCCGGGCGGCGCGTTGGGGCTGGTCGGGTTGAACGTCGACCAGCCGGTGTCGAGCAGCTCGTCGAGCGCCCGCGTCGGCCCGCAGTCGCCGTAGATGTCCTCCACGAAGTGGTCATTGTCGGCAGTGACCGTCGCGCCCCCCGCGGACGCGGCCCAGTCGCGGCG
This sequence comes from Solirubrobacteraceae bacterium, assembly GCA_044865965.1. Lineage (GTDB taxonomy): Bacteria > Actinomycetota > Thermoleophilia > Solirubrobacterales > Solirubrobacteraceae > Solirubrobacter. The sequence continues at coordinate 7,332 of JBIOTP010000397.1, forward strand.
CAGCGCCTGGTCGCGCACCGTCGTCTGTCCGTCGAGCACCTGGACGCTCGTGGCGATCGCGCGCTCGTACCCACCGCTGCCGCCGAACACGAGGTTGGCGTACGTGCGGGCCGGGACGCCGTCGATCCGGTAGCGCCCGTCCGCTCCGGTGGTGGCGGCGAGCGCGTCCGGCCCGGCCGCGAGCCCGCCGATGGACACCGTGACGCCCGCCAGCGGGCGCGCGGTGCTGCTGTCGCGGACGGTGCCGGCGATCGCGCCGCGCGGCCCGCCGGGCGCCGGCGGGGGCGACGTGTCCTCAGCCGGCTGCGCGTCGAAGCCGCCCGACGTGGAGGCGTAGTAGCCCATGCCGCGGGCGGCGAACAGGCTCCAGAGCGTCGCGCGGTTCGCGCCGCCGGTGGCCGCGACGTCGGCCTGCAGGATCGCGTTGCGCTCGTCGAGGAAGCTCGGCTCCGGCGGAGACAGGCGCATCGCGTCGGTGACCAGCCGCGTCGCCGGCGCATCGCCGAGCGCCGTCCGCAGGTCCCACAGCGTCTCGCCCCAGATCTCGCCGTCGTTGTGAACCTCGGGAGCGCTGCCGACCCTGCCGAAGTCCCCGTACGTGTAGCCGCCCGAACCGGCCCGCAGCGTGCCGGGGCACTTCTGCGGATCCGCGCCGACCGGGCAGTCCATCGCCTGCGTGCGCAGCGTGTGCTGCGCGCGGTCCGTGTACACGCCCATGTCGATCTCGCCCGGCGCGGCGGTGTCGGGCTCGTTGAGGAACGCCTTCGCGTACCAGTCGCTCCAGGCCTCCCCCATCGCGCCGGCCTGCGGCGAGTTGACCGCCGCGAAGCCGTCGCTGTCGGTGATCAGGCGGCTCGACAGGCCGTGCGTGTACTCGTGGAACAGGATCGCCGCGTCGTCGCCGCCGTTGACCGCGCGCCAGTCCGGGTCATCGCCGAACAGGTACATCTGCATGCGCGGCGAGCGGCCCTCGGGCAGCGTCGCCATGTTCGCGTTGTCGGCGTGGAAGCCGTCGTTCCAGTCGATCGCGCCGTCGTCGGTGTTGAGCTGCAGCTGGTCGTCGCCGGCGAAGCCGTCGAACCCGATCGGCGTCGCCGCCAGATGCTGGCGGTACACGCTCGCCAGGTAGAACGCCTGGACCGCGTTCTGCTCGCGGTTGACGAGCCAGGAGTCGTGATCGCCCGGGTTCCAGGAGCACTTCGTGGCGTCCGAGCAGCCGGTGCCCATGAACGGCTGGAGCGTGAACACGAAGCTGCCGGCCGCCGGGTGCACGTCCTCGTCGAACGTGCTCGAGCCGACGGTCACGCTCGCGTCTGCGACGTCGTCGTCGTTGACGTCCGAATAGACGTGCACGTACTGGTTCTCCAGGCGCGTCGCGCCCGGCCCGAGCCAGGGCTCCAGGTCGACCCGGTGCGCGTCGCCGGGGTAGGAGTCCCACACGTCCGCCGGCAGGGCGGACTTCACGAGGTTCTGGCGGTGCAGGAGCGCGCGCGTGCCGGCGTCGAAGATCGTGTCGTAGACGGCGCCGTGCCCCGCGAACAGCAGCACGCGCCACGCCAGCCGCACGCGCGCGCCGTCGCCGAACAGGACCAGACGCGCGCTGTCGCCGGACGCGAACTCGGTCTCGCGGCGCGGGCCGCTCGGGCCGCGGGCGACGCGCACCGAGCCCGCCGTGCCCGCATCCCGCATCGCCAGGCGCACCGCGCCGGCGGCGTCCAGCGCGGGCGTCGTCGAGGCGACCTTCAGGTCGTGCCGGGGCGAGCCGAGCACGCTCAGCACCCGGCCGTCGCGCGCGAGGTTCACGCGCAGGTCGTTGTCGAACGCCGGGATGCCTCCGTACGTCTGCCGCCAGCGCACCTGCTCGACGCCGCCGCCCGCGATCCGCTCGGGGACGCCCAGCGAGCCCAGGTCGTCCGTCGTGAGCCCGAGCGCGGCGAGGTGCGAGCGCACATAGCGCTCGGCGAGGCCGACGCGGTCGCTGGTCGCGCTCGGCCCGGTGAGCGCGCCGTCGAGCCGCGCGACCACGCGCGGCGTCGCGGTCAGCGGATCGACGTCGACGACCGCCTGCGCGCCCAGCGAGCGCCGCAGCGCGGCGCGCGCCGAGGCGGCGCCGGCGCGCGGCGCGGCGGGAGTGGCGGCGCGGCCCTCACGGATGTCGAAGTAGGGCCGCGGGCCCGGGCCGGCCGCCGGCGCGGCCGCTGGCGCGGCGAGCAGCGCGAGCGCAACCGCCGCCGCGGCCGCCCGCCACGTATGCACGACCCTCCAGATGCCGCGAGGCTAGCCCATCCCCGCGCCGCGCGACCCCGATATTCGGCCAGCTCAGATGTGCTTGGCGACCTCGTCGTAGGCCGGGCGCTTCTGGCCCTTCGCGACCAGCCCCGCGTCGAAGCGGGCGGTGACCGCGCCGAACCACGTGTAGTCGTACACGCGCTTGATCCGCCGCTGCGAGCTCACCAGCTTGAACAGGTACTTGGTCGCGCGCAGCTGGCACGACGCGGCCGACCGGCAGCCCTTCCTGGTCCGGCTGGACCAGAACGAGCCGAAGCTGTACAGCCCGCCGGTCTCCGTCAGCCAGATCTCCCTGCAGCCCAGCGCCGCGATCAGCGCCCGCGTGCCGGTGCTGCGGAAGCGGTTGACGTCCGAGTAGTTGTGGATGCCGCAGATCGTCCGCGGGACCTTCAGCGCGCGGCGGAACGCCCGGATGTAGGACGCGGTCTTGAAGAACGTCGGCCGCTTGGACGTGGGGTCGTCGGCCTGGTCGAGCATGTCGGCCACGACCAGCTTGCAGCTCGGGCACAGCTGGCGGACGATGTTCGTGAAGCCGGCGGCCGCGCGTGCGTTGCGCGAGGTCGGCTGCGTGAAGTGGTTCGCCTCGTTCCACGGCGCGATCAGCTTCACGCTCGGGAACCGCCTCAGGAACAGGCTGACGTTGGTCCGGTAGGCGGACGCCGAGGGCAGCCGGCAGACGTTTCGGTTGAAGTTGCGGCGCAGGTTGCAGCGCGACGCGTCGCCGCGCGTGTGCTCGAACGTCACGAGCGGGTCGATCCCCGACGCCTGCGCCGCCTGCAGGTACTGCGTGACCCGCGACAGCTCGTCGTCGCCGCTGGTCATGACGTTCCAGGACATGACGACCCGCACGTGCTTGACCCCGAGTTGCCGGAACAACGGGTCGGAGAACATCGTCGGCTGGTTCTCCGAGATTCCGACGACCACGGCCGCGGACGCGGTGGCGGGAACGGCGAGTGCGAGCAGGCAGGCGAACGGCAGGACCAGGCGGAGTCGCATCCGAGGCACCTTAGCGGCCGGTCCGGCGGGTGCCGCGGCGGCGCTCGCGCCGCAGATCGAACATGTAGTCGTCGTAGTCGATCTGCATCGTGTGCCGCTTGGAGGCCACGTAGCGCTTGCGCATCGCCGCGCGCTCGCGCGCGATGTCGGCGAGCATCTCCGCCCGCGGCGGCAGCGCGTAGCGGCCGCTCAGGAGGTCGCAGACCCACTGCGACTGCGCCTCGGCGAGCGGCATCGTGGCGCCGAGCGGCTGCAGCAGGGCGAGGAAGTAGACGCCCGGCACGTCCGGGTGAAAGACGCGCCGGTACAGCGGCAGGTCATTCTCGGGCGCGGAGATGAAGTCCTCGTCGAAGAACGGGAACGTCACCTTGTAGCCGGTGCAGTAGACGACGGTGTCGGCCTCCTCCTCGCTGCCGTCGGCGAACACGACCGTGCGCTCCGTGAGCCGCGCGATGTTCGGCTTGGGCGTGATGTCGCCGTGCGTCAGCGACGTGAGGATCTCGTCGGAGACCGTCGGGTGCGCCTCCAGCGGGCGGTGGTCCGGGCGCGGCAGGCCGTAGCGCTCCATGTCGCCGACGGTGGCGCGCAGAATCGCCTCGGTGGTCTTCTGGCGAATCTTGAACGGCACCTTCGGCACCGTCGAGATCTGGTCCAGCGGACGCCCGAACACGTACTTGGGGATCACCCACGCGCCGCGCCGCGCGGCGAGGAACGTCGCCGCCGCGGACTTCGACGCCTCCACCGCGATGTCCATCGCCGAGTTGCCCATCCCGAGCACCACCACGCGCCGGCGCTCGAAGAACAGCGGGTCCTCGCCCGTGTACTGGTGCGAGTGCAGCCGGCGGCCGGCGAAGACGTCGGAGCCCGGGAACGGCGGCTCGGGCCAGCGCATGTCCCAGTGATGGCCGTTGGCGACCACCAGCGCGTCGTAGTGGCGGACCTCGCCCGTGTCGAGCGCGATCCGCCAGCGCCCGTCCGCCTCCTTTGACGCATGCTCGACGCCCGTCCCGAACGTGATCCTGTGCCGGAACCCGAAGTGGTCCACGTAAGCGTCGAAGTACGCCGCGATCAGCGTGTGGTGCGGGAAGTCGGGATACGTCCTCGGCATCGGGAAGTCCGAGTACTCCATCCGATCGCGCGAGGTGTTGATGTGCAGCGAGCGGTAGGCCGAGGACATCCCGTTGGAGTTGCGCCACACCCAGTTGCCGCCGACGCGATCGGACTTCTCGAAGCAGTCGAACTCGAACCCGCGCTGGTGCAGCGCCTTGACGGCCGCGATCCCGGAGGACCCGGCACCGATCACGCACACGGTCGGGAGGACGGCCACGGCCCGCAGTCTGCCAGCATGCCCGCTCCATGGCGGTCGATCCGGAGGCGGCGGAGGTCAAGGCGGCGGGCGGCGTGGTCCGGCAGCCGAGCGGCGAGATCGCGGTCGTGCACCGGCCCAAGTACGACGACTGGTCGTTCCCCAAGGGCAAGCTCGACCCGGGCGAGGGCTGGGAGGAGGGCGCGCTGCGCGAGGTGCGCGAGGAGACCGGCCTGGAGTGCACGCTCGCCGAGGAGCTGCCGGCGACCTCCTACCGCGACCGCAAGGGCCGCGCGAAGGTGGTGCGCTACTGGCTTATGGAGCCCGCCGGCGGCGAGTTCGCCTCCGGGCACGAGGTCGACGAGCTGCGCTGGCTGCCGCCGGCCGACGCCGCCGACCTGCTCACGTACCCGCACGACGCCGCGCTGGCCCGGGACCTCGCGTGAACCGTGACCGCTTCCCGGGGCTGCACGGCGGCTGGTCACGGCTCGACGGGCCGGCCCGGGAGCTCGCGTGAACCGCGACCGCTTCCCCGGGCTGCACGGCGGCTGGGCACGGCTCGACGGGCCGGCCGGGAGCCAGATGGTCGACGCCGCGATCGAGGCGATGGCCGGCTGGATGCGCTCCGGCCGCACCGCCAACCAGGGCGGCGTGTTCGCGGCCGGACGCGCCACCGACGAGCTCGTGGCGAGCACGCGCGCGGCGTGCGCCGCGCTGCTCGGCGCCGAGCCGGCGGGGATCGCGTTCGGGGCGAGCTTCACCGCGCTGACGATGCGCTTCGCGGCGACCGTGTGCCGCGAGCTCGGCCCGGGCGACGAGGTCGTGGTCACGCGCCTGGACCACGACGCCAACGTGCGGCCATGGGTGATCGCCGCGGAGCGTGCCGGCGCGGCGGTGCGCTTCGCCGAGCCCGAGCCGGAGACGCTCGAGCTCCCCGTCTCCGCCGTCGAGGCCGTGCTGTCGGAGCGCACGCGCTGGGTCGCCCTGACGGCCGCCTCCAACGCCGTCGGCACGGTGCCCGACGTGGCAGGCATCTCCGCCGCCGCCCACGCCGCGGGCGCGCGCGTGTACGTCGACGCCGTCCACGCGACGCCGCACCGCCGCCACGACGTCGTCGCGCTCGGCTGCGACGCGTTCGCGTGCTCGGCCTACAAGTGGTTCGGGCCCCACGTCGGCGTGCTGTGCGCCACTCCGGAGCTGCTCGAGGCCTACCACCCCGACAAGCTCGCGCCCTCGCCCGACGCGGCGCCCGACCGGTGGGAGCTCGGGACGCTCCCGTTCGAGGCGCTCGCCGGCGTGCGCGCGGCGGCGGAGTACATGCTCCAGCTGGACTTCGACGGCGTCCGGGTGCACGAGGAGGCGCTGCTCGCGAGCGCGCTCGACGGGCTCGGCGCGATGGAGCACGTGACGTTGTACGGCGCCGCGCCCGACCGCGCGCCGACGGTGATGTTCACCGTGGCCGGACTGTCGTCGCGCGAGGTCGCGGCGGCGTTGGCCGCGCGCGAGATCGCCGTGTGGCATGGGAACTATTACGCGTGGGAGCTCGAGCGCGTGCTCGGGTTGGCGCCTCGTGGCGCGGTGCGGGCCGGGTTCCTGCACTACAACGACGCGGCGGATGCGGAGCGGCTATTGGCGGCCGTCGCCGAGCTGGGGCCGACGAACGGCGGCAGGTGGGGGGTCGGTTATCCGAGCGTGACCTACCTTGCAAGAAGTTCGCCGAGCCCGCCTAGCGACCCCGGCGATCCACGCGGCCAGGATCCGTCAACCCACCCCCACGCGACCGCCGCACGAGATACACGATCCCCACCGAGCAGGTGAACGACACGAGCCAGCCGGCGCCCCAGTACCGGCCGCCGGTGATGACGTAGACGATCAGGCCGGCGATGAACGAGCCGCCGATCCCGACCAGCATGGTCGCCCAGAGCGACATCGGATCGGGCCCCGGCAGCGCCAGCCGGGCCAGGCCGCCCATGATCAGCCCGCCGATCGCGATCGTGATGAGGTAGACGAGCCAGCTCACTAGGCGGCCCGCTCGGTCGTCACGAAGCCCTCGCCGCCGGTCGACGCGGCCGGCTCGAGCGCTTGCTCGGGCGCCTGCTCGGCCAGCTCGCGCAGCGCCCGCTTGTAGTCGTGCGGCATCACCTTCACGAAGCGTGGCAGGTACTCCGGCCAGGCGCGCAGGACGCGCGCGGCGACCGGCGACTGCGTGCGCAGGTGGTGCTCCTCGATCAACCCGTGCAGCGCGCGCGCGTCGGCCTCGTCGATCTCGTCGAAGCCGACAAGCTCAGTGTTGCAGCGGCGGCCGAACGTGCCGGCCTCGTCGAGCACGTAGGCGATGCCGCCGCTCATGCCGGCCGCGAAGTTGCGCCCGGTCGGCCCGAGGATGACGATGCGGCCGCCGGTCATGTACTCGCAGCCGTGGTCGCCGATGCCCTCGACCACCGCGCTCGCCCCGGAGTTGCGCACGGCGAAGCGCTCGCCCGCCAGCCCGCGGAAGAACGCGCGGCCCGCGGTGGCCCCATACAAGACGGTGTTGCCGACGATCACGTTCTCCTCGGCGGCGAACGTCGCGGCGTCCGGCGGGCGCACCGCGAGCACGCCACCCGACAGGCCCTTGCCGGTGTAGTCGTTGGCGTCGCCGATCAGCGTGAGCTCGACGCCGGGCGCGAGCCACGCGCCGAACGACTGCCCGGCGGAGCCGCGCAGCGTGAAGCGGATCGTCTCCGCGGGCAGCCCGGCCGCGCCGTGGACCTGGGTGACGGCGCTCGACAGCAGCCCGCCGACCGTGCGGTTGACGTTGCGGATCGGGAACTCGCCGGTCACCGGGCGGCGATGGTCGATCGCATCCTTGGCGGCGT
>JBIOTP010000398.1:0-46654 GCA_044865965.1 Solirubrobacteraceae bacterium
CGACAAACGTAAGCCACCACTTGCGTGGCGATGATCGATTCCGCGAGGCAACTCGGGCTCCCCCTCACCTGCCCGCAGTTCGCCCGGCCCGCAGCACGGCTGGAAGGTCCTGCAAGCGGTTCGCCGAGCCCGCCCCGCGGCCAGAGCTAGAAGTCCTGCCCGCCGACGTCGGCCCGGCCGTTGGCGACGAGCCAGCGGAGCGCCTCGTGCAGAGCGTCCAGCGAGGAGTAGCGGGGCGCGTAGCCGAGGACGGCGCGGGCGCGGTCGATGCTCGCCGCGATGCTGCGCTCGACGTGCTCGCGCGTAACCGCGGCGTGCTCGGCGCCCGCCCGGCGCTCGAACTCCGGCCAGCCGACGAAGTCGAGCGCCGGCTCGCGGCCGAACCAGGCGGCGACGCCGGCCGCCAGCCCGCGCAGCGTCATCGCCTGCCCGGACACGACGTGGAAGCTCGAGCCGATCGCCGCCGGCCGCGCCAGCGCCCGCTCGAAGGCCTGCGCCACGTCGTCGGCGTGGACGTGGTGCAGCACGCCGAGCCCGAGGTCGGGCAACGCGAGCGGCTCGCCGGTGGCCAGGCGGCGCCAGACGCCCGCGTCGAGGTTGCCGGCCGGCGTGATGACCGGCCAGCCGGGGCCGGTGATGTGCCCGGGGTGGAGCACGACGCTCGGAACCCCGCCGGCCACCGTCTCGCGCTGCAGCAATGACTCGACGGCCGCCTTCCCGCTGCCGTACTCGCCGTAGGCGGTGCGCGGCTCGTCCTCCGTGACCGGCACGCGCGCCGCCGGGCCGTGCACCCAGATCGTCCCGCAGTGCACCAGGAGCGGCCGCGCCGGCCGCAGCGCGTCGACGAGCTGGCGGGCGGAGGCGGCCGTGAAGCAGATCATGTCGACGACCGCGTCGGCCTCCAGCGCCGCGATCCGCTCGCCGAGCGTCCCCGCCGCGTCCTCGGCCTCGCGGTCGACCGCGATCCGCTCGACGGCCCGCCACTCCGGCGCCGGGCGGTACGGCTCGCGCTCGCCCCGGCTCAGCGCCACGACGTCGTGCCCCGCCCGCACCAGCCGGGGGACGAGGTACGTCCCGACGTGGCCGGTCGCGCCGATGACGGCGACGCGGCTCACCGGCTCAGGAGTCGGTCGCCTCGTAGGCCTCCTGCGCCACGGTCTCGGCCAGCTCCTGCGGGCGCGACTGGGTCGCGTGCTCGGACGACAGGTGATCGCCGAGGCGCCGCGTCAGCTCCTCGTCGGATGCGGCGGAGATCGTCTCGCCGCAGATGTCGCACTCGACAACGCGCATCCTCAATGCCTCCTCATCCAAGGGTCCGGTCCAGGTTGTGGGCGGCGCTGATCAGCGCCAGGTGCGTGAACGCCTGGGGGAAGTTCCCGAGCAGCTCGCCGGTCGGGCCGATCTCCTCGGAGAACAGCCCCAGGTGGTTCGCGTACGTGAGCATCTTCTCGAACGCGAGCCGCGCCTCGTCCAACCGCCCCGCGCGGGTGAGCGCCTCGACGTACCAGAACGAGCACATCGAGAACGTGCCCTCCTCGCCGCGCAGGCCGTCGGGCGAGGCCTCGACGTTGTAGCGGTAGACGAGCGAGTCGGACACCAGCTCATTGCCGATCGCGTCGAGCGTCGCCAGCCAGCGCGGGTCGCGCGGGGCGATGAACAGCACCAGCGGCATCAGCAGGATCGAGGCGTCGAGCACGTCGGAGCCGTAGTGCTGGACGAACGCGGAGCGCTCGCGATTCCAGCCCTTGAGCATGATCTGGTTGTAGATCCGGTCGCGCTCGTTGAGCCAGCGGACGATGTCCCCGGGCAGCCCCCGCGCCCGATTCATCCGGATCGCCCGCTCGATCGCGACCCAGCACATCAGCCGCGAGTACGTGAAGTCCTTCTGGCCGCCGCGCGTCTCCCAGATGCCCTCGTCGACGTCGTCCCAGTGCTCGCAGAGCCAGTCGACGATTCGCCGGACGTTGCCCCACGTCTCGTGGAAGATCGGCGCGCCGTACTTGTTGAACAGGTACACGGAGTCGATCAGCTCGCCGTAGATGTCGAGCTGGCACTGGTTGGCGGCGCCGTTGCCGACCCGCACCGGCGCCGAGCCCCGGTAGCCGCTCAGGTGCGTGAGCTCCTCCTCGGGCAGCTCCGCCCGGCCGTCGATCCCGTACATGATCTGCAGCGGGCCGGAAGGGCCGATCCGCCACTCGCGCGTGCGGTCGGTGAGCCAGCCCATGAACGCCTGCGCCTCCTCGGTGAAGCCGAGCCGGAGCAGGCCGTACAAGGAGAACGCGGCGTCTCGGATCCAGGTGTAGCGGTAGTCCCAGTTGCGCTCGCCGCCGAGCTGCTCGGGCAGCGAGGTCGTCGGCGCCGCCACCAGCGCGCCGGTCGGCGCGTAGGTGAGCAGCTTCAGCGTCAGCGCCGAGCGCGCGACCATCTCGCGCCAGCGCCCGCGGTAGCGCGAGTGCCCGACCCAGCGCCGCCAGTAGCCGACGGTCTCCCGGAGCAGCTCGTGCGTCTCGTGCTCGGTGAACGGCCGGCAGATGTGATCGGGCTTCACGCGCTCGAGCACGAACGTCTTCGACTCCCCCGCCTCGAGCTCGAACGCCGCCCGCACGCCCTGGCCGTCGCGCTGGACGCGCTCCTCGGCGCCGCCCCGGCGCGCGATCGCGCCCTCGAGCGCGACCGTGAGCGCGGACGACCGGAACAGCACCCCGTGCGGGTGCATCTCGACCTCGTGCTCGGCGCGCCCGTAGTCGAAGCGCGGCTGGACCTCGATCGCGAACCGCATCTTCCCCCGCACGACGGCCACGCGCCGCAGCAGCCGGTGGCGGTGCATCCCCTCGCCGGGCGTGGCGATCGGCATGAAGTCCTGCACCTCCCCCACGCCCGCCGGGCTGAAGAAGCGCGTGATGAGGATGTTCGTGTCCGGGAAGTAGAGCTGCCGCGACGACCAGTCGCCGCCCTCCGGCCGCAGCGCGTAGAAGCCGCCCCGCTCGCGGTCGAGGATCGCCCCGAAGACGCTCGGGGCGTCGAACGACGGGCAGCAGTACCAGTCGATCGTCCCGTTGGTGCCGACCAGGGCGACCGTGTGCAGGTCGCCGATCAGCCCGTGCTCGGCGATCGGCAGGTAGTCGCGCTCGTCCGCCCGGGCAGTCGCCACCTCAGTCGTCCCGCAGGAACTCGCGCTCGATCCCGTCGATCTTCGCCAGCCTGCGCACGTGCCGGTCCTCGCCGGTGAACGCGGCGCGCAGGTAGGCGCGCACGATGTCGCCCGCCAGCGCCGGGCCGACGACGCGGGCGCCGAGGCACAGGACGTTCACGTCGTCGTGCTCGACCGACTGGTGGCCGGTGTAGGTGTCGTGCGCGGTGCAGGCCCGGATGCCGGGGAACTTGCAGGCGGCGACCGCCACCCCGGCGCCCGAGCCGCACACGAGCACCGCCCGGTCGACGTCCCCCGAGCGCACGGCCTCGGCGGCCGCGCGCGCCGTGTCCGGGTAGTCGACGGGATCGGTCGACCACGTGCCGAGGTCGACCGGCTCGTGGCCCTCGGACTCGACGACCTCGAGCACCAGCGGCTTGAGCGGGAACCCCGCGTGGTCGAACGCGCAGGCGATCCTCATGCCGATCCCTCCACGGCCTTCTGCAGGGTCTTCCCGGTGTCCTCGGCGTACTCCTGCGCGGCGATCAGCGCCGCCCCGAGCACGCCCGCGCGCGGCCCGTGGCGGGCGACCCGGATCCGCGGCATCGACCCGCCGGGCACGACATGGCGGGCCGCCGCCGCGCGCGCGGGCTCGAGCAGGAGGTCGCCGGCGTTCGACACGCCGCCGCCGATCACGACCTCGAGCGGGTCGAACGTGTTGATCGCGTTCGCGATCCCGACCCCCAGGCGCTCGCCCAGGATGCGCAGGGTCTCGATGCAGATCGCGTCGTCCGCCTTCGCCCCCTCCACGACGTCGTAGCCGTCCACGTCGCCCCCGATCGCGACCCGCCGCCCGAGGAACGACTCCGGATGCTCCTCCGCCGCGGCGTCGGCCAGGCGGTCGAGCGCCCGGCCGGAGGCGAGCCATTCCAGCGAGCCCGGCTGCGGGAACTCGTCGCGCGTCCCGCCGTCGCCGGTGCTGAGGTCGCGCCCGACGATCGTGTGGCCGACCTCGGCGGCGGCGCCGGTCGCCCCCCGGTACAGGCGCCCGTTGAGCACCCAGCCGCCGCCCACGCCGGTGCCGATCGTGAACAGCACGAGATGCGCGCAGACCAGCCGGCCCTCGTCGAAGGCCTCGGCCAGCGCGGCCGCCGACGCGTCGTTCTCCACGTACACCGGGAGCCCGACGCGGTCGGTCAGCAGCTCGCGCAGCGCGAGGTCGTGCAGCGGGATGTTCACGCTCGAGCGGATCCGCCCCGTCGCGAACTCGATCACCGACGGCACGCCGATGCCGACCGCCCGCGCGTCCGGCCCGCGAGCGGCGTCGATCGCCTCCACGAGCTGCTCGATCAGCGCCTCCTGCGAGGTCTGCTCGGTGTGGTGCAGGACCGGCTCCGAGAGCTGCCCGGCCTGCAGCGTCGCGACCGCGATCTTCGTGCCGCCGACGTCGACGCCGATGAACTGGTCGCTCATGGCTCCAGCTCCGCGGCCGCGGCGGCGTCGCATAGCACCAGCAGCTCCCCCGCCCGCGGGCGCACGTGCGCGGCCGGGGACGCCGCGTCCGGCGGGTCGCCGAACGCGCGCCGCATCGCCGGCGCCTTGTCGGACCCGGTGACGAGGAAGACGACCCGCCGCGCGGCGTTCAGGCACGGGAGCGTCATCGTGATGCGGGGCACGTGCGGCTCCCAGCCGGCGTGCTCGACCCCGACCACGAGGCGCGAGCGCTCCTCCACCTCGGGCTTGCCGGGGAACAGCGACGCGCAGTGGGCGTCCGGGCCGAGGCCGAGCAGCAGCAGGTCCCACCGCGGCTCGTTGCCGACGTGCTCGCGGATGCGCGCCTCGTAGTTCGCGGCCCCGATCTCCGGCTCGAGCTCGCCCTCCATGCGGTACACCGGCGGCCGGGAGTCCTTCGGCAGCCGCCCGAGCAGCGCGCGGTCGGCCATCGCGACGTTCGACCACGGGTCCTGCGGCTGGACGCAGCGCTCGTCGCTGAACCAGACGGTGACGTGGCTCCAGTCGGCTTCGGCGGCCGCCTCGTAGGCGCGCGCCGGCGTCGAGCCGCCGGTGAGCACGACGTGGCCGCCCTCCCTCACCGTGTCCACGAGGATCTCCGTCAGCGCCGCCGCCGGATCGTCTGACACCCGGATCTCCATCACGCCACCCCCGCTCCGCGCCCGATCGTATGTGTCGCACCCGTGGTGGTCATCAGACCCCGCGTCCGCGTGCGGTCGTATCTGTCGAGCCCGTGGTGGTCATGCGACCCTGCTCCGCGTGCGCACCCGCGCCCGGTCGTGTGTGTCGAACCCGTGGTGGTCATGCGACCATTTGTTGCGCGCAATCGAGGGCGGGACGGTAGGTCGGATCGCGCAGCAGCGCCTGGCGCACGCCCTCGCCGAGAATGCCCGCCTCGCCGCGGGACGCGCCCATCACGGTCCACTCGCGCTCGGTGCCGTCGCGGTCGCGGCGCATCGCGCGCAGCCCGCCCGGCGCGCGGTCCAGCGACATGGCCGCGCCCGACGCCAGCTCGATCGTCACGCCGGCCAGGCCCGGCGCGTTCTGGTGCACCGGCTGGAGCGTGAACTTCACCTCCTGGCGGCGGGAGCTCGCGTGCGCGCGCCAGCGCCCGGAGGCGTGCGAGATCGAGCCCGGCTTCCAGCCCAGGCGCGAGCTCAGCCAGCCGCAGAACAGCAGCCCGGCCGCCAGCGAGTCCTCGCGCTGGCGGACGGTCACGGAAGCGATCGACTTCAGGTCGGAGCGCCGCCGCGGCGAGTCGAACGCGGCCGCCACGCGCTCGCGCCACGGCGTTGAGCGCAGCCACGCCAGGTCGACGACGTAGGCGAACTCGGCCATGTGCTCCGCGCGCTCCAGGGCGGTCTCCACGTCCGGCTCGTCCTGGGAGTCGATCAGCACGATCTGGACGAGGCGCCGCAGCGCGTCGATCGCCTCCGGATGCCCGTGCGGCGCCCACACCATGGTCGCGAGGTCGGTGACCACGAGCGGGTCGACGATCGTGTCGAGCTTGGCCAGGTGACGCTCGCCGAGCAGCAGCTCGACGCGCTCGCGGCCGACCGCGATCGAGCCGGACTTCGGGGCGTCCTCGGTGCCGATCATCGCCCACGCGTCGAGCTTGCGCCGCCCGTGCTCCACCGCGCAGATCACGAGCCGCGACGGGTGGTAGCGGCCGACGCGCTCGAGCCGGTTCTCGATCTCACCCCGGAACTCGGCGTCAACGACGACGACCATGTTCATCACCCGCGCCGGGACGAACGCGCGCTCCTCCTTGTGGCGTGTGACGAACATGCGCCGCAGCGCCGCCTCGATCGCGGCCGGCGTCGTGTCCTGCTCGCTCCAGACGTCTTCCATCTAGAGGCTCCTCCAGCGGTGCGGCGCGATCAGCCCGTCGGCCGCCTGCGGGCCCGACGAGCCGGACGCGTACTCGTGCAGCGGCACGTCGTCGTCGCCGTGCCAGGCCTGCAGGATCGGTTCGATGATCGCCCACTGGGCGAGCACCTCGTCGTTGCGCGTGAACAGCGTGGCGTCGCCGCGCATGGCGTCGAGGATCAGCCGCTCGTAGGCCTCGGGCGACTCCGACATGAACGCCGACCCGTAGAGGAACTCCATGTTCACCGGGCGGATCCGCATGCTCGAGCCGGGGATCTTCGCGCCCAGCGACAGCGACACGCCCTCATTGGGCTGCACGGTCAGGATCAGCTGGTTCGGCTGCACCCCGACCGACCCGTGCGACTGGAAGGCGAGGTGCGGCACCGGCTTGAGCTGGACGGCGATCTCCGTCACCTTGCGCGCGAGGCGCTTGCCGGTGCGCAGGAAGATCGGCACGCCCGCCCAGCGCCAGTTGTGGACGTCCAGGTGCAGCGCGGCGTAGGTCTCGGTGTTCGAGTCCTGCGGGACGCCCTCTTCCTCGAGATAGCCGCCGACCTCGTCGCCGCCCTCGATCCCGGCCGTGTAGCGCGCCCGGACCGTGTGGTCGCGGACCTCCTCGGGCGTCGGCGGGGTGATCGCGTGCAGGACCTTGACCTTCTCGTCGCGCACCTTGTCGGCCTCGAAGGAGGCCGGCGGCTCCATGCAGACCAGCGTCAGCAGCTGCAGCATGTGGTTCTGCACGAGGTCGCGCAGCGCGCCGGCGGAGTCGTAGTAGCCCGCGCGGGTGCCGATGCCGATGTCCTCGGCCGCGGTGATCTGGATGTGGTCGATGTAGTTGCGGTTCCAGACCGGCTCGAACATGAAGTTCGCGAACCGGAACGCCATCACGTTCTGGACGGTCTCCTTGCCCAGGTAGTGGTCGATGCGAAAGACCTGGTGCTCGCGGAAGACGTGCGCGACGACCTCCTGCAGCTCCTGGGCGCTCTCCAGGTCGCTCCCGAACGGCTTCTCGATGATCGCCCGCACGTCGACCTCGCGGTCGAAGTTGAGGTCGGCCCCCTTGAGCGCCTTGGTGATGACCGGGAAGTACTCCGGCGCGGTCGAGAGGTAGTAGGCGCGGTTGAGCTTCCCGCCGCCCTCCTCGTCGAGCTTCTCGATCGCCTCCCGGAGCTTGCCGTAGCTGTCCTGGTCGTCGAACGAGAAGCCGACGTAGCGCATCCGGCTCAGCAGGCCGTCGAGCACGGTCCCGTCCGGCTCGCGGCGCGAGAAGCGGCCGATCGCCTCGCGCGCGAAGTCCCGGAAGGCGTCGTCGGGCTGCTCGCGCCGCGACACCCCGACGAGGTTGAAGCGCTCGGGCAGCGCGCCCTCGTGGGCGAGGTTGTAGAGGGCCGGCAGCAGCTTGCGGCGGGCGAGGTCTCCGGTGGCGCCGAAGATCGCCAGCGTGGTGGCCGGCACCGGCAGGCGCTCGAGCCCCAGGATGAGCGGGTTCTCGGGCTGCGAGCGCAGGTGCGGACTGACTTCGACCGCCATCAGGTCTTCGCCCTCTGGACCACGTGGCCGCCGAACTGGTTGCGCAGCGCGGCCAGCACGCGGGCCGAGTAGTCCCCGTTCTTGCGCGAGTAGAAGCGGGCGTACAGGGAGGCGGCGAGCGCGGGCACCGGCACGGCGTGGTCGAGCGCGTCGGCCATCATCCAGCGGCCCTCGCCGGAGTCGTCGACCCAGCCCTCGAGCGCCGCGAGGTCGTTGCCCTCCTGGTCGAACGCGCGCTCGGCCAGCTCGCACAGCCACGAGCGCACCACCGAGCCGCGGTTCCAGAGCGCCGCGACCTCCTTGAGCTCGATGGGGAACTCCGACTTGTGCATGAGCTCGAAGCCCTCGGCGTAGGCCTGCATCATCCCGTACTCCACGCCGTTGTGGACCATCTTCACGAAGTGCCCGGCGCCGGACTGGCCGAAGTGCCGCCAGCCGTCCGGCGGCGCGAGCACGTCGAGGATCGGCGCGAGGCGCTCCACGGCCTCGTCCGGCCCGCCGACCATCAGGCAGTAGCCCACCTCGAGGCCCCAGACGCCGCCCGACGTGCCGGCGTCGACATAGTTCAGGCCCCGCGGCTCGAGCTCGCCCGCCCGGCGGACGTCGTCGTGCCAGTTCGAGTTCCCGCCGTCGACGATCGTGTCGCCCGGCTCCAGGCGCTCGGCGAGCTGCGCGATCGTGCCCTCGGTGATCTTGCCCGACGGGACCATCACCCAGACCGTCCGGGGCGCCCGCAGGCCGGCGACAAGCTCGTCGAGCGCGGACGCCCCCGTCGCGCCGTGGCCCTCGGCGGCGGATACCGCGTCGGGATTGGGATCGAAGGCCACGACCTCGTGATCGGAGTCGCGGAGGATCCGGTGGACCATGTTGCCGCCCATGCGGCCCAGGCCGACGAAGCCGATCTGCATCACGCCTGCTCCTTGATTCTCGTCGATGTCCCCGGGTCTGGCCTACCCGGATCCCGCGCCTCGCTTCGTGTGTCGGCCGGACGCTAGCGGAGTTCTCAGCCCATCACCGCCCGGGCGCGCCGGGCGATGTTCTCGCCGGTGAACCCGAAGTGCTGGTAGAGCGCCTTGGCCGGGGCCGAGGCGCCGAACCCCTCCATCGCGACGATGTCGCCCGCCTCGCCGACCCAGCGGTGCCAGCCGAGCGGGCTCGCCGCCTCGACCGCGACGCGGGCCCGCACGCCGGGCGGGAGCACGCTGTCGCGGTAGGCCTCGTCCTGGGCGGCGAAGCGGTCGAGGCACGGCATGCTCACGAGCCGGACGCGCACCCCGTCGGCCTCCAGCAGCTTCACGGCGTCGTTGGCGACGTGGACCTCGGAGCCGGTGCCCATCAGGATCACGTCCGGCTCGCCGCCCTCGGCGTCCTTGAGCACGTAGGCGCCGCGATCGATCGCATCGGCGGGGACGGCCGCGGGGTCCCAGGTCGGCACGCCCTGGCGCGAGAGCGCGAGCACGGTCGGCGTCTCGGTCGCCGACACGGCGAACTGCCAGGCGAGCGCGGTCTCATTGAAGCCGGCGGGGCGCACGACGTTGACGTTCGGCGTGGCGCGCAGGCTCGCGAGCTGCTCGATCGCCTGGTGCGTCGGCCCGTCCTCGCCGAGGCCGATCGAGTCGTGCGTGAACACGAAGACCGACGGGATCCGCATCACCGCGGCGAGCCGCATCGCGCCCTTCATGTAGTCGCTGAAGATCAGGAACGTGGCGCCGTAGGCGCGGAAGTAGTGCAGGACGAGGCCGTTGACGACCGCTCCCATGCCGTGCTCGCGGATGCCGAAGTGCAGGTTGCGGCCCGCGTACTCGCCGGCCTCGACCGAGCCGCCGTCCGCGATCAGGGTGAGCGTGGACGGCGCGAGGTCGGCCGAGCCGCCGACGAGCTCGGGGACGCCTGCGGCGACCCACTGGATCACGTCCTGCGAGGACTTGCGGGTGGCGATCATGCCCGACTCCGGCCCCTTCTTCGGCACCTCGGCGTCCCAGCCGTCGGGGAGCCGGCGGGCGACGATGCGCTCGAGCTCGGCGGCGAGGTCCGGGTGCTCGGACCGGTAGGCGTCCAGCCGCTCGCGCCACTCGGCCTCGAGCTCCTCGCCCCTGGGCACGCACTCCCGGAAGTGCTCGAGCGCCTCGTCCGGGATGAAGAACGGCTCCAGGCTCGGATAGCCGTAGACCTCCTTGGTCAGCCGGATCTCCTCCTCGCCGAGCGGCGAGCCGTGGGCGCCGTGCGTGTCCACCTTGTTCGGCGAGCCGTAGGCGATGTGCGTGCGCACGATGATCAGGCTCGGGCGGTCCTCCTCCGCGCGCGCGTCGGTCAGCGCCTGCTCCAGGCGGTCGAGCGCGATGTCCTCGCCGAGCTGGATGACGTGCCAGCCGTAGGCCTCGAAGCGCTTGCCGACGTCCTCGGTGAACGCGAGCGCGGTGTCGCCCTCGATCGAGATGTGGTTGTCGTCGTAGAACGCGATCAGGCGGCCGAGGCCGAGGTGGCCGGCGAGCGAGCACGCCTCCGACGCGACGCCCTCCTCGAGGTCGCCGTCGGAGGCGATCACGTACGTGTAGTGGTCGAAGATCTCGTGCCCGGGCCGGTTGAAGCGGGTCGCGAGCATGCGCTCGGCGAGCGCCAGGCCGACGGCGTTCGAGATGCCCTGTCCGAGCGGGCCGGTGGTCGTCTCGATCCCCGGCGCGTGGCCGTACTCGGGGTGGCCGGCGCACGGCGAGCCCAGCTGCCGGAAGTTCTTGAGATCGTCGAGGCTGACCCCGTAGCCGGTGAGGTGCAGGGTCGAGTACAGGAGCATCGACGCGTGACCGCACGAGAGCACGAAGCGGTCGCGGTCGGGCCACTCCGGCCGCGACGGCGCGTGCTTCATGACGCGCGTGTAGAGGACGTAGGTCAGCGGCGCGAGCGCCATCGGCGTCCCCGGGTGGCCCGAGTTCGCCTTCTGGACGCCGTCCATCGACAGCGTGCGGATCGTGTTGACGCAGAGCTCGTCGAGGGTGGTGCGCTCTTCTGCGACGGACACGAGGCCTCCCAGGGGGTTGCTTTGGCCCCCGGGAAGCTAGCGCGCTACCGCGTGCTGCTGCTGTCCAGGTCGAGCGCGCAGGAGTTGATGCAGTAGCGCAGCCCGCCCTGGTCGCGCGGGCCGTCCTCGAAGACGTGACCGAGGTGGCCGCCGCAGCGCTTGCAGACGACCTCGGTGCGGATCATCCCGTGCGAGAGGTCGCGCCGGGTCTCGACCGCGTCGGCGACGGCGGGCTCGGTGAAGCTCGGCCAGCCGGAGCCGGACTCGAACTTCGTGTCCGAGGAGAACAGCTCGGCGCCACAGCCGGCGCAGCGGTAGGTGCCGTCCTCGTGCGCGTCCCAGTACTTGCCGGTGAACGCGCGCTCCGTGCCCGCCTTGCGCAGTACCTCGTACTGCTCCGGCGTGAGCTCCTCGCGCCACTGCGCGTCGGTCTTCTCGATCCTCGTGTCCATGCCCTAAGGGTATGACCCCTCAGGCGTGGGGGATAGGAATCCCACCCACCCGGCGGCGCGCCCGCCGGGCCGCGACGGCCCGGCGGATGCTGCCGCGGGAGAGGCGGGTGCGGCGGCGCGTCTCGGCGAAGGCGCGCTGGTCGGCGGAGAGCTGTTCGGCGACCATCGGGGTGAGCAGGGGGTGCATCTCGTCTCCTCGGGCGATCTGATTTGACGATGGTCAAATTACGGCTGAGACGCGCCCTGCACATCGGGCGACCGCGCCGAGTCCGCCGGCCGGATGCCTTACCCGCGCGCGGGGGCCCCTTACCCCTTGGCGACCGCCTCGGCGTACATGCCGAGCAGGCCGCCCCAGCCGCCCTCCTGGCCGACCGCGTCGCGGATCTTGGCCCCATCGGCCCCGTGGCGCTCGAAGTGGCGGTGCTCGAGCTCGACGCGCGTGCCGTCGCCCTCGGGCGTGAAGCGGACCTCGACCTCGCTGGCGTGCTCGGGGTCCGGGTCGTATTGCCACTCGGCGTCGATCTGCCAGGTCAGGAGCAGCCGGCTCGGCGGCTCCCAGGCCAGCACGCGGCCCCAGTCGCATTCGCTGCCGTCGACGCCGCGCTCGTAGAAGCGGCCGCCCTCGCGCGGCTCGATGACGGCCTCCTTCATGTCGGCCGCGCCGATGTGGTGGCTGCGGGGCCACCAGGTGTCGAAGCGGCCGGTGAAGACCTCGAACGCGCGCTCAGCCGATGCCTGCACGGTGATCGCCCGCCGGACGGCGTCCGTCGTCGCCTGCTGGGTCATGAGACCTCTCCTTGTGGTTTCTCGACCGCCTCCTTGAAGGCGGTCAGGGCCTGGTTCCAGAACGCGTCGAAATAGGCGCGGAGCGCGCCCACCCCGTCGAGGTCGAGCTGATAGAGGCGCCGGGTGCCCTCCGCGCGGTCGGTCACCAGCCCGGCGGCCTTGAGCACCCTGAGGTGCTGCGAGACCGCCGGCCGGCTCACGGGCAGCTCGCTCGCGAGCTCGCCGACCGCCCGCGGCCCCTCCGCGAGGCGCTCGAAGATCGCCCGCCGCGTGGGGTCGCCCAGCGCGTCCATCCCGTTGACTCGGTAAGCGTCCACTTACGGTAAGCCTACACTTACTGATGCTGGCGTGTCAAGTCGCCCACGGACCGACTACCGTCGGACACGATGGCCGTCGTCGCCGCCGAGGGGCTGGTGAAGTCCTATGGAGAGGGCCGCGCCGCCCGCCGCGTGCTGGACGGCGCCTCGCTGCGGGTCGAGGCGGGCGAGGTCGTGGCCATCCTGGGCCGCTCCGGGTCGGGGAAGTCGACGCTGCTGCATCTCGTGGGCGGGCTGGACCGCCCCGAGGCGGGCACGATCGAGGTTGCCGGCGAGCGCGTGACCGGGGCCAGCGAGCGCCGGCTCAGCCGCCTGCGCACCCGCCGCGTCGGCTTCGTGTTCCAGTTCTTCCACCTCCTGCCCGAGCTGACTGGGGAGGCGAACGTGCTGCTCGCCGGGCGCGTCCGCGGCGCCCGGCCGGACGCCACGCAGCGCGCGCAGCAGCTGATCGACCGGCTCGGGCTGCGGCCCGTGGCCGGCTCGCTCCCGCACCAGCTGTCGGGCGGCGAGCAGCAGCGCTTCGCGATCGCCCGCGCGCTCGTCAACGATCCCGCGGTGCTGCTCGCGGACGAGCCCACCGGCAACCTCGACGTCGAGGCCGGCGCCGAGGTGCTGCGCCTGCTGCGGGCGGGCGCCGACGGCGGCCGCGGGGTGGTGCTGGTCACGCACGAGGCGTCGGCGGCGGAGATGGCCGACCGCGTCCTGCGGCTGCGCGGCGGCCGCCTGGTGGGATGCTGAGCGACGCGCTGGCCGGGCTGCGCGCACGCCGCGGGCGGACGGCGCTGGCGGCCGTGGGGGTGCTCGGGGCCTCGCTCGTCGTGGGCACGGCCACGACGGTCGGCTTCGGGCTCGCGACCGGCTTCTCGCGCTCCGCCGAGCGGGCCGGCCTGCCGGACGTGATCGCGCGCTTCGACGGAGACGAGCCGCTCGGGCGTGTCGACGCGCGCGTGCGCGCGCTGCCGAACCTGGCCGCGCGCTCGTACCGCCGCGAGATCACGAACGTCGGGCTCGCGAGCGACACGCGCGGGACCGAGAAGGGCGCCGTCGAGATCGTGTACGGCGGCCGTCGCGGCTACCTCATCGCCCAGGGCCGCGACCTCACGGGGGCGCCGGGCGAGGTGGTGGTCGAGCAGGGGCTGGCGCGCGAGTGGGGCCTGGCGATAGGCGACGAGCTGTATGTGGAGCGGTTCGCCCGGCGGCGCATCGTCGGCATCGCCGTCTCCCCGGATAATGTCGCCTACCCGCTCGCGAAGGCGGCGCGGGTCTACGTCTCGCCGCGCTTCCGCGGGGCGCATCCGAACGTCGCGCTGCTTTGGCTCAACGACCCCGCGAAGGGCGACGTGACGCTCACGCAGGCGCGCGCCGTCTCGTTCGGCCTCGGGCGGCTCGAGTTCATCACGCGGACCGGCGTCCAGGTCCTGCTCGGGCAGGCCGCCGGGATCGTGATCTCGCTGCTCGTCGCGTTCTCGCTCGTCGCGCTCTTGGCGGCGGGAACGATGCTCGCCGCCGGCGCGCACGCCGACGTCCAGCGGCGGCTGGGCGCGTTCGGCGTGCAGCGCGCGCTCGGCTTCTCGCCGGCGCGGATCGCCGCCGTGCACGCGGCCGAGGCGGCGCTGGTGGCGATGCCGGCGGCGGCGCTCGGCATCGCGATCGGCACGCTCGCGGTCGCGGGCCCGGCCGCCGGCCTGCTGGCGTCGCTGAACGAGCTACCCCCCGGCTGGAGCCTGCTCGGCCCGCTCGCGCTCGGCCTCGCCGGCGTGGTCGCCGTCGTCGTCGGCGCCGCCACCTGGCCGGCCTGGCGCGCGGCGCGCCGGCCGCCGCTGGAGATCCTGCGCGGCGGCGACCTGGCGCGCGCGCCGCGGCGACTGCGCGTGCGACGCGGCGCCTCGCCGGCCGCCGCGCGCGGCGCCTCACCGGCCGCGGCGCGCCGCGCCGCGCCGGCCGCCCCCACCGGCGGCCCGCCCCGCGGCCTCGCCGCCCTTGGCGCGCGCTTCGCGACCGCCGCCCGCGGGCGCTGGGCGGCCGCGGTGGCGACGATCGCGGTGTGCGTCGGGGTCGTCACGCTGATGCTCGCGCTGGCGTCGCTGCTCGAGCGGCTGCGCGAGGATCCGGGGACGGTCGGCAAGCGGTATCAGCTGGTCGTAACCCTCGACTCGAGCCTTATCCCTGCGGTCCGGCGGATCCCGGGCGTGGCCGACGCCGGCCGGCGCTACAGCGTCGACGCCGCCGACTCCTTCCGGCTCGGCGAGCCGCTCCGGCTCGTGGGCTATCCCGGCGACCACACGCGGTTCGAGGCCCCGCCGCTGGCGTCCGGGCGGCGGGTGCGCGGGCCCGGCGAGGTCGAGGTCGGCCTCGGGCTGGCCGACGCGCTCGGGCTCCGGCCGGGCTCGGTGCTCGCCGCGCAGCTGCCGTCCGGGGCTGAGGCGCGCTTCCGCGTCGCGGGCGTCGTGCGCGCGCTGGAGAACGACGGCCGGATCGCCTGGGTGCGCTCGGATCGCCTGCTCGAGCTGGAGCCGGCGCTCAGCCCGCAGGTCGTGATCCGGCTGTCGGCGGGCGCCGACCGCGGCGCGGTCGAGCGGCGGCTGGTGGCGCTCGGCGCGTCGCTGCAGCCGGTCGCCGCCGCCCAGACCGACAACGCGCGGTTCCTCGCGGTGCTGGCGGCCGTGCTCCGGGGCGTCGGGCTCGCGGTCGGCCTCGTCTGCCTGTACGCGCTCGTCCAGGCGCTCACGGTGACCGCGCGCGAGCGCCGCGGCGCGGTCGCCCTGCTGCGCGCCTGCGGGGCGGACGGTCCCACGGTCGCGCTGGTGCTGGCCGGGGCCGCGGCCGCCGTGGCCGTGCCGGCGGCGGTGGCCGGGGTGGCGCTCGAGACGCTCGCGTTCGGCCCGCTCGTCGCGCGCTTGGCCGCGAGCTTCGCGTCGCTGCCGCTCGCGCCCACGCTCGGCCAGGTGACGCTCGTGGCCGGCGGGCTGCTGGCGCTGGCGGCGGCGGCCACGGCGGTCGTGGCGCGCCGCGTGCTGCGGGAGCCCGTCGTGGCCGGACTGCGGGAGGAATGATGCGCGCTCTTGCCGCCCCGGTCCTCGCCCTCGCCACGCGGGCCCTCGCGCGCGCGTTCGCGGCCGCGCCGGCCCTCGCTCTCGCCGCGCTCGCCCTCGCGGGCTGCGGCGGCGGCCATGCCGGCGCCGCGGCGCTGTCGGGCTCGACGCTGCGGGCGACGCTGGTCGACCGCGACCGGGACGGGTTCCTCGAGCGCGGGCCGGGCGAGCCGCTGCGCGACCGCGGCGGCAGCGGCCGGCCCGGACGCGTCCTCGCCACGTTCGGCCAGCTCACCGACACGCACGTTCGCGACGAGGAGTCGCCCGCGCGCGTGCCGTTCCTGGACCGGCTCGGGGACCCGTTCACGTCGACGTTCCGGCCGCAGGAGGCGTTCTCGACGCAGGTGCTCGACGCCGCCGTGCGCGCCCTGGACCGCGAGCGCCCGCAGGCCGTGTTCGTCACCGGCGACATCGTCGACAACGCGCAGCAGAACGAGCTCACGCAGGCGATCGCGGTGCTGAACGGCGCGGAGGTCCACCCCGACTCGGGCCGCCGCGGCTACGACGGCGTGCAGGCGGCGGACTCGGCCGACCCGTTCTACTACCGGCCCGACCACGACGCGCCGCGCCATCCGGGCGCGCTGGCCGCGGCGCAGCGGCCGTTCCGCGCGGCCGGGCTCGACGCGCCGTGGTACCCGACGATCGGCAACCACGACGTGCTGGCGCAGGGCGAGGTCCCGCCCACGCCGGCGATCGACGCCGTCGCCACGGGGGATCTGATGGTGCCGTCGCTCGACCCCGACCTGCGCCCGCCGCGCGAGGAGATCGCGGCCCGCGCCGCGGTCGCCCAGGCGCTCTCCGGCGGGCTGCCGCGCGACGCCGTGCGCGTGCCGGCGGACCGCACGCGCCGGCTCGTCTCCGTGGCCGAGGTCGAGCAGCGCCTCGTCGCCGCCGCGGCCCCCGGCACCGCGGTGCGCGACGGCCGCCTGGACTACGCCGTCGACGTCGGCGCGCACGTGCGCGCGATCGTCCTCGACACCGTCAACCGCGAAGGGACCTCGCGCGGCCAGGTGCTGCCGGAGCAGGTCACGTGGCTGCGGGCCCAGCTCGCGGCCGCGGGCGGGCGCTGGGTGGTCGTGCTCTCCCACAACCCGCTCGACGCCTCCGACGGCGGCGAGGCCGCGCTGGCGGCGCTCGACGCCGCCCCGCGCGCGGTCGCCGCGATCTCCGGCAACCGCCACCGCAACGTGATCGCGCCGCGCGGGCGCTACTGGCTGATCGGCACCGCCTCGCTGGCCGACTTCCCCCAGCAGGCCCGCATGTTCTGCCTGCGCGCGACCGCCGGCGGCGTCGCGCTCGAGACCTGGATGGTCGACCACGACGGCCGCGGCCTCGCGGGCACGTCACGCGAGCTCGCCTTCCTCGACGCCCAGGGCGGCCGCCCGCGCCACGAGGCGGGCGGCCGCGCCGACCGCAACGCGCGGCTGTACGTGCCCGAGCGATGAGGCGACGGCTATCCCGCGGCCTGCGGGACCGTGGCGGCGGCCAGCGTCCACCTCGGCGCCGGTGCGATCGACGGATGCCTGCGCAGGAGCGCGGACTTCAGCTCCCCGAGCTCGACGGTCAGCTCGCCGAGCGACCCCCGG
Organism: Solirubrobacteraceae bacterium; assembly: GCA_044865965.1. GTDB lineage: Bacteria > Actinomycetota > Thermoleophilia > Solirubrobacterales > Solirubrobacteraceae > Solirubrobacter. Next base: position 17,291 of record JBIOTP010000398.1, read on the forward strand.
TCGAAGATGTAGAGGGCCTTCTCGCACAGCTCGATCGTCCGGTCGACCCACTGCGGCGTGTTCGCATGGGCGATCCCGTTCAGCAGGGTCGTGAGCTGCTCCTTCGTCTGGAACGGCGTCTGACCGGGAGCCTTGGCCATGAAGCCGACGACCGTCTCACCGGCGGTGAGGATCCGCTGCGCGTGCGCGCGCTCGGGCTCTGCGAGGTCCGAGACGGCCGTGCGAAGGTATCCGACCGCGTCCTGCAGCTCGGGCAGCACGACATCCGAGTGCGCGATCTCCAGGATGCTCTTGACCGCCGCCTGCCGCCGCTCATCCGGCCAGGTCGCGTCCAACTGGCTGACGACCCCGACCACCCGGCGGAACCCGTTGTCGAGGGTCCGGAGGGCGGCGACCGCCACGCCCGAGCTGTAGAGCAGCTGCGCCGCGAGCTTCGCCTCGTTGTCCGCGGCCTGCGCCGCGGCCCGCTGCACCCACGACGACGCCTGCGTCAGGACGGCACCGAAGGCGGCGGACTCGAGGAAAGGCATGGCTCGTCGCCACGACCCTACCCTCACTCGCCAGTGATCCGGCCACCTGACGAGCCCGACGAACTTCTTGCATTGAGGAGGAGCCCGAGCCGGCTCGCCTGTCGGGATCGTCGGCCGTGGTCGCGGGACGATCCGGATGGTTGGGCGAGGTCGGTAGGCCGATCCGCGCATCCACTTCGCGCGCGATCGATCACGTACGATCGGCCATCGTGGGGGTGGCTGACGAAGTACCCCTTATGGGGCGACAAACGTAAGCCACCCTCGATCGGCCAATGATCGTTTTGGCGCCGGGCCACTCCGGGCTTCCCCTCACTTGCAAGAAGTTCGCCGGACCCACCGCGGCGGCGGGCCTTGAAAGCTGCTTTTGCCGAACCTGCCGCTGGGCGGACTCGATCGCTAGCGGCCGTTTCCGCCGACGTGCACCGCGCCGGCGCGGCCGTGCAGCACGCGCGGGCCCGGCGGGTCGGTGACGAAGTGCAGCCCGAGCACGACGACCGCGGCGGAGAGCGCGGCCGCGGCGAGGATGCGCAGGGCGTCGTTGCGGCGCTTGCGGCGCCGGGCCTGCCGGCCGGCGTCGGTGACGGCGGGGCCGAGCAGCTCGGCGACGACCGCTCCGTCGAGCCCGAGGCCGTGCTCGCGGCACCACGCGACCAGCGCGTCGGGCCCGCTCACGTCGACGACCCGGGCGCCGTACGCCTCGGCCAGCCGCGCCGCGCGCGGGCGGTTGCGGCCGGGCGCCACGACGAGGGCGTAGGGACGCGCGCGCTCGGCGCGGAACCCGTCGACGTGCACCTCGACCGCGCCGGACGCCTCGACCACCCCGGGCAGCTCGAAGCGGCCGGCGAGCACGCGCCGCGCGCTGCGCCGCGTCGGATGCCAGGCGTGGATGCCGCAGCTGCAGCCGGCTCCCGGCGGCGCGTGCTCGCCGGTCGGGCACTCGGCCTGCATCCACTCGCCGCCGGCCGGCCACTCGCCCTTGCGCTGGGGCGCGCCGAGCCGCTCACGGCCGTCCTCGCCCACCACGATCCAGGTCCGCAGGCCGTAGAGCGGACCGGGGACGAGCGCGGTGTCGCTCACCGTGCCGGGACGAGCTCGCGAATCGGCTGCGGCGCCGGCTCGCGCCGGGGCGGCGCCGGCTCCTCGATCGGCTCGACGATGATCCGTCGCGAGGGTCCGTCGATCACGTCTTAATGGTCCGCCTCGAACGCCCGCAGCGCAAGCGCCGGCAGGGCCGCCGAAGCCTGCGAAGCACGTTCTTCCCTCCTTCGGAGCGCACGGGACTCGCGACTCTCACCGCGCGCACACGACGCGAGGCCGGCTCAAGGCCGGCCTCGCCGCGCGGCGCAACCGACCCTACGTCGCGCGCGCCGCCGTGGATAGGTAGGACGTGTGGAGTTCTCTACACGTAAGGGTTACCTAACAGGAGTTGTGAGAGTCAGGTGAGCGTGACTAGGCCGCTGCGGGGACCGCCTCGGGCTCCACGGCGCGCGCCGCCAGCGCGTGCTCGCGGCTCGCCCGGCCCGAAATCAGGAAGAACGCCAGCACCGCGCCGGCGACCGCGAAGCCGGCGCCGACCGTCAGCGCCGCCTGGAAGCCCTCGGTGAGCGCGTTCGGCAGCCGGCTGCCGGTCTCCATGAGGCTGTCCGTGCGGCTGTTGGCGATCGTCGCCAGCACCGCCAGGCCGAGTGCGCCGCCCACCTGCTGGGACGTGTTGATCAGTCCGGACGCGAGGCCGGCCTCGTGCTCGTCGACGCCGGCCACCGCGGCGACCGTCATCGGCACGAACGCGAACCCGAGCCCGAACGCCGACAGGAGCGACGGGAACAGGATGTCGCCGACGTAGGTCCCGTTCACCGAGATCTGGGCGAACCAGATCAGGCCGGCCGCCGTCAGCACGAGCCCGAGGATCAGCACCGGCTTGAAGCCGAAGCGCGTGATGAGCCCCGACGCGATGCCGGCCGAGACGATGATCCCGCCCGCCAGCGGCAGGTAGGAGATGCCGGCCTTCAGCGGGTCGTAGCCCAGCACCTGCTGCATGTAGAGGGTGATCAGGAAGAACATCGAGAACAGCGACATCGCGACGAGCACCGCGACGACGTTGACGCCGCTGATCGTGCGAATCCGGAAGATGCCCGGGATCGGCACGAGCGGCGCGCGGCTGGTGCGCTCGATCGCGACGAAGGCGCCGAGGATCAGCACGGAGAGCGCCAGCAGGACCACGGTCTGGGCCGAGCCCCAGCCGGCGCTGTTGGCGTCCACGAGCGCGTAGACGAGCATCGACACGCCGAGGGTCACCGACACTGCGCCCGCGACGTCGAACCGCCGGGGGCCGTCATTGCGGCTCTCGGGCAGCAGGCGCGGCGCGAGCGCCGCGGCGGCCAGCCCGATCGGGACGTTGACGAACAGGACCCACTCCCAGCCTGCCCACTGGGTCAGCATGCCGCCGAGCAGCACGCCGGCCGCGCCGCCGGAGCCTGCGACCGCGCCCCACACGCCCATGGCGCGGTTGCGCTCCGCGCCGTCGGCGAAGATCGTGGTCACGAGCGAGAGGGCGGCCGGGGAGACGAGCGCGGCGCCGAGGCCCTGAACGGCGCGGGCGGCGACCAGCCAGATGTCGCTCTGCGCGAGGCCGCCGGCGAGCGAGGCGACCGAGAACAGGACCAGGCCGCCGATGAACATCACGCGGCGGCCGATCAGATCGGCCATTCGCCCACCGAGCAGCAGGAATCCGCCGAAGGTCAGCGTGTATGCGTTGATGACCCACGACAGGTCATCTTGGGAGAACTGGAGATCGCGGCCGATCGACGGCAGCGCGACGTTGACGATGGCGGCGTCGAGCACCACGACGAACTGCGTCGCCGCAAGGAGCGCGAGCGCGACCCAGCGCCGGTCTCTTGTTTGGCTCAATTTCTTGCTCCTGGGGAGGATCGGAGTGGCTAAACTGGAAGCGGAGTTCCGGTTACAGATCAAACGATACGGAATTGACGTTCCGCTTGTCAACCCCTAAAGTCGCCCTATGTCGAAGGTCGTAGGAAGGCCGCTCCGCGCGGACGCGCGGCGGAATCGGGAGCGTGTGCTGACCGCCGCGCGGGCCGTGTTCGCCGAGCAGGGGCGCGAGGCGCAGATGGATGACGTCGCCCGCCGCGCGATGGTCGGGGTCGGCACCGTCTACCGCCACTTCCCGACCAAGGAGGCGCTGATAGAGGCGCTCGCGCTCGATTCGTTCGAGCGTTTCGCGGCGGCCGTGAAGGAGGCGCTCACGGTCGAGGACCCGTGGGACGCGCTCGTGCAGGCCCTGTGGGCGGGCGCCGAGATCCTGGCCCCGGACCGCGCGCTGACCGAGATCGTGGCCGAGATCCCCGGGCCGATCACGCTCGGCCAGGACGTCCAGAAGGACCTCAGCGACACGTTCGCCGTGCTGCTGCGGCGCGCCCAGGCGGTCGGGGCGCTGCGCGCCGACGTCATCCTCGACGACATCCCGATGGTGATGTGCGGCATCGGCGCCGCCACGCGCAAGCCGCACGCCTGCCCGGACGCCTGGCGCCGGCACATGGCGATCATGATCGACGGGCTGCGGGCCTCGAACGCGTCCGGGCCGCTCCCGACGTAGCCTCTTCGGGCATGACGCCCGAAGCCGCCACCGATCCCGAGCTCGCCGACGTCGCCTGGGACCTGTCCCATCTGCTCGACGGCGCCGGGGAGGACCCGCGGGCGGCCGTCGACCGCCTCCTCGACGAGGCCAAGCGGCGCGCCGACGCGTTCGCCGAAGCCCACGCCGGCAAGCTGGCCGAGCTCGACGGCGCCGGGCTCGTCGCCGCCATGCACGAGCTGGCGGAGATCGAGGAGCTGGCCGCCCGCGCCGGCTCCTACGCGCACCTCTGGTTCTCCGTCAACACCGCCGACCCCCCGCGCGGCGCGCTGCTGCAGCGCGTGGAGGAGAAGGGCACCGCGATCGAGACCACGCTCGTGTTCTTCCAGCTCGAGTGGGCCGCGCTCGAGGACGACCGCGCGGAAGAGCTGCTGGCCGCCGACGGCCTCGACTTCGCCCGCCACCACCTGCGCACCGCCCGCCGCTACCGGCCGCACCTGCTGACCGAGCCCGAGGAGCGGATCATGACCGAGAAGGCGCTGTCAGGCCGCTCGGCGTGGGTCCGGCTGTTCGAGGAGCAGGCGTCCGCGATCACCGTCGAGCTGGAGGGCGAGGCCGCGCCGGTCCCGCTGGAGATCGCGCTCGCCCGGCTGTTCGCGCCCGACCGCGAGGTCCGCCGCGACGCCGCCGAGCGCGTGACCGCCGCGCTCGCGCCCGGGCTGCGAACGCGCGCGTTCGCGCTCAACACCCTGCTGGCCGACAAGATGGTCGACGACCGGCTGCGTCATTACCCGCACTGGCTGGCGGCGCGGAACCTCGCCAACGAGGCGTCGGACGAGTCGGTCGAGGCGCTGATGGCGGCGGTCCGCGCCCGCTACGAGCTGCCGCGCCGCTGGTACCGGTTGAAGGCGCAGATGCTGGGACTCGACCGGCTGGCCGACTACGACCGCATGGCCGCCGTCACCCAAGAGGACGAGAACGTGCCGTGGCCGGAGGCCAAGCGGGTGGTGCTGGACGCCTACGCGGCGTTCTCGGACGAGCTCGGCGCGGTCGTCCGGCGCTTCTTCGACGAGCGCTGGATCGACGGACCGGTCCGGACCGCCAAGCGGGCGGGCGCGTTCTGCTCGTTCGGGGTGCCGAGCGTGCACCCGTACGTGCTGCTCAACTACACGCACCGGCGGCGCGACGTGCTGACGCTCGCGCACGAGCTCGGGCACGGCGTGCATGCGTCGCTCGCGGCGCGCCAGGGGATCTTCCAGATGGCGACGCCGCTGACGCTGGCCGAGACCGCGAGCGTGTTCGGCGAGACGCTGACGTTCGGGAGCCTGCTGGAGCGCGCGCCGAGCGCCGAGTCGCGGCTGGCGCTGCTGGCCGAGTCGATCGAGGGCGCGATCGCGACGGTGTTCCGGCAGGTCGCCATGAACCGCTTCGAGCACCTCGTCCACACCGGGCGGCGCGACGAGGGCGAGCTGGCGGTCGACCGGATCGCCGAGCTGTGGGCGGCGTCGCAGGAGGAGCTGCTCGGCGACGCCGTCGAGGTCACCGAGGGCTACCGCAGCTGGTGGTCCTACGTGCCGCACTTCATCGCCACCCCGGGCTACGTCTACGCGTACGCCTACGGGCAGCTGCTCGCGCTCGCGGTCTACGGCCGCTACGAGGAGGAGGGCGAGGCGTTCGTGCCGGCCTACCTCGAGCTGCTCGCGACGGGCGGCTCGCGCAGCCCCGAGGAGCTGGGCAAGATCGTGGGGATCGATCTCGCCGACCCCGGCTTCTGGGACCGTGGGCTCGACCTCGTGGAGCGCAAGCTCGACGACGCCGAGGCGGCGGCCCGCGAGGCAGGTCGTGTCTAACGCTCGAGTAGAGGATTAGATATGAGGCCGTCCGCGGCCTCGGTACGCGCGTAGCGTACCGCGCGACCCTCGCGCCGGCCCACGACCAGCCCGGCCGCGCGCAGCACGCCGAGATGCTCGGACACGCCGCCGGGGCTGGCGCGCAGGCGCAGTGCCAGCTCCTGCGTGGTGGCGGGCGAGGCGAGCTCGGCGAGGATGCGGGCGCGGCGGCGCCCCAGCAGCGCCGCGAGCGCGTCGCCGCCGGCGCGGTCGGCGGGCGCCCACAGCCCGCCGACGCCGCGCGCCGGGTAGACGATCGCCGGCTGCCACGGCGGGTCGATCATCGCCCACACGCGGCCCCACGCGAACGCCGACGGGACGAGCAGCAGGCCGCGGCCCGCAAGCGCGACGGACTCGTGGTGGTCGCGCCGGACCTCGACGGCCATGTCGCGCCAGCCAACGTCCGGATGAAGGTCGGCGATCGCCGCCAGCGGCCCGCCGGCGGCAAGGCGCGCGGCGCGGCCGGCGACGTCGGCCTCGAGCGTCGCCAGCAGCGCCGGCCAGTGCGGCGCGACGGCGCGCCGCCAGTACTCCTCCATCACCGCCGTCAGCCGGGCGAGGCCTTCCTGCGGATCGTCGATCAGCACGCGCGCGGCGGGCGGCAGGGGCCGGCGCGGATACGCCCAGCCGAGCTCCCGGGCGACCTGGTCCGGCGGCGTCGCGCGCACGCGGGCGAGCTCGGCGGCGAGGCCGGCGATCGGGCGCTCGGGCGGCGGGTCGATGAAGTCGGGGCGGTAGCCGCGCTCGGGCACCACGGCGTCGAGCAGCGACAGGTCGAGGCCGCGCAGGCGCTCGCGCGCCTCTCGCGCCCAGGGCGCGTGGATCCCGCTCGCGGCCGGCTCGCGCACGACCTCGAAGCTCGCGACGAGGTCGAACAGCGGCGAGATCGCAAACCGGACGCGTCCCAGGTCCTCGGGGCCGAAGCAGAAGGCGATCATCGGACGCCTCCCGGGTTCTCGCGGCCGCAGCAGAAGGCGATCACGGCGTCGTGCAGCGTACTCGGATTCGGATGTGGCCGAATCGCTCGACTTCGTGTGCCGCGCGCCCCACCCTCCCTCTCCGTGCTCGACGTCCTACGACCTCACGGCTCAGCCCGGCTCTTCCTCAGCTCGATGATCGGGCGCACGCCGGCCGCGGCCATCGGGCTCGTGTTCATCCTGCGGACCAAGGAGCTGACCGGCTCGTTCGCCGCCGCCGGCGTCGCGGCGGGGATCCAGTCGCTCGCGCTGGCCGGCTGCGCGCCCGCGCTCGGGCGGCTCATCGACCGCCGCGGCCAGCCCGCTGTGCTGATCCCCGGCGCGCTCGCCTGCGCGGTGGCGCTGGCCGCGTTCGCGGCGCTGCGCCCCGGCGCGCCGCTGGCCGCCGTGCTCGCCTGCGCGGTCGTGTCGGGCGCGGCGATGCCGCCGCTCGGCGCGTGCCTGCGGACGCTGTGGCCCGAGCTGCTCGGCGAGCCCGCGCGAGTGCACGCGGCCTTCGCGATGGAGTCGGCGGTCCTCGAGATCACCTACATCGCCGGTCCGGTGCTCATCGCGGGCGCGATCGGCGCCTGGTCGACGGCCGCCTCCGCGCTCACGTGCGCCGCGCTGCTGCTGGGCGGCACGCTGCTGTTCACCGCCGCCGAGGCGTCACGGGCCTGGCGGCCGCGCCATGCCGCCGAGCGCGCCCGCGGCGGCGCGCTGCGCGGGCGGCGTGCGCACGCTGGTGGCGGTGTTCGTGCTGATCGGCGCCGCGTTCGGAGCGATCGAGGTCGCGGTCCCGGCGGCCGCCGATGCCGCCGGGCATCGCTCTTCAGCCGGCCTGCTGCTCGGCATCTGGGGGCTCGGCTCGCTGCTCGGCGGCCTCATCGCCGCCCACTCGCGCCCGCCCGCGGACGCCGTCCGCCGGCTCTGCGTGCTGCTGATCCTGCTCGCCGCCGGCCACGCCCTGCTCGCGCTCAACCCCGGGCTGCTCGTCCTCGGCGCCCTCCTCCTGCTCGCCGGCGGCGCGATCGCCCCGTCACTCGGGCTCGCCTATCGCGTCGTCGACTCAGTCGCACCGGCGGGCGCCGTCACAGAGGCGTTCACCTGGCTCACAACCGGCATCGCCGCCGGGTTCGCCGCCGGCTCAGCGCTCGGCGGGGTGTTTGCTCAGGGACCCGGTGCCGGCGCCGCGTTCGTGCTGGCGGGCACGGCATGTGCGGGGGCCGCGGCGGTCGCGGCTGTGCGGCGGGGCACGCTCTCGCCCGCGGCGGCGGCTGCGCCGGCGCCCGCTGTGTAGTTAGGCCTGGTCGTCAGCGCATTTGAACTGCGGGCAGGGTAAGGGGTTGTTTCCCGAGCGTCTGCGCGCCACTTCAGCGGGGGTGTATGACGAATGTCTCCTCAGAGGCGACATTCGTCATACACCCCCTCACCTTGGCACGAAAACGCTCGGTGAACCGACCCCCTACCCAGCCCGCCGTTCAACTGAACCGGAGAACCGCCCGAATGATCACTCGCGCCAGCGTCACGAGCTCACCCAGATCGACCGACTCATCCACCGCGTGCGCGAGCTCGATCCCGCGCGTGCCCACCATCACGCACGGGATCCCGCGGGCGGTGAAGAGGCGCATGTCCGCGCCCCAGGGAACGCCGGCGACCGGCGCGTCGCGATCCAGCTCGTCGCTCAGCGCGCCGCGGACCAGCGCCACCCACGGGTGGTCCGGCGGCGTCTCGGCGGGCGTGAAGGCGCCGCCCGTCCACGTGAGCTCGCAGGGCGGCTCGCCGTCGTCGAGCACCGCGTCGACCGCCGCCTGCAGCGCTGCGCGGGCGGCGGCCGCGTCTGCTCCCACCGGCACGCCGAGGCGGCCCTCGAACTCGAGCCGGTCCGGCACCTGGCTCGACCACGTGCCGCCCGCCACGCGGCCGACGAGCAGCGGATAGGGCAGCTCCAGCGCGCGCATCAGCGGGTGGGCGACCTCGGCGTTGACGGCCGCCTCGTGGGCCTGCAGGGCGGCGTGGACGCGGACGTAGCGGTCGATCGCGGAGCAGCCTGCCAAGCGCTCGGCCGCGTGCGCGGCGCGGACGCGGACGACGCCGCGGAACGTCAGCGCGCCGGCCTGCGCGCAGACGACCGCGAAGCCGGTCGGCTCGGGCAGCAGCGCCGCGTCGAACCCCGCGTCGCGCTCCAGCGCGGCGAACGTCCCGAGCCCGCCGTCCTCCTCGGACGCGACGGCCTGCAGCACCACGCTCGGCGCCACCGCGGCGGCGCCGGCCGCGCGGACGGCGCCCAGCGCGTGCAGCGTCGCGGCGACCGCGGCCTTCATGTCGACGGCGCCGCGTCCGTACAGGCGGCCGTCCTCGACGGCGCCGGACCATGGCCCGTGGCGCCACGGCTCGCTCCCCGGCGCGACGACGTCGACGTGCCCGTTGAGGCACAGCCGCCGGGGCGCGCCGCCGGCGAGCGTCGCGGTGAGTCCCCACAGCTCGGCGCGCGGCGCCTCCTCGCCCGGGTGGCCCGGATGCGCGCGCAGGGCCGCGAGGTCGTGGGCGTGGAGGTCGACCGCGAGCCCGAGCCGGCGCGCGAGCTCGCCGACCAGCTCCAGCGCCGCCCGCTCGTCCCCGGTCACGCTCGGCACGCGCACCAGCGCCGCGGCGTCGCGCCCGAGCGCCGCGGGGTCCAGCGCGGCGAGCGCCGCCTCCTCGCTGGGCGTCCCCATCCGCCCTCGACCTTAGTCCAGGGCACGCGGCGGACGGCTGGCGCATGATCGAGGGCTATGAGCCATCTCAGCGCTCCGGCCGTACAGGTCCGCGCGCTCGAGCGCCGGTTCGGGCCCCGTTGCGCCCTCAAGGGCGTGGATCTCTCGGTCGCCGCAGGCGAGATCCACGGGCTGCTGGGACCCGCCGGCGCCGGGAAGAGCACGCTGCTGCGCGTGCTCGCCGGGCACATCGAGCCCAGCGCCGGCCGGGCACGCGTGCTCGGCCAGGACCTCGCGACCGGCGTGCGCACGCTGCGTGCGCGCGTCGGCCTCATCGCGGCGGCCGACCTCGCGCCCTACCAGCGCATCTCGGGGACCGACAACCTGGCCTTCTACGCCCGCATGGATGGGATGGAGACGCGCGAGGCCGTCATCCGGGCGCGCACGGTGTTGGAGGAGGTCGGCCTCGGTCACGCCGCTGACTGGCCGGTCGCGGAGTGGTCGCGCGGCATGCAGCAGCGCCTCCCGGTCGCGAAGGCCCTGCTCACGGATCCGGACGTCCTGCTGATCGACGAGGCCACGCGCGACATGTCGCCCGGCGCCGCCGCCGGCGTGCGGACGCTCGTCGCCGCCCGCGCGCGCCGCGGCGCCGCGGTGATGTGGGCCACGCGGCGCCTCGACGACCTGTGCGGCTTCGCCGACTCCGTGACCCTGCTCGCGGCCGGCCGCGTGCGCTACACGGGCAGCGTCGATGCGCTCGCGGCGCGGGCGCTCGCGGGCTCCGCGGCGGTTCGCCAGGCGGCCTGACGGCCCCCCCATAGGGACGGCGCGAGACGCGCCGCGACAGTTTGCGCACCGTTCTCCGTTAGTCTGGAAGACGGTGTTTAGCCAGAGTTCGGGGAACGGAGTGAACGAGTTGGGCGCGCGGGTGCGCGCCCTGCGGCGTGAGCGTGGCCTGACCCTGAAGGCGCTCGGCCGGCGCGCGCGGCTCTCGCATCCGTTCCTCAGCCAGGTGGAGCGCGGGCTCGCCCGGCCGAGCGTCTCCTCCGTGGAGCGGATCGCCGACGCGCTCGGCGTACCGGTGGCCCAGCTGTGGGCACCCCCGCGCCGGCGCGACGCGGTACGGCTGATGCGGCGCGAGGAGGCGCGCCCGGTCGAGCACGAGGCCGTCGGCGTCGTCCGCGAGCTGCTCTCGGAGGTCGGCGCGCCGGGCGTGCGCGAATGGTCCAGCGGCACCCGCCGGTGGCCCGACGAGCGCACCGTCGCCGCCGGCGAGGTGCTGCTCTACGTCGCGCGCGGCGCGCTCGACGTCGAGCTGGACGGAAACGTGTACGAGCTCGACGAGGGCGACGCCGTGCTGTTCGACGGCGCGATCCCGCACCGGCTGCGCCGCCGGGGCGGTCCCGGGACGCGCGCGCTGCTCGTCACGACCCCGGTTTCCGCACCCTGACTCGCAGGCGATAGACGGCGCCCTGCGGCAGCTCGGCGGCGGGGCGGCGCTCGATCGCGAACGCGTCTTCCGCGGCGGCGAGGAAGCGGCCGGCGGGCGGGCGGCCGGGATCGGCGAGCCAGACCTCCCCGCGCGGCGTCAGCAGGCGCGGGAGCAGCGGCAGCAGCGCGGCGCCGTTGCGCGGCTCGTAGAGCACGTCGGAGGCGAGCACGAGGTCGAATGGGCCGCGCTCGAGCACTGGCGCGGGCGCCGACCAGGAGCACTCGAGCGTCTCCACCGGCGCGCCGTTGCGGGCGGCGTTGCGGGTGGCGATCGCGATCGCCTCCGGCGACCAGTCGGTCGCGAGCACGCGCCCGCCCGCCAGCGCGGCGGCGATGCTGGGCAGCCCGAGCCCGCAGCCGAGCTCGAGCGTCCGCGCGCCGTGCAGCGCGCGCACACCGACCGCGCGGGCCAGAGCCAGCGCGCTCGGCCACAGCTCCGCCCAGTAGGGCAGGAACTCCTCGTGGTCGAAGGCCTCCTCGTCGAGCAGCGCCTCGGCGTCGCGCGGGCGCAGGAGCCGCAGGTCGCGCCCGGCGACCGCCACCACCTCCTCGACGAGCTCGTCCACGCTTAGGATCCTCACATCAGCGCCACACCCCGCGTCACCAGCGTCGACGTGGCCCGCCGCGCCGGCGTGTCCCAGTCGACCGTCTCGCTCGTGCTCTCCGGCAAGGGCCGCGGGCGCATCTCGGCGCGGACGGAGGAGGCGGTGCGCGCGGCGGCGAGCGAGCTCGGCTACCGCCCGAACGTCGCGGCGCGCGTGCTGCGGACGGGCGTCGCGCGGACCGTCGGCCTCGTGGTGCCGGACATCACGAACCCGTTCTTCGGGCGCGTGTTGCGCGGCGCGCAGGCGGCGGCGCGCCGGACGGGCTACGCGGTGGCGCTGGTGGACGCGGCCAACGACCGCGACTGGGAGATCGCCTCGATCGAGGCGCTGCAGGCCGGGCCGGCGGACGGGCTGCTGCTGTTCGAGGTCGAGTGCCCGCCCGGTGCGGTGCAGCACGCGATCTCGATCGAGGCCGCGCCGGGCGGGCTGCCGGTCGTCCGGCTCGACGTCGAGGCCGGGATCGACGCCGCCGTCACGCACCTGCTCGACCTCGGGCACCGGCGGATCGGCCACGTCGCGTCCGCGATCGCCGCGCCCACGTTCCGCCTGCGCGCCCGCCGGTTGCACGCACGGTTGGGGCAGGCGGGGCTCGAGCCCCCGCCGACGGCGGCCGCGCGATTCGAGTTCGAGGCGGCGCGCGACGCGGCCGCCCCGCTGCTCGAGCACGTGACCGCGGTGCTGTGCGACGACGACATTCTGGCCGGCGGCGTCTACCTCGCCGCTCGCGCCCGCGGGATCGCGATCCCCGGCGACCTGTCGGTGATCGGCTTCGACGACCTCGACTTCGCCCGCGTGCTCGACCCTCCGCTGACTACGATCGCGGCCGACGCGGAGGGGCTCGGCGCCGCTGCGTTCGAGGCGCTGCTGACCGACCTCGCGGGCGGGTCGCCGCCGGACGAGCAGGTGCTGCCGGTCCGGCTCACGCTGCGGGAGTCGACCGCGCCGCCGCGGACCTGACCGGCGGGTTCGAACCCGCCCGCCTCGGCCTCGCGGGGCCGCGTTCGCCACCGCCCGCCTCCGCGCCCGCCCCGCCCGCCTCAGCCTCGCGGGGTCGCGGTCGGTCTCGGTTGCAATCCTTGTCATACGTAGTACGCTCATGCGTATGACTCGCGTCTTGAGCACATATCTCGGGTGCGTGGCGGGTCTCGTCGGGGCCGTGCTCGCGGCCGCCGCGCTCGCCCAGCCGGCGGCGAGCGATCATCCGCGGGTGGCGGTCGTGGTGGCCGGGCCGGCGGCCGAGCGGCCGGAGCTGCTGGCTGACGTCCAGGCCGCTGTGAAGCGGGCGCACGCGGAGCTCCGCGTGCCGCGGACGCCCACCGAGCAGCTCGGCGTCACGCACCTCCTGGCCGCCGGCCGCTACGACGAGGTGATCGGCGTCGGCTTGGACCGCCGCGTCGCGGTCGCTCCGGTCGCGCGCCGCTACCCCCACACGCGCTTCGTGTCCGCCCCGCCCCAGCCCGCTGCGATCGAGCGCGAGCTCGCGCGCGCAGCGCGTTGAGCGGTCCGCGCGCGAACCGGAGCCCGCGCTCCGTTTGCGATACGGTGCCTGCCCTCCCCCTCCCCAGGAGCCGCCCCCGATGTCCATCGCCGAAGCCGCCGGCCCCGCGCCGCCCATCCCGCCCGCTGCCCACGGCCACGAGGGCAACCGCTGGGTGACGCTCGTCCTCGTCTGCCTCGCGCAGTTCATGGTGATCCTCGACGCGACGATCGTGAACGTCGCGCTGCCCACCATCCAGCGCGAGCTCGCGTTCTCGCAGACGAGCCTGCAATGGGTCATCAACAGCTACACGCTGATGTTCGGCGGCTTCCTGCTGCTCGGCGGGCGCGCCGCGGACATCGTCGGCCGCAAGCGCATCTTCATCGCGGGCGTGCTGCTGTTCTCGGTCGCCTCGCTGCTCAACGGACTGTCCACGTCGAGCGAGATGCTGGTGATCTTCCGCGGGCTCCAGGGCCTGGGCGGGGCGCTCGTCTCGCCGGCCGCGCTGTCGATCATCACCACGACGTTCGAGGAGGGTCCCGACCGCACCAAGGCGCTCGGCGTCTGGAGCGCCATCGCCGCCGGCGGCGGCGCGTTCGGCCTGCTGCTGGGCGGCATCCTCACCGAGTCGCTGTCGTGGGAGTGGATCTTCTTCGTCAACGTGCCGATCGGCGTCGTGACGGCGGTGCTGTCCGCGCGCCTGATCCCCGAGTCGCGCGCGGAGCGCACCGGGGCCTTCGACGTCCTCGGCGCGGTCGCGGTGACCGCGGGCCTCATCGTCCTCGTCTACGCGATCGTCAAGGCGCAGGCCTTCGGCTGGGGCTCGGCGCGGACGCTCGGGCTCGCCGCGGTCGCCGTCGCGCTGCTGGCGGCGTTTTTGGTCGTCGAGCGGCGCATCCCCGGCCCGCTCGTGCGGCTGTCGATCTTCAGGATCCGCTCGCTGGCGGTCGCGAACGGCGTGCTGCTGCTCGTCGCCGGCGGCCTGTTCGCGATGTTCTTCTTCGCCTCGCTCTACGTGCAGGGCATCCTCGGCTTCTCGCCGCTGAAGGCCGGCCTCGCGTTCCTGCCGGTGACCGCCGGGATCGTCGTCGGCGCCGGGGTCGCCCAGTTGCTGACCCGGCTCGTCGGCGTCCGCGTCACCGCGATCGGCGGCATGGCGGTCGCGGCCGTCGGGCTGTACCTGCTCTCCGGCACGCCGGTCGACGGCACCTACGCCGCCGACCTGCTGCCCGGCCTGCTCGTCATGTCGTTCGGGATGGGGAACACGTTCGTGCCGATCACGCTGATCGCGACGACGAACGTCGAGACGCGCGACGCCGGGCTCGCGTCCGGGCTGTTCAACACCTCGCAGCAGATCGGCGGCGCGCTGGGCCTCGCGGTGCTGTCGACGCTCGCGGCCGACAAGACCGTGGACGTCGAGCCGGCGCTCGGCCACGCCGCCGCCCTCGTCGAGGGCTTCCAGGTGGCGTTCACGGCCGCCGCGATCCTCGTCGCGGTCGGCGCCGTCCTGCTCGCGGTGCTGCTGCGGCGGCAGGACGTGGCGAACGTGAACCCCGAGCAGGCGATGGCGCCTGCGGCCTGACTACCTGTAGCGGTAGATGATCCGCCCGCGGCTCAGGTCGTAGGGCGAGACCTCGACCCGAACCTTGTCGCCGGGCAGGACGCGGATGCGGAAGCGCCGCATCTTGCCCGCGATGCGGGCGAGCACCTCGTGACCGTTCTCCAGCGTGACGCGGAAGAACAGGTTCGGCAAGGCCTCGGTGACCTCACCGTCGATCTCGAGCTTCTGCTCGACGGCCATAGACATCGTTCCTTTCGTGAGAGGAGGCCGCCGGCGCGTCATGCGGCGCTCACGCATAGAGCGCCGGCGTGCCGGCGGCGATACGAATATTCTAGTGCGGCGCGCGAGGGCGCACCTGGTCCGCAGGCAGGGCCTCAGGCCCACCTCGATGCAGCACCTGCCGCAGGAGTCGTCCGATCGACCTCCGCCCGGCGCCGCGGACCGCGGGCGACACGGAGGTGATCGTGATGGCAGACCGGCGCATCGACCTCGCTCGCGCACGGCGCGAGGCGAAGGCGCTGCTGGCGGCGGCGAGGGCCGGCGACGCGGAGGCGCTCGCCCGGCTCGGCGCGGCGCGGCGGGGGGCCGGTGACAAGGTCGCGGCGGCGCGGCCCGGCGAGGCGGGCGCCGGGGGCGACCCCGGCGACCCGGGGGCGGCGCGGCTCGAGACGGCCCGCCGGCCGTGGCGGCTGGCGGACGCGCAGCTCGCGGTCGCGCGCGAGCTCGGCGAGCGGTCGTGGCCGCGGCTCGTGCGGCGCGCCGAGGCGGAGGCGGTGGCCCGCGACGAGCGGGCGCGCCAGTTCGTCTTGGAGGCGACCGACGGCCGGCGCGACCATGCGGAGGCGCTGCTGGCGGTCGAGCCCGGCGTGGCGGGCGCCACGCTCGACGCCGCGCTCGTGTACGGCGACACCGAGCGCGTACGCGCCGCGCTCGCGCGCCACCCGGGCCTGGCCACGCGCCCGCTCGGCGCGCGCGGCTGGCTGCCGCTGCTCTACCCGACCCATTCCGCGTTCCTCGGCTCCGCGCGCACCGACGGGCTGCTCGAGTGCGCGCGCGCGCTCCTGGACGCCGGGGCCGACCCCGACTCGAGCTGGCAGCACCCGCAGTTCGGCGCGCTGAGTTCGCTCTACGGCGCGGCCGGCGTGGCGCACGAGCCGCGCATGACCGCGCTGCTGCTGGAGGCGGGGGCGAACCCGGACGACGACGAGTCGGTCTACCACGCCACCGAGGCGCCCGACTACGCCTGCCTCGAGCTGCTGCTGGCGGCCGGCGCGACGGTGGCCGGCACGAACGCGCTCGCGCGCGAGCGGCCCGAGGAGCACGCCCGCCTGCGGACGGAGTGGGCGTCCGTGCTCGTCGTCGCCGCCTCCGAGGGCACCGTCGACGCGGTCCGCACGCTGCTCGCGCTGGGCGTACCGCGCGACGCGCGCGGCGAGCTCGGCGGCACCGCGCTGCACCACGCCGCGTGGCGCGGGCGCCCCGACGTCGTCCGCGTCCTGCTCGCCTACGGCGCCGACCCGCACGCCGAGGCGACGGAGATCGGCGGCACGCCGCTCTCCTGGGCCGCGCACGGCTCCCACAACGCGCCCCCCGGCGGGGACTGGGTGGCCGCCGCGACGATGCTGGTGGAAGCCGGAGCGCGGCCCGACGCCGGGATCGTGCACGAGGCCGCGGGCGAGCTGAGCGAGTGGCTCGCGGACCACCTCGAGGGCGACACGCTGCCGGTCGAGCCCTGGGGCGAGCCGGCGTGGGAGGCGGACGCGGCCTGGCTCCGGGCGCTCGCGGCCTCGGACGCCGCGGAGGTGCGCCCCGTCGGCGACGGCTTCGCCGTCCGCACCGGCGGCGCCTCCAACACGGACAACGGGGTGCTATGCAGCCGCCTCGGCCCCGACGCCGACGCCGAGATCGCGGCCGCGCTCGAGTGGCTCGGCGGCGCGCCGGCGCAATGGCTGTGCGCCGCGGAGGTCGAGCCGCCGGACCTGCGCCGCCGGCTCGAGCGCGCCGGCGCAAGCGCCGAGCGCCGCGCTGTCGCGATGGGCGCCGAGGTCGGCGCTCTGGCGCTGGGCGAGCCCGCCGCCGCCGAGCCGGTCCGCGACCTCGCCGGCCTGGACGCCTGGCTCGCCGTCGCCGCCGCCTGCGACTGGTTCGAGGACGGCGGCGAGCGCGAGCGCCGGCGCGCGATCCTCGCCGGGATCGGCCTCGGCCCGGACGCGCCCGTCCAACATTCGATAGTTCGCGGGGCCGCCTTCGTCACGTGGATGGAGGTGGGGCGCGTGCTGAGCGTGCTGCACCTCGCCGTCGTCCGCGAGCGGCGCCGGCAGGGCCTCGGGCGCGGGCTGCTGGCGCACGCGGTGAGCGCGGCGCCGGCGTGCACGCGCGTCGTGCTCGGCCCCACGCCGGACTCGATCGCGTTCTACGAGCGGCTCGGCTTCACGCTCGTCCGCTTCCCGCGCGAGAGGACGTTCTACCTGGACCGATAGCTCACGCCGGGCGCGGGCGTACCGTTGCAGGGGGCATGACGCTTCATTCGACAGTCCTCCCCAGCCCGGTGGGCCCGCTGCTCGTCCATGCCGAGGGCGACCGCCTCGTCGGCCTCCACACCAACCCCGAGCGGCCGCCCGCCGCGCGCGACGACGAGCATTTCGCCGAGCTCGCCGCCCAGCTCGACGCCTACTTCGCCGGCGAGCGCACGCGCTTCGACGTCCCGCTGCAGCTTCACGGGACCGAGTTCGAGCGCCGGGTCTGGAACGCCCTGCTGGAGATCCCGTACGGCGAGACCGCCGGCTACGGCGAGATCGCGCGCGAGATCGGCGCGCCGGGCGCCGCCCGCGCGGTCGGCCGCGCCAACGGCCGCAACCCGATCGCGATCGTCGTCCCCTGCCACCGCGTGATCGGCGCCGACGGCTCGCTCACCGGCTACGGCGGTGGCCTGCCGCTCAAGCGCGCGCTGCTCGATCTCGAGCGCGGGCTGCTCACGCTCGGTGGATCCGGCTGACGGGCGCGGCCCTGCTCGATCTCGAGCGCGGCTGCTCACGCTCGGCGAATCGGGCTGACAGGACGCGCCGGGCGCGCGCCTGCCATCCTGCCCTGCCGTGCAAGCTGGCCGACGCGATCTCGAGCGCGCTGCCGCCGCGCTCGCCACCCGGCTCCCGGAGCCACTGGGCGTCCTCGCCCGCATCGCCTACAACTATCGCTGGGCGTGGGCGCCCGACGGGCCGTCCGTGTTCCGCGCCGTCGACCCCGACCGCTGGGACCGCTGCGCCGAGAACCCGGTCCGCCTGCTCGAGGAGGCGGACGCCGAGCGGCTCGCAGCCGCGGCGCAGGACCACGAGCTGCTCTCCCGGGCGGCCGCGCTCGACGAGCTGATCCGCGGCGACCTCGCCCGCCCGGCGCGCGAGGGCGCCGCGACCCCTGAGCGCCCGGTCGCCTACTTCTCCGCCGAGTACGGCATCCACGGCTCGCTGCCCATCTACTCCGGCGGCCTCGGCGCGCTCGCCGGCGACATCCTCAAGGAGGCGTCCGACCGCGCGCTGCCGCTGGTCGCGGTCGGGCTGCTGTACCGCAACGGCTACTTCCGCCAGCGCATCGATGCCTCGGGCTGGCAGCACGAGTACTGGGTCGACACCGACCCCGAGCGCGTGCCCGCCGCCCTCGTGCGCTCCGGCGACGGCGTGCCGGTCACCGTCACCGTCACGGTCCGCGACGCCGAGGTCACAGCGCAGATCTGGCGCGTCGACGTCGGCCGCGTGCCGCTGTTCCTGCTCGACGCCGACCGGCCGGAGAACAGCCGGGTGGCGCGCTGGATCACCTCGCGGCTGTACATCGGCGACCCCGACCTGCGGCTCGCGCAGTACCTCCTGCTCGGAGTGGGCGGCGTGCAGGCGCTCGCCGCGCTCGGGATCGAGCCCGGGATCGTCCACCTCAACGAGGGGCACGCGGCGTTCGTCACGCTCGAGATGGCGCGCCGCGAGTCGAGCGGCAACGGGAGGCTGGAGGGCGCGCTGGAGATCGCGCGCCGGCGAACGGTGTTCACCACGCACACGCCGGTCCCGGCGGGTAACGACACCTACCCCGCCGCCCAGGTCGCGGAGACGCTCGCCAGCCTGGCCGGCGCACTCGGCGTGGACGCCGAGGAGATCGTCCGCCTCGGCCGCACGTCGCCGCACGAGGCCGCCGAGCCGTTCGGCGTCACCCAGTTCGCGCTGCGCACGAGCCGCGCCGCCAACGCGGTCAGCCGCCGCCACGGCGAGGTCGCGCGCCACATGTGGCACGCCATGTGGAGCGAGCGCGCGGTGGAGGACGTGCCGATCACGCACGTCACCAACGGCGTGCACGTCCCGAGCTGGATCGGCGGGCCGATGCGCGAGCTGCTGGACCGCCACCTCGGCGCGGGCTGGCTCGAGCGCGCCACCGACCCGGCGACGTGGGCGCCGGTCGACGACATCCCGGCGGCCGAGCTGTGGGACGTCCGCCAGCGCCAGCGCGCCGGCCTGATCGACTACGTGCGCGACCGCGCGGTGGCCGACCGGCTGGGGCGCGACGACCCGCCCGCCTACGCGGCGGCGGCCCAGCAGCTCGACCCCGAGGCGCTGACGCTCGGCTTCGCCCGCCGGCTGGCCACGTACAAGCGCCTCCACCTCCTGCTGGCCGACGCCGAGCGGGCGGTCCGGCTGGTCGGCGGCGAGCGCCCGGTGCAGCTCCTGCTGGCCGGCAAGGCCCACCCGCGCGACAACGACGGCAAGCGCATGGTCAACCAGCTGTTCTCGATCAAGGGGGCGCCCGGCTTCTCCGCCCGCATCGCCTACCTGGACGACTACGACCTGCGGATGGCCGCCCGGCTCGTGCGCGGCTGCGACGTGTGGATCAACCTGCCGCGGCCGCCGCTGGAGGCGAGCGGCACGAGCGGGATGAAGAGCATCTTCAACGGCGGCCTGCACCTGAGCGTGCTCGACGGCTGGTGGTACGAGGCCTACGACGGCACCAACGGCTGGGCGATCTCCGGCGACGTCGACGCCGACCACGGCGCCCAGGATGCGCGCGACGGCGCCGAGCTGCTGCGGCTGCTCGAGCAGGACGTCGGCCCGGCGTTCTACGACCGCGGCGCCGACGGCCTGCCCACCGCCTGGATCGAGCGCGTCCGCGCGTCGCTGCGCACGCTCGGGCCGATGTTCTGCGCCGGGCGGATGCTCGAGGACTACGAGCGCAAGGTCTACGCGGGCGGCTGATGGACCACCCGCTCGGGCTGCATCCCAGCAAGATCGTCGCGGTCCACCTGAACTACCGCAGCCGCGCCGAGGAGCGCGGTCGCACGCCCGAGGTCCCGTCCTACTTCCTCAAGCCGCCGTCGTCGCTGTCGTTCGACCGCGCGCCGGTCGTGCGCCCGCGCGGCTGCGAGCTGCTGGCCTACGAGGGCGAGCTCGCGGTAGTGATCGGCCGCCGCGCGCGGCACGTCCGGCCGGACGACGGGCTCGCCTACGTCGGCTCCTACGCCGCGGCCAACGACTTCGGCGTCTACGACCTGCGCTGGGCCGACCGCGGCTCGAACCTGATGTCCAAGGGCCAGGACGGCTTCACGCCGCTCGGCCCGCGGCTCGTGCCGGCCGCCGAGCTCGACCCGGCCGCGACGACGCTGCGCACGCTCGTCAACGGCGAGGTCGTGCAGGAGGACAGCACCGCGAACCTGATCTTCCCGGTCGGCCTGCTCGTGGCCGACCTGTCGCGCTTCGTCACGCTCGAGCCCGGCGACGTGATCCTCACCGGCACCCCCGCGCACTCGCGCCCGGTCCAGCCCGGCGACGTCGTCGAGGTCGAGATCGAGGGCATCGGCCGCATCCGCAACGAGATCGTGGAGGCCGACCGCGAGCTGGAGCCGATCGGCGCGATGCCGCGGGTGAGCGCGCAGGTGCTCGCCGACGCGCTCGGCGTCGAGGCGCCGCGGCACGCGGAGCTGTCCGCGGCCGCGCAGGACGCGCTGCGCACGGTGTCGGTCGCCACGCTCACCGTGCAGCTGCGGCGCCGCGGGATCCGCAACACGTTCATGGCCGGCCTGCGCCCCACCCGCCCCGACCTGCGGCTCCTCGGCCACGCCTACACGCTCCGCTACGTCCCGGCGCGCGAGGACGTGACCGACCCCGCGGAGCTCAACGCCCAGAAGCGCGCGATCGAGTCGATCGGCCCCGGCGAGGTGCTGGTCATCGAGGCGCGGGGCGAGACCGGCGCCGGCACGATCGGCGACATCCTCGCCACCCGCGCGATGGTCCGCGGCGCGGCTGGCATCGTCACCGACGGCGGGCTGCGCGACACGCCGGCGGTGGCGGCGCTCGACCTGCCCACCTACTTCCGCGCGTCGCACTCCGCGGTGCTCGGCCTCCTCCACCACCCGCTCGACATCAACGTGCCGGTCGCCTGCGGCGGCGTGCTCGTGATGCCGAGCGACGTGATCGTCGGCGACGGCGACGGCGTGCTCGTCGTCCCCGCCGCGCTCGCCGAGGAGGTCGCCGCCGACGCGCTCGAGCAGGAGCGGCGCGAGGCGTTCGCTCTGGAGCGCGTGCGGGCTGGCGAGAGCGTCCGCGGGTTGTACCCGCTGTCGCCGGAGCGGGAGGCCGAGTATCGGGCTTGGAGCAAGGGTTGAGCCGGGTCGGGCGAACTTCTTGCAAGTGAGGGGGAGCCCGAGCCGTTCGCGCTGGGACGGGTGATCGAGCGGGGTCGATGGTCGGGGCGGACGGTTCGAATCGCGCGCGAGCGATCACGCTCGATCGGTGATCCGGGGGGGCTTACGACGGTATGAATAATTCATACAAACGTCACGCACCCCCGTGCGCGGCGATGATCGATCCGCCTCGCGGCAATCCGGGCTCCCCCTCAATGCAAGAAGTTCGCCCGCCCCGCCGCGCGGCCGGCCTCCACGTCAGCCGAGCCCGAGCCGCGGGATCGGGTGGTCGGCGAGCGCGACGTGGACGGTCTCGCGCTCGCAGTAGAACTCGAACGCGTAGTCGCCGCCCTCGCGGCCGATGCCGCTCTGCTTGACGCCGCCGAACGGTGTGCGCAGGTCGCGCACGTTGTGGGAGTTGATCCAGCACAGCCCGGTGTCGATCGCCTGCGCGACGCGGTGGGCGCGGCCGAGGTCGCGCGTCCACACGTAGGCGGCGAGGCCGTACTGCGTGGCGTTCGCCAGCCGGATCGCCTCGTCCTCGTCGTCGAACGGCGTGCACACCAGCACCGGGCCGAAGATCTCCTCCCGGAACACGCGCTCGTCCTCGCTGACGTCGGCGATCACGGTCGGCTGCAGGAAGTTGCCGTCGGGCAGCGCGGCCGGGCGCGCGCCGCCGGTGAGGATCCGCCCGGCGCCGGACGCGATGTAGCCGCACACCCGCTCGTGGTGCTCGGGCGTGATCAGCGGGCCGAGCTCCGTCTCGGGATCGAACGGGTCGCCGACGCGGATATTGCGCGCACGCTCGGCGACGGCGCTCACGATCCGCTCGTAGAGCGGCCGCTGCACGAGCAGGCGCGAACCGGCCGTGCAGCGCTGGCCGTTCATGGTGAAGATCTGGGCGACCGCGGCGTCGACCGCGCGCTCGGCGTCGCAGTCCTCGAACACGACGACCGGCGACTTGCCGCCGAGCTCGACCGACGCGCGCTTGAGCGTCGCCGCCGCGTGGCCCATGATCGTGCGGCCGGTCGCGGTCTCCCCGGTGAAGCAGATGAGGTCGACCCCCGGGTGGGCGACGAGCGCGGCGCCCGCGACCTCGCCGATGCCTTGGACGACGTTGAAGACGCCTGGCGGCAGCTCGGCCTCCGCGAGCGCCTCGGCGAGCCGCGTGGCGGTCAGCGGCGACCACTCGGCCGGCTTGAGCACGACGGTGTTCCCGGCCGCCAGCGCGGGCGCGATCCGCCACGTGGAGAGCATCAGCGGCGCGTTCCAGGGCATGATCAGCCCGGCCACGCCGACCGGCTTGTGGACCGTGTAGTTGAGGAAGTCGCCGGCCTGGAACGAGCGCCCGTGGAGCTCGGCGACCACGCCCGCGTAGTAGTCGAAGTTCTCGGCGGCGCGCGCGGCGAGGCCGCGCATCTGGGCGATCGGCATGCCCACGTCGAGGCACTCGAGGTGGATGAAGTCCGCCGCGTGCTCGCGGATCAGCGCCGCGACGCGCCGCAGCGCGGCCGCCCGCTCGGCGGCCGTCATGCGCGGCCACGGCCCCTCGTCGAACGCGCGCCGGGCGGCGCACACGGCGGCATCGACGTCCGCCGGCATGCCCTCCGCGACGTCGGCGATCGGCTCGTTGGTGCTCGGATCGAGCGTCGGGAACGTGCGCTGCGCGGCGCCCTCCGTGAACTCCCCGTCGATGTAGTGCCGCTGGGCGCCGATCTCGACGCGCATCGTCACGACACTAACACCGGGTTGCGGTCGAAGAACCCGCCCGGACGCAGGGCGAAGCCGATGCGCTCGCACGGCATCACCGGCCAGTCCTCGGGGCGCACGGCGTGCGAGGTGCCGAGCGTGTGCCAGAGCACGATGTCGGTGTCGACCAGGTCGCGGTCCTGCGCCGTCCACGTCTCCAGGCCGGCGCCGCCCGGCGACTGGTTGGGGTAGTCGCCGGCGGCGTGGCGCTCGTCCTCGGCGAAGCGCGTGACCCACAGGTGGGCGCGCGCGAAGCCGGCGCGGCGGCCCACGCTCGACTCGGGGCCGGCCAGCAGGAGCGGGCCGGCGTACGGGACCAGCGCGTAGGCGACCGGCTCGCCGGCGGCGTTGCGGCGGGCCGGGTTGGACACCCGCCACGTGCGCGCCTTCAGCGGGTCCGCCATCCGGCGGCCGTCGCGCTCGCGCTCGATCAGCGTCTCGCGCAGCTCGGTGGCGCCGCCGTAGGGGTTCTGCTCGCCCGGTCCGGAGGCGACCATGTCGACCTCGTGGACGCGGTTGGCGAAGCCGTCGACCGCCATGTCGAGGCGCACGTTGAACAGGTGCTGATGGTGCGGCGCGGCGAGGTCGGGGGCGATCCGGTTGCCGTGGCGCAGCGGCTCGCCGGGGCGCACGGCGCGCGTGAGCGGGATGCCGGTGAGCCGGATCTCCACCTCGATCGAGCCGTCCCGGTAGAAGTGCCAGTAGAACGCGTAGTCGTAGTTGCCGACGGTCGAGATGCTGGAGACCACGAGCCGGCGGGCGCGCGCCACCGTCTCACCGTGCTTGTGGGCGATGCCGGCGTCCTCCTCGTGCACGCAGATCGCGTTGGCGACGGTGAACGGCTCGCCCGCGCCGTCGGCCAGCGTGGCGTCCAGGTAGCGGATCTCGCCCAGGCAGTCGCAGCCGCGCTCCAGCGAATCCGCCAGCCGGCCGATCCCGTACTCGCCGGCGTCGAAGTAGCTGCGCCAGTAGTACCCGTCGTGCGGGTCGCCGTACGGGACGACCATCTCCGACAGGCTCGCGCGGTGGAGCACGTGGCGGCCGTGGAGGCGCACATCGCCGAGCACGAGGCCCTCAACCGGGTGCAGCGCGGCGTGCAGCGTCCAGCCCTCCCAGCTCAGCTCGTGGCCGTCGAGCGCGAAGCCCGGCCCGGCGGGCTGCGTGATCTCCAGCGGCGCCGGCGCGGGCCGGCCGCCGTCGTAGCTGCCGTCGACGCCGGGCAGCGGGACGACCTCGCCGTCGATCACATCCAGCACCTCGCCGCGCGCGAGGTCCACGCAGGCGCGGACGTTCTCGATCGGGCGCGCGTAGGGGTTGTCGGTCTCGCGCTCGCGCAGGTACGGCGTCGCCCACAGGATCCGCCGGCCGGGCGGATTGTGCTCGTAGAAGCCGGCCGCCAAGGGGTCGACCTGGACCTGCTCGGGGTCCTCGATGCCGCGCCGGCGCAGGGCGGCCACGAAGCGCGGGTCGGCGCGGGCGACGGCGCCGGCGAGCTCGATCTCCTCACGCATGATCGGCGGCTGGACGTCCGGCATGTGCGTCCACGACTCCAGGCGCTCGCCGGCCGCGATCGCCTCGTAGGTCGCGCCGGTGCCGCGCTCGAACACGACGAGCCGCGCCCGGCGCTCGACCGCCGCGCGGCCCACCACGGCCGCCTTCGGTGGGTCGTGCAGGGCGACGACGGGAAACGCCGGGCGCTCGAGCTCGGGGTGGGCGGCGTGCACCGCCCCCACCGCGGCGCGGATCTCGTCGGCGGTCAGCGGGTTGAGCGGGTGGCTCACCGCGGCGTCTGCGTCGGGCTCGGCGTCTCCGTCGGCGTGCGCGTGGGGCTGGGCGTCGTGGTCGGGCTCGGCGTGGGCGTGGGAGTCGGCGTCGGCGTCGGGAGCGGAGTCGGGGTCGTGGTCGGCGTCGGGAACGCGGTCGGCATGGCCCGCTCGATGCCGTTGATGTCGCGCTCCACCTGCTGGACGCGCGTGTCGAGCTCGTCCTGGTAGTGCTGACCGAAGATGATCAGCATCACGAGCACGCCGCCGAGCACGACCATGACCGCGATGGCGAGCATCCACGCGATCGTCGGCACGGCGCTGCGCCGCCGGAACCGGCTCTGGCAGTACGGGCACTGGCGGCCGGTGGCCCACGAGATGCGGGCGCAGTTGGGGCAGACGCGTTGCGGGGGCGCTCCCGATGCCTCCATGACCCGGACAGCCTACGCGGACGCGCGCGCGCGACTACGTGTCCAGCAGCGCCGCCGCGCGGGCGGGATCGAGCGCGCCGGCGTCGGCGAGCACGAGGATGCGCCCGGCGTGCAGCGCCTCCACGTCGCGCGCGGCGGTCTCGCCGTCGAGGCCGGCGTCGACCAGCAGCCGGTGAAGGCTCCGGTGGCCGGCGACGCGCATGTGCTCGACGCCCTCGGGAAAGGTGATCACGAGGTCGCGGTCGGCGTCGGCGAAGCTGCCTCCGCGCTGCTCGCCGTCGCACGCGAACGCGCCCGCGGCGGGGCGGTGGGCGGCGGTGCCGCCGAACGTGCCGACGGGCGCGTCCGGCCCGACGGTGTGCGCGAACTCGCCGACCTGCTCGTCGCGCACGTCGCGCGTGCGCTCGCCGGTCAGCACGCGTAGCCCGGTGCCGGGGACGCCGGCGGCGAGGAGCGCGTCGACGGCGCGCCGCGCCTGGTCATGGGAGGTGTAGGCCCTGCAGAGGACGGTGGTCATGGCCATCCCGTCCTCCGCGGGGTCCGGGCGTTACGTCAGGTGCTGCCGGCGCCGCGCGTGACCCCCCAGCGAGGCAGCTCGCGCTGCACCAGCCCCTCGGCGATCGCCCAGTCGATCGTGCGCGCGAACGTGTCGCGCACAGGTGTGTACTCGAAGCGGAGCTCGTGCGCGGCGCGCGAGCCGTCATAGCGGTGGCCGTGCAGCATCGTCCGCACCATCTCGCGGCAGACCGGCGGCTTCTTGCCGCGCACCCGGAAGCCCGCCTCGAAGAGCGCGGCGACCGCCGACGCCACCCGCGGCGGCAGGAAGCGCACGCGGTCCGTCACGCCGGTCATCCCCGACACGATCTCGAGCGCCTCGCGCGAGGTGATGGTCGCGCCGCTGAGCAGGAAGCGCTCGCCCGGGCGGCCGTGCTCGGCCGCCCGCAGGTGCCCCTCGACGCAGTCGCGGATGTCGACGAGGCTGATGTGGGTGTCCACGAACGCCTTCAGGCGGCCGTTCAGGTAGGCGATCATGATCCGGCCGGTGCCGCCGCTGCGGCCGGGGCCCTGGACCGAGGACGGGTTGACCGCGACGACCTCCACGCCGGTCGCCCGCGCGGCGGCGAACGCGGCGACCTCGCCGTCGTGCTTCGTGCGCTCGTAGATCGACATGAACCAGCCGCGGTGGGGCGAGTCCTCCGTGCCGACGGTGCCCTTCTCCTCGCCCAGCGACGCCGCCGACGAGGTGAGGACGACGCGCCGGATGCCCGCGCGGGCGGCCGCGCGCACCGCGGTCTCGGCGCCGCGGACGTTGACATGGAACAGCGGGGCGGGATCCGGCGGGCAGAACGTGTTGATGCCGGCCACGTGGTAGACGAGCTCGCAGCCCTCCATCCCGGCGGCCAGCGCGGCCTCGTCCAGGACGTCGCCGCGCGCGACTTCCGCCCCGCGCTCGCGCACCTTGGCGGCGGCCTCGTCCGAGCGCGCCAGCGCCACCACGTGGTCGCCGCGCTCGCGCAGCCGGGTGAGCAGCGCGCCGCCGATCAGGCCGCTCGCGCCGGTGACGAAGACGCGCGCCATTGCTATCCCGCGATGGTTCGCGAGAAGCGGGTGAGGTAGTCGGCGGCGGACGCGACCGTGATCGCGACGGCGGCGAGCATTGCCCACTCGTCGATGTAGAGGCCGCCGATCGGGTCGCCGAGCCGCAGGATCGCCAGCGCGATCGCGACGAACTGGACGCTGGTCTTGAGCTTGGCCAGCCGCGACGGCTGGATCACCGTCCCCTCGGCGGCGATCACGCCGCGCAGGCCGAGAATGATCAGCTCGCGCGCGACGATGATCATCGCGATCCACGGCGACGCGCGGTCGACGGCGACGAGCGCGATCAGGACGCCGCTGACCAGCAGCTTGTCGGCGGTCGTGTCCAGGAACGAGCCGAGCTTGGTCGTCAGCTGCCAGCGGCGGGCGAGGTAGCCGTCCAGGAAGTCGGTCGCGGCGGCGATGCAGAACAGGGCGGCGGCCGTCGTCGCGGTCGCGCCGGTCGCCCCGCCGTCGACCATCACGAGCGCCATGACGACCGGCGTGAGCACGATCCGCAGGGTCGTGCTGGCGGCGAGGAACCGCGCGGTGCGCAGGCCGCCCCAGGTGCTCATCCTCGGGACCACTCAGGCGCCGATCGTACTCGCCCTCACGCCGCCACCAGCGCCCGGCCGAGCGCCGCCGCCGCGCCGGCGTCGTCGGTCTCCAGCGCGCGGCGGGCCGCCTCGCGCGCCTGCTCGAGCGAGACCGCGCGCAGCGCCTCCTTGAGCTCGGGGATGCGGGGCGGGGCCATGCTCAGCTCGCGCACGCCCAGGCCGGCCAGCAGGACGGCGGCGGCCGGGTCGCCGGCCAGCTCGCCGCACACGCCGACCCAGCGGCGGGTGGCGGTGACCGACGCGATGAGCCGCAGGACGGCGGGCGCCGGGCCGGCGACGAGCCCGGCGAGCCCCTCGTTGCCGCGCTCGGCCGCCAGCGTGTACTGCGTCAGGTCGTTGGTGCCGATCGAGAAGAAGTCCACCTCACGCGCGAAGCGCTCGGCCGCGAGCGCGACGGCGGGCACCTCGACCATGATCCCCGCGGGGACCTCGGCGTCGCCGCGGACCTCGTCGAGGAGGGCGCGCGCGGCCCGGTACTCGGCGAGCGTCGAGACCATCGGGAACATGACCCGGACGGGGTGCTCACGGGCCACGGCGACGATCGCTTTCAGCTGGGCGCGCAGCAGGTCGGGATGCGCGAGCGAGAGCCGGATCCCGCGGACGCCGAGGAACGGGTTGTCCTCGGGCGCCTGGCGCAGGAACCGCAGCGGCTTGTCGGCGCCGGCGTCGAGCGTGCGGACGATCAGCGGCCGGCCCTGGAGCGCGCCGGCGATCTCGCCGTAGACGGCGCGCTGCTCGTCCTCGGAGGGCGCCTCGTCGCGATCGAGGAAGAGGAACTCGGTGCGCAGCAGCCCGACGCCCTCGGCGCCCAGCTCCACCGCCTCGCGCGCCTCCGCCGCCGCCCCGATGTTCGCCGCGACCTCGATCGCGTGCCCGTCGCGCATCCGGGCGGGCTCGCGCGCCCGCTCCCGCGCCCGCCGCCGCCGCTCGTCGGCCGCGGTCCGCGCCGCCTCCGCATCCGCCAGCGCTGCCTCGGACGGCTCCACGTCGACCGTCCCCGCGTCCCCGTCCAGCGCCAGCGCCGCGCCCTCGCCGACTTGGAGCACCTTGTCCCCGAGCCCCACGACGGCGGGGATCCCGAGCGCCCGCGCGAGGATCGCGGCATGCGACGTCGCGCCGCCGCGGGCCACGGCGAGGCCGCGAACGAGCGCCCGGTCCAGCGCGGCGGCATCCCCGGGGGTGAGGTCGCGGACCACGAGGATCCCCGGCTCGGATATGCCCGCGGGCGCGACGGCCCCGGTCAGGTGGCGCAGCACCCGCACCGCCACGTCGTCCACATCCGCCGCCCGCTCGCGGAGATATTCGTCGTCGAGCCCGCGGTACGCGGCGGCGACGTCCTCTGCTGCGGCCTTCCACGCCGCGGCCGCCGAGCGCCCCTCGTCGATCTCGCGGCGCACGGGGTCCAGCAGCGCCGCGTCGTCCAGCAGCGCGAGGTGCGCATCGAAGATCGAGGCCTCTCCCGCGCCGGCCGCCGCCGCGATCCGGTCGCGCGCGGCAACGATGCCGCGGCGCGCGGCTTCCCGCGCGTTCTCCAGCCGCGTCCGTTCCTCGTCGGGCGCGCCTGCCGGCGCCTCCTCGGCGGGCGGAGCGGCCGCCGAGAGATGCCGCGCGGGGGCGATCGCGATTCCGGACGAGGCGGGCACGCCGCGCAGCCGCGCGCCGGCGGCGGGCGGAGAAGCGACGTCGCCGGCGGCCTCGCCGGCCGCGGCAACCCCGCCGGCGGCGGCCTCGCCGGCGGCGGGGGGCGCCGGCGCGGCGCCGCCGTCCTCGTCTCCCCACCCGCCCT
>JBIOTP010000399.1:0-40329 GCA_044865965.1 Solirubrobacteraceae bacterium
CTTCGAGCTCTCACCGGAGGCCACCCGGTCGCCGTAGGAGTACAGCGAGTTGCGGAAGTGCTTCAGGTCCTGCATGTGCATCGGCTGCGTGAGCTGTTGTTGTAGCCCAGCACGCCCTCGATGGAGACCGGGAACTGGTAGTCGTTGCCCGGGAAGGTTCCCGTCGAACAGGTTGTATCGGTTCAGGAACGTCCGGTAGTACGACATCTTCTTGACGTTCTGGTCGGGGATGTCGATGTACGGGACGTTGTCCACCCACCAGCGGTTGTACTCCTTGAGCGACGCCGGCACGGTGGCGATCGGCGAGCTGACGGTGAGCGTCCGGGTCGTCGGCGCCGTGTCGGTGTTGGTGAGGGTGAGCACCGTCACCGCCACGTTGTTGTAAGTGATGAACTTCTTCTGCGCGATGCTCAAGCCGGTGGCTGTGTGCACGCTCGACCAGTGGCTCGGGTACTGGCGCCGCGACGCGGTCGTCTCCGCGAGCGTCGCGTCGGAGACCGCGATCGTGCACAGGTTCTGGCTGGCGCCGGTGGGGCGCTCGCGGTAGGCGTAGCCGCCCCCGAAGCCGAGCGCCGCGGGCTGGTGCGTGTACATGTACAGCGCGCGCCCGCGCGTGTAGAGGTATGTGTCCGAGTTGCTCAGGAACGGCCGCTCGAGCACGCGGTCGAACCGGTACGACGTCCCGCCGTTGGCCACGTCGGCGTCGAAGATCGCCTGCAACCGGCTCCTCGCCGGATCGAAGGACCCCGGCTCGGGCGGCACCGGCTCGGCCGCTCCGGTGAAGGGCGCGTTGCCCGGATCGATGTTCGGAGGCAGCCCCGGCGTGTAGCCCGAGAACGCCGGCGGAACCGCGGTTGCCAGGACGAGGGTCGCGAGCAGCGGCGCCGCCGCCGCCCTCCTCGGTGCGCGCCTTCCACGACTGGACACGGTCTGCGCCCCATAGCTCGAGTGGTCGCTCGTGGCGGGGTCGGATCGACCGTGGGGGTTCGGGCAGGACCGTCCGGGGCGCGACCTCCGCGGCGGCACCGCCGCGAGCCGGGCACGATCGCGCTGCGCCAGGCGATCGCCGCGACCGACCCGCTGCGCGCGGGCGCCTACGGCAAGACGCTCACCTTCACCCTGGCGGCGCCGAGCCCGTGACGGACGCCAGCCCGGTGCGGTCCTGCGGCGGCGGCCCGCCGTCGAGCGTCCGCCGCATGCCGCGCTCGATCGCCTCGATCAGGTACGGGCGCAGCGCGTCGGCCGCCACGATCCCGCTCACCGACCCGACCTCGACGGCGCGCTGGATCGAGTGGATCGTGTCGAACTTCGCCGCCAGCTCGCCCATCTTCTCGGCCCGGACCTTCTCGATCAGGTCCGCGCGCTCGGTGCGCAGGCGGCGGCGCTCGGACCCGTCGGCGGCCTCGATGCGCTCGTCGAGCTCGGCGATACGCGGGTCGCGCTGGGTGGCGAGGTTGACGTCGCGCGTGAACACCACCCCGGCGGCCGCCGAGCCGCCGATCACCGACGCGTGCGAGCCCTCCACCGCGACCGCCTCGAAGGCGTTGTTGAGCCGCTGGGAGAACACCACGAACGCGCCGCCGTGGTAGCGCGAGACGACGCAGAACACGATCGGCCCGCGGAAGTTCACGATCGCGCGGCCGATCTCGGCGCCGAACTCGAGCTGCCACTCGCGCATCGACTCCGGCGAGCCGTCGAAGCCGGCGAGGTTCGCGAGCACCACGAGCGGCCGCCGGCCGGCGACCGAGTTGATCGCACGCGCGACCTTCTTGGACGAGCGCGGGAACAGCGTGCCCGACGTCCACTGGCCCGGGCCGTCGGCGGGGATCGGCCCGAAGCGGTCGATCGGGTGCGACTCGATGCCGATCAGGGCGACCGGCCAGCCGCCCAGGTGCGCGTCCCACACGACCGCCGCCTCGGCGTCGCGCATCCGCTCCCAGCGCTCCAGCGGCGGATGGTCGGCGTCGCTCACCGCGCGCATCACCGAGCGGATGTCGAACGGCTGCTTGCGGCCGGGGTTCTTCTCGTCGGAGAAGATGTCGCCGACCGTCGCGAGCTCCGAGCCGGGCGCCCGGTGCGGGGAAGAGCGCACGTCGCGCTCGATCGGGTCGCTCGTCTCCGCCCGGCGCGGGAACCGCTCGCCGGGGGCGACGTAGCTGTGCTCGTAGTAGGCCAGCAGCACCGCGCACGCGCCCGCGAGATCCGGCGCCCAGTACTGCGCCTGGCCGTTCGGGCCCATGATGCGCTCGAAGCCGCCGATGCCGAAGTTGTCCTCGGCCGACACGCCGCCGGCGTAGTCGAGCGCCTGCTTGCCGGTCAGCACCATCGCGCTGTCGGGCGTCATCACCAAGATGCCCCGCGTATGCATCAACATCGTCGCTTCTGCGTTCCAATACGGCTGAGCGCCGACGTTGATGCCGGTGACGACGATATTGATCTCGCCACCGTGCTGTGTGAACTCGACGATCCGCCGCAGCGCTGCGGCGACCCAGTCCATGTTCTCGGTGCCCGAGTCCATCGCGATCTTGGCGCCCGCCGAGAGCGCGAACCACTCGACCGGCACGCCGAGCTCGTCGGCGAGGTCGAGCGCCGCGATGATCCGCCGGCACTCCGGCTCGGCCACCGAGCCGAGCGCCTTCGTCGGGTCGCCCAGCAGCACGACCCGCTGCATCCCCTCCGGGTGGCGGTCGGTGAACGAGCGCACGACGCCGACCACGATCGCGGCGTCGTTCATCGCCGGCGCGCGCTCGATCGGCACGAGCCGCCCGTCACCGTCGAGGTCGTGCTCGACGAACTCGCCGGCCGGCAGCCCGCGCCCGCGGTCCGGGCGCTCCGGCGCGAGGATCTTCACCAGCTCGGCCGGGTGCACGGACCCGCGCCGGCGCGCCTGCACGACCCGCCGCGCGCCCTCGTCGAGCGGCTGCAGCGGTCGCGTCGAGGGCTCGTCGAGCTCGACCAGGACGCCCCGGCCGGCGGGCGCGAACAGGCGCAGCTCGCGCTCGAGCACCTCGCCGCTGCGATCGCGCATGTGGCCCCTGATGATCACGATCTCGATCCCCAGCCCCTCGGTGCCGCGCGCGTAGCGGTCGATCAGCGCGCCCGCCTCCTCGGGCGCGAGGTCGATCACCGGCCACACGTTCAGCCGCACGCGGTTCCACAGCAGCCGCTCGCGCGGCGAGCGCCGGCTCTGGAAGCGGCGCAGCGCCTCCAGCGCCTCGCCCAGCATGTGCTCGAGCTCGGGCAGCGCGACGACGCGCCCAGAGTCGTCGCGCACGACGCTGAGCTCGCGCACCTCGGCGAGCGCGAACAGGCGCTCGTCCTTCGGGTTCGACCGTCCGACGCCGCGGAACAGGTACACGTCCGGCGAGGCGGGGACGCGCTCGAGCGCGAACTCCGACATCCGCCACATCTGCATCCGCTCGCCCATCTCGGGGTGCACGCCCTGGAGGTCGCGGTCGATCGTGAAGCCGCCGTCCAGGTTGCGGCGCAGCGTGATGGCCTCGGCGTTCGACTGCTCGCGCGCGGGCGTGTCGAGCACGACGCGCTCCACCGCGGCGGGCATGCCCGCGGCCTCGAGGCTCGCCTTGACGGCGGCAGCCAGCGCGTCGTCCGCGGTGGCGCCGGCGTAGAAGTCGGCGATCACCACCTCGCCCTCCGCGACGTCGGCGGCGTGCTCGGCGAGCGCCCGGGCGGCGGTGTCGAACGACTGCGGGTCGACGAGCGCCGCAGCCAGGTGATGCCGGCGGCCGCCGGCCGTGTAGTGGGTCGTCGCGAACGCGACGTCGCCGACCACCGCCTCGCCGAACTCGCCGAGCTCGCGGGCCCGGTAGTAGCGGCGGGTCATCGCCTCCAGCAGCACCGGGCGCCGGCGCAGCTCGACCGCCGCCATGCGGGAGATCAGCAGCGGGGCGAGCAGCTGCGGGCAGGCGACGATCGCCTCCACGTGCCCGGCACGGTCCGCGCGCTGCGGGTCCGCGGTCAGCGCCTGCAGGTGGACCTCCATGTCCGCGTAAGCCGCCGCGCGGTGCTCGGCGATCACGGGCTGGTCGTAGTAGCGGTTGCGGAGCTGGCGGGCGAGGTCGGCGATCACCGGGTCGCGGCGCTCGGCGGCTGCCGCGAGGCGGTCGAGGACGTCGCTGAAGCCGGGGCCGACGCGGTCGACCAGCCGGCCGGCCCGGTCGAGCCGGCGGTCGAGGATCGCCAGCACGGCGGCGCGCGCGAGCTCGGCGCGCTGCTGGGAGACGAACACGCGGTAGCAGGCGTCCTCCAGCGCCGGCGTGCGGTCGAGCCCCTCGACGCCGTAGTGCGCGAGCGCGCGCTGGAGCAGCATCACGAAGCGCTCCGGCAGCCGCTCGGCCTTCGCGTCCAGCGAGCGCAGGAACGCGTGCAGGTACTCCTGTGGGCTGCGCAGCAGCTCGCGCTCCGGGTCGTCGGCGTCGTGGCGCGGGCGTGTCAGCGTTCGCACGTCGGCCCACACGTCGAGCAGGTGGTGCTCGCCCTCGATCAGCTGCGCCTCGACCTCCGGCGCCTCGCACACGCCCTGGAGCTCGGCGAGCGCGCGGCGGGCCTCCTCGTCGCTGATGTCGTAGCCGAGCAGCAGCCAGCGCAGGCGCTCCAGCGCCGCGGCGCAGCGCTCCTCGGGCGCGCCGTCCTCGATCGCCTCGTCGGACTCGAACGCCACCCGCTCGGCAGCCTGGTCGGCGGCCTCGTCCTCGATCGCCTCGAGCTGCAGCAGCGGCGTGTGCGCGCCGACCTGCACGTTCGTGCCGGTGAGCACGCGGCGCACGCGCCCGGCGAACGGCGCGGTCAGCGACGTCTCCATCTTCATCGCCTCGATCACGGCGACCACGTCGCCCTCGCCCACCTCGTCGCCCTCGGCGACGGGGATCGCGACCACGACGGCGGGAGCGTGGCTGCGCACGAAGCCGCCGTCGTCGCGGGTGACGCGGTGCGGGATCCCGTGGACCTCGACGAGCAGGTCGGCGCCCTGGCGGGAGATCAGCGTGCGGTGCGTCTCGCCGGCGAACGTGATCCGCCGCTCGTGCGGGCTCAGGCGCTCCACGGCGACCTCCACGGCGGCGCCGTCGACCTCGGTCCGGTAGCGGTCGGGTGCGAGCTGCGAGACGACGATCCGGTAGGCCTGGCCGCGGTGGCGGACCTCGATCGGGCGCCTCACGGCGGCCGTTCCCTGCGGCCGCCCGCGCCGGGCGTAGGCGTAGAACGACGCGCGGTCGGTCGCGGTCTCGTCGTCGGCGAGCTCGATCGCCGCCTGCAGCAGCGCGGCGTCGGCGTCGTGGACGACCTCCATCTCGCCCGACACGCCCATGCGGTCGAGCCAGCCGATGTCCACCTCGCCGGCGCGGAACTCCGGCCGGCCGAGCAGCGTGAGCAGGAACGAGCGGTTCGTGGTGCCGTCCTCGATGATCGCCGACGACTCGCGCAGCGCCCGGCGGAGGCGGGCGATCGCCTCGTTGCGGTCGCGCCCGTGCGCGATCACCTTGGCGACCATGGAGTCGAAGTCGGGCGGGATCACGTCGCCGGCCGCGATCCCGCGGTCAACGCGGATGCCGGGGCCGCTCGAGAGGTCGAGCAGTTGGACGCGCCCCGGCGTGGGCGCGAACCCCATCGCCGGGTCCTCGGCGTTCAGCCGCGCCTCGATCGCGTGGCCGACCGTAGGCGGCGGCTCGCCCTCGAGGCGCCCGCCGGCGGCGACGTGCAGTTGCAACTTGACGAGGTCCAGGCCGGTGACCGCCTCCGTGACCGGATGCTCAACCTGAAGTCGAGCGTTAACCTCCATGAACGAGAAGAGCTCGTGCTCGGGCTCGTAGAGGAACTCGACCGTGCCCGCGTTGCGGTAGCCGGCCTCCAGCGCGAGCCGCCGCGACGCCGCCTTGATCTCCTCCTCCTGCTCGGGCCGCAGCAGCGGGCTGGCGGACTCCTCGACGACCTTCTGGTGGCGCCGCTGGCAGGAGCAGTCGCGCACGCCGGCCGCCCACGCCGCGCCCTGGCCGTCGGCGATCAGCTGCACCTCGATGTGGTGCGCGTTGCCGACGAGCTGCTCCATGAACACGGTGCCGTCGCCGAACGCGTCCTGGGACTCGCGGCGGGAGGTCTCCAGCGCGTGCTCCAGCGCGCCGGCGTCCTCGACGCGGCGGATGCCGCGCCCGCCGCCGCCGGCCGCCGCCTTGATCATCAGCGGGAAGCCGATCCGCTCGGCGTGCTCCCGCGCCTGGTCGAGGCTCTCCACCGGGCCGTTGCTCCACGGCGCGACCGGAACGCCGGCCTTCTCGGCGATCAGCTTGGACTCGATCTTGTCGCCGAGGCGGCGCATGACGTCGCCGGGCGGGCCGACGAACACGATGTCGAGGCTGTCGCACAGGTCCGAGAACGCGGGGTGCTCGGCGACGAAGCCCCAGCCGGGCCAGACGGCGTCGGCGCGGACCGCGAGCAGCGCGCGCTGCAGCCCGGCGTAGTCGAGGTAGGCGCCGATGCGGCGGCCGTCGGCGTCGACCCTGGCGGTGGGGCCGAGGCTGTAGGCCTCGTCGGCGTGGCGGACGAACATGGCGCTGCGCTCGGGCTCGGTGTAGAGCGCGATCACGCGGATCGGCGTGTCGCGCTCCTCGTTGAGCTCGCGCACCGCGTGGATGAGGCGCATCGCGGGCTCGCCGCGATTGACGATCGCGAGTCGCGTGAAGGGGCGCACAGGCATTGGGTGCCCTTAGCTTGCCACGCCCATTCGCACGGTGTATTCCTGCGGCTCATGAGGCTTGTGATCGAGGGGTGCGCGGTGGCCACCGTGGCCGGCGCCGAGTACGCGGACGGCCATGTTGTCGTCGAGGACGATCGGATCGCCGC
The DNA here is from genome assembly GCA_044865965.1 of Solirubrobacteraceae bacterium. Taxonomy (GTDB): domain Bacteria; phylum Actinomycetota; class Thermoleophilia; order Solirubrobacterales; family Solirubrobacteraceae; genus Solirubrobacter. The sequence continues at coordinate 6,856 of JBIOTP010000399.1, forward strand.
GGTCGGCCCGGGGCCGGCGCCGGAGGGCGGCGGGCGCCGGGTGGACGGGTCGGGCTGCCTCGCCACGCCCGGGCTGGTGAACTGCCATCACCACCTCTACCAGTGGGCCACCCGCGGGCTGGCGCAGCAGGCGACGCTGTTCGAGTGGCTGGTGGAGCTCTATCCGGTGTGGGCGCAGGTCGACGCCGAGATCGAGCGCGTCGCCGCGCGCGCGGGGCTGGCGGCGCTGCTGCTGTCCGGCTGCACGACGGCGTCCGACCACCACTACGTGTTCCCGCACGGGGCCGGCGACCTGCTGGCGGTCGAGGTCGCGGCGGCGCGCGAGCTCGGGATCCGCTTCCACCCGTGCCGCGGGGCGATGGACCTGGGGCGCTCAAGGGGCGGGCTGCCGCCGGACGAGGTCTGCGAGGAGCGCGACGCGATCCTCGCCGCCTGCGAGGCGGCGATCGACGAGTTCCACGACCCGGCGCCGGGGGCGATGGTGCGGATCGCGCTCGCGCCGTGCTCGCCGTTCTCGGTCACGCGCGAGCTCATGGCGGAGACGGCGGAGCTCGCGCGCCGGCGCGGCGTGCGTCTGCACACCCATATGGCCGAGACGCGCGAGGAGGAGGCGTTCTGCCTGGAGCTGTTCGGCGTGCGGCCGGTCGAGTACCTGGAGCAGCTGGGGTGGCTCGGCGACGACGTCTGGCTCGCGCACTGCGTGCACCTCGACGAACGCGAGGTCGCGCGCTTCGGGGAGACGCGGACGGGCGTCGCCCACTGCCCGTCCTCCAACGCGCGGCTGGGCGCCGGCATCGCGCCGGTCGCCGGGCTGGTGCGCGCCGGCGCGCCGGTCGGGCTCGGCGTCGACGGGGCGGCGTCCAACGAGGCGGGCGAGCTCGCCGGCGAGCTGCGCCAGGCGCTGCTGCTCGCGCGGCTCGCGGGCGGGCCGGCGGCGCTGACCGCGCGCGACGCGCTGTCGCTCGGGACGATCCACGGCGCGCGCTGCCTCGGCCGCGACGACGAGCTGGGCACGCTCGAGCCCGGCAAGCTGGCCGACCTGGTGCTGTGGCGGCTGGACGGGCTCGACCGCGCGGGCATCGCCGACCCGGTGGCGGCGCTCGTGCTGGGGCCACGGCCGCGCCCGGACCTGGTCCTGGTCGGCGGCCGGCCGGTGGTCGAGGACGGCGAGCTGCGGACCGCCGACGAGGAGCTGATCGCGCGCGAGCTGGCGGCGCTGGGGAGCGTCGCGGCGTGAGGGCGCACCTGATCGCGGTCGCGCGCGGCGACGCGGCGCCCGACCTCGTGATCGAGGGCGCGCGCGTGTTCTCCGCGTTCACGCGCGAGTGGCTCGAGGGCGACGTGGCGGTCGCGGACGGGCGGATCGCCGGCGTCGGGTCCTACGAGGGCGGCGAGCGGATCGACGGCCGCGGGCGCTTCCTCGTGCCGGGCTTCATCGACGCCCACGTGCACCTCGAGTCCTCGAAGCTCACGCCGGCGGAGTTCGCGCGCGCGGTCGTCCCGCGCGGCACGACCGCCGTGGTGTGCGACCCGCACGAGATCGCCAACGTGGCCGGCGTGGAGGGCGTGCGGTGGATGTTCGACGCGACGGAGGACCTGCCGCTCGACGTGTTCGTGATGGCGCCCTCGTGCGTGCCGGCGAGCGGCTTCGAGTCGCCGCGCGGCCCGCTCGGTCCCGCGGAGATGGAGGAGATCCTGCGCCACCCGCGGGCGATCGGCGTGGCGGAGATGATGAACTTCCCCGGCGTCATCGCGGGGGACTCGGACGTGCTGGCGAAGCTGGTGGCGCCGCACGTCGACGGCCACGCGCCGGGCGTCGCCGGCGCGCGGCTGGACGCCTACGCGGCGGCCGGCATCGCGTCCGACCACGAGGCGACGACGGTCGAGGAGGCGCTGGAGAAGCGCCGCCGCGGGCTGTGGGTGTTGATCCGCGAGGCGTCCAACGCGCGCAACCTGCGCGCGCTGCTCGGGCTGGTGGCGCGCCACGGCCCGGATTACTGTGCGTTCTGCACCGACGACCGCGAGCCGGACCTGCTGCTGCGCGAGGGCCACATCGACCAGATGTGCCGGATCGCCGTGGAGGAGGGGATCGCGCCGGAGGACGTGCTGGTGATGGCGACGCTGCACGGGGCGCGCGCGCACGGCCTCGCCGAGCGCGGGGCGATCGCGCCGGGGTACCGCGCCGACCTCGTGCTGCTGGGGGACCTCACGGACTTCCGGGCGGAGGTCGTGCTCAAGGACGGCGTCCCGTTCGCACGCGAGTTCCGCGCGCCCGCCGCGCCCGCGGCGCTGCGGGAGACGATGCGCTGCGCGCCGGCGCCGGACTTCGCGATCCCGGGCTCTCCCGCGCGCGTGCGCGTGATCGAGATCGAGCCGGGCCAGCTGATCACCGGGGCGGGCGCCGAGGCGCCGGCTGTGCGCGACATGCGCGTCGTGGCCGACCCGGAGCGCGATCTGGCGAAGATCGCGGTGGTCGAGCGCCACCACGCGAGCGGCCGCGTCGGGATCGGCCTGGTACGCGGGTTCGAGCTGCGGGCGGGCGCGTTCGCCTCCACGGTCGCGCACGACGCGCACAACCTCGTGATCGTCGGCGTGTCGGACGAGGACATGGCCGTCTGCGCGCGGCGGGCCCAGGAGCTGGGCGGCGGGCTCGTGGTGGCGCGCGACGGCGAGGTGCGCGGCGAGCTGCCGCTGCCGGTTGCGGGGCTGCTCTCCGAGGAACCGGTGGAGGCGGTCGCCGGGCGGCTCGAGGAGCTGCAAGCGCTGCTGGGCGAGCAGGGCGTGGCGATCGAGGCGCCGTTCATGACGCTCTCGTTCCTGGCCCTGTCGGTGATCCCGGCGCTGAAGATCACCGACCGCGGGCTCGTCGACGTCGAGGCGTTCCGGCTCGTGCCGCTGGCGCTGGACGGGCGGATCGCGCTCGACCGCGACGCGTTCGTGGAGCGCTTCGGCGGCCTGTTCGAGGACTCGCCGTGGGTGGCGGAGGCGGCGTGGCGGGAGGGCGGCTTCGCGGGGCCCGACGAGCTGCATGCGGCGCTGTCGGAGGCCATGTACGCCGCGCCCGAGGAGCGCCGGCTGGCGCTGATCCGCGCGCACCCCGATCTGGCCGCGCGCGTGAGGATGAGCGACGAGTCCACGCGCGAGCAGGCCGGCGCCGGCCTCGGCCGCCTCTCCCCCGCCGAGTACGAGCGCTTCATGGCCAGCAACGCGGCCTACCGCGAGAAGTTCGGCTTCCCGTGCGTCGTGTGCGTGCGCGAGCACACGGTCTCGTCGATCCTCGAGAACGCGGGGGCGCGGCTCGCACACACGCGTGAGGAGGAGATCGGCGCCGCCCTGGCCGAGATCGCGAAGATCGCCCGTTACCGGCTCCAGGACGCGCTGTGCTGACGACGCACGTGCTCGACACCGCCCGCGGCCGTCCGGCCGCCGGCGTCCCGGTGGAGCTGGCGCGGCTGGCGGACGGCGGGCGCGAGGTGCTCGCGCGCGCGACCACGAACGCCGACGGCCGCGTGGACGCGCCGCTCGCGGGCGAGTTGGCGTCCGGCGAGTACGAGCTGGTGTTCACGGTCGGCGGCTACTTCGCGGGCGAGGCGGCCGACCCGCCGTTCCTGGACCGGATCCCGATCCGCTTCGGAATCGCCGATCCGGCCGCGCATTACCACATCCCGCTGCTCGTCTCCCCCTGGTCGTACAGCACGTACCGCGGCAGCTGACCGCTCGCCTCGCCGTCGGACCTCGCCCGCGTCGGCGCCTCCCGCGGCAGGCCGCCCTCGTCCGCGCCGTCGGACCTCGCCCGCGTCGGTGGCGCCTCCCGCGGCAGGCCGCCCTCGTCCGCGCCGTCGGACCTCGCCCGTCGTGGCGCCCACCGCGGCAGGCCGACCGATCGGGCAAGCCATCGGGCAACCGGCTCGGCGCTGATGACTGCGCGGGCGGCCATGGACCCGCGGACGCGCCGATGGGAGTGTGATCAGGTGCCACAAGCCTTGGCCCCTCCCCCCTCGCCCGGTCTTGGGGCACACGAGGACATGCCGGCCCCTTCGGACACGACGTCCCCTCCCTCCGCCGGCCTGCCTCCGGACCCGGAGCCGGCCACCGCCGTCCGCTCGGCCGTGGCCGGCACGGTCCTCGCCGCCGGGGCGCTGATCGCGGCGCTGATCGTGGTCGGCATGGTCGCCGTCCTCGCCCTCCTCGACTCGGGGCACGAGCGCCTCGAAGTCGGGTCCGGCAGCCTGACCGTCTTCCTGGTCGCGGGCGGCCTGGCCTGCGTGAACGCCGCGCTGCTCATCGCCCTGGCGCTGAACGGGCGCGCGCTGCGCCCCATCACCGTCGTCCTCGCGTTCGTACTGGCGGCGGCCTGGCCGCTGTCCGGCATCGTCCTCCCCGCGGCCATCGTGGCCACGCTCGCGACCGGGCTCGCCGTCGCGCACGACCGCCGCCGCCCGGGCGCGGGCCCCTGCGTCGGCTGGCAGGCGGCGGTCGCCCTGGGCGTCACCGGACTCGCGCTGTCCGTCGCCGGGCTCGCGGGCGCCCGGACGAGCGACGTGCACAAGCCGCCCAGCGCGGCCCGGCCGGCCGGCGAGGACACCGCCGCCGCGTCGATCCAGCCGGGCGGCCGCGCGATGCCCCTCCACGCACCGGACACCCCCGCCGGCAAGACCGGCCACACCCCGGCGTCGCCCGACGACGCCGCGCCGGCCGCGCCCGGCAAGACCGGCCACACCCCCGCCGCGCCCGACGACGCCGCCCCCGACAAGCCCTCGCCCGCCCCCTCGAAGCCCGAGGACACGGCGCGGTCGGCGCCCAAAGAGACAGGCCCCGGGGAGACCGGCCACGCCCCCGCGGCGCCCGACGACACAGGCCCCGACAAGCCCTCGCCCGCGCCCTCGAAGCCCGAGGATGCCGGGCGCGCAACGCCGGACGAGTCCGCGACGGAGGCCCCTCTCACCGCGGCCGGGCCCTCCTCCCCCGACGGCGCCGTGAAGGCCTACTACGCCGCGCTCGACGAGGGGAAGTTCAAGGACGCGTGGCGGTCGCTGTCGCCGTCGGTGCAGTCCACATTCGGCGGCTACGCGCGCTGGAGCGCGGGCTTCAAGACGACCGTCTCGAGCCGCCCGCGCCACATCAAGGTCGAGTCGGCGACCGCCGGGGCGGCGCGGATCCGGCTCACGCTGGTCGCGACCGACCGCGCGCCGTGCGGGAAGACCGTCGAGCGGCGCTTCTCAGTGACGTGGCAGCTCGCGCGCGCGGCCGGCGTGTGGCGCGCCACCGCGCTGCACGCGGCGGCGATCGGGCGCGAGGAGCCGAGCGCGTGCGCGTAGCACGCGTCCGCGTCGACTGTACGAAGGATCGGCGCGCAGTGGTTCCTGACCGGGCACAATGTCCGCAAGGTCGACACAGAAATCCCGGTTGCGCACCCGCCGCCGACATGCTGGACTGTCGCCCGGTCGTTGGCGGGGCGTCCGGAGGGCGTCGGGTCGAGCAGCGGGGTTCGCAGATCGTGGGCTTTGCGCGGCCCCGGGCTCGCGGGACCGTCCCTGGACGGTGTTCCCCCCAGCGCAGTCCGGGGCCGCGCAAAGCACACGATCCTCCTCACTGATCAACGCACCGGAAGGCGGAATCCTTACGCCTCCGCGGGTGCGCTGCGTGCCGGCCGTTGTGCTCTTCGCGCGAGATTCTGCTTTGCGGAGCTTTACGCACGCGGGGCGCCGCTACAAGCAATCCGGTCCCGATCACGACCGAGACTGCGCGCGTGCCGGGTCGCGCACCGGAAACTGGACGCCGACCAGATTTAAGTGAGGCCGTCCAGCGGCTCGGGTAACCGATGTCAAGCGGCCGGCGACGGCCGTTGGCGAGTGACCGGCAGGGAACCCGTCACCGCTGAGAGACAGTCCAAAGCGCCCGTTGGGGAACCGGGCATCAACCGCGCACCGCGAGTGCGCGACCCGGAGGCCCCAAACCTTGCGTTGCTCAAGCACCGCCACGTCGGCACGGAGGAGCATCCGCGCCGTCCTGCCACTGCTCGCCGCCACCGGCCTGCTGCTGGCGGCTACGCCCGCCCAGGCGGCGGAGGACGATCGCTGCGCCGGCTCGACGACCGAGCCGTCCGCGAGCACGACCGACGAGGCCACCGACGCGGTGGTCTGCCTGGTGAACGTCGAGCGCGCCCGGCGCGGCCTGCGTGCGCTGCGCCGCGACGGTGACCTCGGGCAGGCGGCGCGCCGCCACGCGGCCGACATGGTGAGGCGGACGTTCTTCTCACACGTCACCCCCGGCGGCAGCACCCTGAGCGACCGGCTGCGCAACAGCGGCTATATCCACGGCGGCATCTCGTGGCACGTGGGCGAGGCGCTCGGGTGGGGGACCGGCGCCCGCTCGACGCCGAGCGCGCTCCTGGACGAGTGGCTCGCCAGCCCGCCGCACCGGCGCATCCTGCTCGACGACAGCTTCCGTGAGCTGGGCGTCGGCGTCGCGCCGGGCGCGCCGCAGGGCTCGGCCGGCGCCACTTACACGGTCGACGTCGGCGTGGTCCGCGGCGCCTGACCGCCGCTGACTGCGGCAGGATTACGGGGGTGAGCGCCGCCACCCCCTCCGCCGCCCGCTACGGAGTGACCTCGATGGTCGCGCCGCTGCGCCGGGTGCTCGTCCGCCGCCCGGCCCTCTCCGGCGACTGGGAGGGAGCCGGCTGGCGCGTTCCGGACCCGGCGCTGCTCGAGCGCCAGCACACCGCGTTCTGCGAGCTGCTCACCGGCCTCGGCGTCGAGCTGGAGATCGCCGAGGCGCTCGACGGCCAGGTCGACGCCTGCTACATGCACGACCCGCTCGTGATGACGGCCCGCGGCGGCATCCCGCTGCAGATGGCCAAGCCGGTCCGCCGGCGCGAGCCGCTGCACGCCGCCGAGGAGCTCGAGCGGCTCGGCATCCCCGTGGTCGGGAGCCTCGGCGGCGAGGCGTTCGCCGACGGCGGCGACCGCTACTGGCTCGACGACGAGACCGTCGCGATCGGCCTCGGCTACCGCACCAACCGCGCCGGCGCGGAGACGCTGCGCCGCCTGCTCGCCCGAGAGGGCGTGCACGTCGAGACCTACGACATCCCGCACGACCAGGGGCCGGCGTTCGTGCTGCACCTTCAGTCGTTCCTGTCCGGCGTCACCGAGGACCTGTGCGTCGTCTACGAGCCGCTCGCCCCGGTCCGCCTGCTGTCCGACCTCCGCGAGCGCGGGAAGGACTGGATCGCGATCGACCACGACGGCTACCTCGCGATGGGCTGCAACGTCCTCGCGGTCCGCCCCGGCGTGGTCGTCATGTGCGACTCGGCGCCGGCGGTGCGGCGCGCGCTCGAGCAGCACGGCGTCGAGGTGCACACCTACGACGGCTCCGAGCTCTCGCTGAAGGGCGACGGCGGGCCGACCTGCCTCACGGCGCCGCTGCTGAGGGCCTGAGATGCGGCGCCCGGCCGGCCAGACCTCCCTGTTGGCGAGCGCCTGAGATGCGTTGCCCTGGCCGGACCACGCGGACGAGCTGATCGAGCTCCAGCGCGCGCTGGGCGCCGAGCGGCCGGAGCCCTGGCGCGGCCCGGCGCGCCGGATCGGCGGCTGCTTCGCCGCCTTCCCGCGCCGCACGGCCGGCCCGGGCGCCCGCGGCGACCCTATCTGGGCCGCCGCGGCGCTGGCGCCCGCCACCGCGGCCGTCCGCGCCGAGGCCGGCGCGCCCTACGAGCCCGGCCTGCTCGCGCTGCGCATCGGCCCCGCCCTGGAGGCGGCGGTCCGGCGCCTCGATCCGGCCCCCGACGTCCTGCTCGTGGACGCGACCGGCCGCGACCACCCGCGCCGCGCCGGCCTCGCTCTGCACCTCGGCAGCGTGCTCGACCTGCCGACCGTCGGCGTCACCCACCGCCAGCTGCTCGCCGAGGGGCCATGGCCGCCCGCCGAGCGCGGCGCCCACGCTCCGCTGACGCTGGACGGCGAGCCGGTCGGCGCCTGGCTGCGGATCGCCGCCCGCGCCCGCCCGCTCGCTGTCCACGTGGCCTGGCGGACAGACGTCGACACCGCGATCGCGGTCGTCATGGCCGCCGCCGGCCGCGCCCGAACGCCCGAGCCGCTCCGGGCGGCGCGGCACGCGGCGCGGGTGGCGCGCTCGCGGGGCGCGTAGGGCCGGGGCACGATTGAACAGCGGGCGGTCGTCGCTCGGGCGCCGCGGCGAGGCGCGGGGCGGCGGCTGGGCCGCCCGCGCCCTTCCGGGCGCGTTTGAACCACAGGCAGGTGAGAGGGTCGCTCGGGCGCCGCGGCGAGGCGCGGGCGGCGGCTGAGCCGCGCGCCCTTCCGGGCGCGTCTGAACAGCGGGCAGGTGAGGGGTCGGTCCCTCGGGCGCCGTGGCGGGCGGCGGCGGTGGCTGGGCCGCCCGCGCCCTTCCGGGCGCGTTTGAACGGCGAGCAGGTGGGGGTCGGAGTTCCGCCCGCGCGTCGGATTTCGCGGGGGTGTACCGGGGCAACCGTCGCCTGGCGATCGTTAGCCGGTACACCCCCAGCTGCTGGCGCGCAGAGGCTCGGGAATCGGGCCCCCTCACCTGCCCGCAGTTCGCCCCGCACCGGACCGCGGACTGACTTACGCGGGCAGCAGCGCCGAGGCCGGGTGCGCCGCCAGCCCGCGGCGCTCGGCCAGCCGCTCGAGCATCAGAGCGGTGTCGGCGATCCGCACCCCGGTGAGGTGCTCGTCGCGGCCCTCGAAGTCGCCGACGATCGCGCGCGCCGCAGCCGCGTACGCGTCGGCGTCGCGCCGTGCGAGCGCGGAGACCGCGGCCGCCGCACGGGCGAAGGCGGGCGAGTCCGCGAGCATGCCGTCGGCGGCACGCGCCGCGAGCGCGTCGTCGCCGTCGACGAGCGCCGCGATCGCGAGTACGTACCAGGACGTGGCCGAGTCGCCCTCGGGCCCGACCTGGGCGCGGGCGTAGGCGGCCTCGTCCGGGCCGCCGCCGGCGATCACGGCCGCCTTGAGCATCCCGACGAGGCGCCCGAAGCTGCGCGGCGGCGCGAGCTCCCAGGACATCCGGTACTGCTCCGCCGCCTCGAGCATGCGGGCCGCGCCGGCCTCGCGGTCGCCGGCGAACAGCAACCGCTGGCCGTCGGCCTCGATCCGGATCGCCGCGTCCAGCGCCTCGAGATGTGCGCCGGGGTCCACCCGGCCGACGTTACTCCGCGGGCGTGCGCAGCGGAAGCCGGGCCGGCGCTACTGCACGGGCGTGGCGCAGAGGAATCCGGGGCCGGCGCTACTGCGCGGGCGTGCGCAGCGGAAGCGGCAGCCGGCGGCCGGACGGGCTGTGCGCCGGGGCGGGCTCATCGGCGAGCTTGAGCTCGCCCACGACGGGCTCCAGCTCGGGCTCGCAGGCCGGCGCGGGCTCCAGCCACGGCCGGGCCATGTCCTTGGCCTTGAACACGTCGCCCGCGCGGCGGCCGGACTCGGACTCCTCGCCGGCCCACTGAAGCATCGGGACGTGCTTGGAGCAGTGGATGTAGGCCTCCTCGACCTGCACCACGACCCAGCGCTCCGGGGTCTTCTTGATCTCGGGCACCTCGGGCGCGGGCGCCGACAGCGGCAGCCGGTCGAGCAGGCCGGCGAACGCGGCGACCGACTCGTTGTCGACGATCGACGCGCGGCCGTTGACGTGCAGGCCGACGGCGGTCTCGAAGAAGTCCACGAACAGGATGCCGACGTGGGGGTTCTCGGAGATGTTGCCGAGGCTCGCCATCACGCCGTTGCCCTTGTACTCCGGGTACATCAGGGTGTTCTCGTCGAGCACCCGCATGAACCCGGGCGGGCCGGCGCGGAAGGTCGCATCGCAGTCGCCGTGGGCGTCGGCGGTGGCCACGAAGGCCATCGTCTGGCGCCCGATGAACTCGCGCATCAGCGGGTTCAGATGGTCGAGCATCTGCTTGTCGTAGAAGGCGGCGGCGCGCCTGACGTTGCCCCAGCGCTCCTGCAGCTCGTGCTCGCCCGCGGACCCGGGGCGGTTGCGGTTGTCCTCGCTCACGCGATGATCCCTCGCGGCATCCCGCTGAACTCGGCCACGACCGGCCGCGGGGCGCCGTGGAAGTAGCCCTGCGAGTAGTCGACGCCCTTCTCGCGCAGCATCGCGACGGTCTCGGCCGCCTCGACGAACTCGGCGATCGTCTTCATCCCCATGCCGCGGGCGATGTCGACCATCGACTTGACGACGAGCTGATCGGTGAGGCTGCTCGTCAGGCTGCGGATGAAGTCGCCGTCGATTTTCAGGTAGTCGAGCGGCAGGTACTTCAGGTAGTAGAAGGACGAGAAGCCGGCGCCGAAGTCGTCCAGCGCGAAGCGGCAGCCGAGCCGGGTCAGACGCTCGGCGAACGCGCGTGCCTGCTCCATGTTCGCGATCGCCGCGGTCTCGGTGATCTCGAACACGAGCCGCGACGGGTCGACGCCGCTCGCGGCGATCTCGCACTCGACATGCTCGGGGAACGCGGTGTCGCCGATCGACTTGCCGGAGACGTTGACCTCGAGCCGCACATCGGGGTGCTCGCCGAGCAGCTGGATCGCGCGGCTCGCGACCCAGCGGTCGATCTCCTGGATGAGCCCGAAGCGCTCGGCGGTGTCGATGAAGGCGGCCGGCATGATGACCTCGCCGTCGTCGCCGATCATGCGGAGCAGCAGCTCGTACTGCGTGACCTCGTCCGTCTCCAGGTGCAGGATCGGCTGGCAGTACAGGACGAAGCGGTCGTCGTCCAGGGCGCGTCGGATCTGGTCGGCCCAGTTGAGCCGGACCTGCATGCCGCTCACGTGATCGCCCTCGTCGGCGGTGGCGACGTGGTGGCGGTTGCCGCCCGCCTCCTTGGCCGCGTACATCGCGAGGTCGGCGCTGACCAGGAGGTCCTCGACGCGCGGCTCCTCGTCGCCGAACAGCACGATGCCGATGCTCGTGGTCATGCTGATCCGCTGGCCCTCCAGCGGCAGCCGCCGCGCGCGGATGGTCTCGAGCATGTTCTCGGCGACGTGCTCGGCGGTGTCGCGATCCGCGTCCTGCAGCAGCACGGCGAACTCGTCGCCGCCGAGGCGCGCGACGACGTCGGTCTTGCGCACGCTGTCGCGCAGCGCGCTGCCGACCGTGCGGATGACCTCGTCGCCGGCCTTGTGGCCGCGCGTGTCGTTGACGTACTTGAAGCGGTCGAGATCGAGCAGGAACAGCGCGCCCTTGCCGCCGTAGCGGGCGGTGTAGGCGACGTACTCGGCGAGCTCCTGGTCGAACCGGCGCCGGTTGAACAGCTCGGTCAGCGCATCGTGGTCGGCGAGGTGCTGCAGCTGCGTCTCGAAGCGCTTGCGCTCGGTGATGTCGCGGATGATGCTCGTGACGACGACGCCGTCGTCGGTGCGCAGCGGGCTGAGCGTGACGTCGACCGGGAACTCGCTGCCGTCCTTGCGCTGGCCCCAGAGCTCGAGCCCGAGCCCGTGCGGGACCAGGTCGGCCTGCTCCGTGCTGTCCAGCACGGCGCGGAAGCGCTCGGCGACGAGCGTGCGGGTGCGCTCGGCGAACAGCTCCTCGACGGGGCGGCCCACGATCTCCGCGCGGTCGTAGCCGAACAGCTGGTCGGTCCGCGCGTTGGCGAGACTCATCCTCCCGTCGGGCCCGACCTCGACGATCGGGTCCGGCGCGGTCTCGAGCACGGCCTTGAGCTTCTCCTCGGCCTTCTTGCGCTCGCTGATGTCGCGGATGATGCCGCTGAAGAAGCGCCCCTCGGACGTCTCCCACATAGCGAGCGAGAGCTCGAGGGGGAACTCGCGGCCGTCCTTGCGCAGGCCGACGACCTCGACGGTGCTGCCGATCAGCTTCGACGCGGCGCGGCCGCCCTCGGCGACGCGCTTGATGCCGGCGTCGTGCATCGGGCGGAAGCGCTCCGGCATGATGAACGAGAGCGACTGGCCGCGGACCTCGTCCTCGCTGTAGCCGAACATGACCTCCGCGCCGCGGTTCCACGAGAGGATGTTGCCCGTGCTGTCGGCGGCGATGATCGCGTCGTTGGCGGACTCGGCGACCGAGCGGAAGCGGCTCTCGGACTCGCGCAGCGCCTCGGCCATCTGCATGCCCTCGATCACGCGGCCGAGCTGGCGGCCGATGTGCGCGGTGACCTCCAGCAGGCGGTCGTCCGGGGTGACGGCCTGCAGCGAGAAGCACTCCACGACCGCGTAGAGCCCGTCATTGATCGGAACCGGGAAGCAGAACGCGCCGCGCAGGCCCGCCTTGGCGGACGCCCCGACGCGGGGGAAGTTCGCGTCGTTGACGACGTCCACGATCCAGGCGGGGCGGCCGGTCGCCGACACGCGGCCCGGGAGGCCGATGCCGGCCGGCAGCGGGGTCGCCTCGGTGACGGCGCGGAACTCCTCGAAGCGCGTCGGGTGCCCGAGATGCCAGAGGTGCGACGGCTGGAGCGGAGCGTGCGGATCGCGGTCCGCGAGATAGACGTGGCCGACCGGCCAGCCGGTCCAGCGGCAGAGGTGCTCGAGGCAGGCCATCATCGCCTCGTCGATCGAGGCCGCGCGGCTGGTCGCCGCGGCGACGCTCTCGATCAGGCCGACGAAGGCGGCGTCGGTCGCGAACGGCACGGCCGTGGCCCTGCGGCTGCGATGCGCCGCGCGGGCGACGGTTGCAGCGGTGGCGCCGGCTCCCACGAGCGCGGCGAGGTGGGCAAGGCTGGGCGGCTTACGCGGGGTACCCGACATGACCCGGTCATCGGACGCCCCCTACCCGGTCTTGAATGGGCCGCCTCCGCCATTCGTCCAGGAGTGCAGGCGCGGCGTCCGTGCGTACCCTTGAGCTGTGACCATCGCCGTCTCCGTCCTGTTCGCCGCCCTCGTCGGGGGCGTCGCGTTCGCGCTGATCGACCGCCTGACGCGCCGCGAGGCCGACGAGCCGGCGCCGGCCGAGGAGCCGCAGTGGGAGCCCCCGCCGCCGCCACCGCCCCCGGTGCACGAGCCGCCGCCCAGCCCCCTGTGGTCGGGCTGGAGCGAGCGCTGACACCTGCGCTCGCGGCGGCTCGGCGAGGAGTGAAGCGCCCGGGTCAGCTGACGACGACCGTCCGCGTCGACTCGGCCATCCCGATCTTGACGGTCAGTGCGTGACCTATGTCAGGGAAGCGGCCTGGATCGCCTGCCACACGCGCTGCGGCGTAGCCGGCATGTCGATGTTCTTGACGCCCAGGTGCGAGAGCGCGTCGACGACCGCGTTCCAGACCGCCGGCGTCGAGCCGATCGTGCCCGCCTCGCCGATCCCCTTGGCGCCGAGCGGGTTGCGGTCGGTCGGCGTCTGCGTGCGCTCGGTCTCGTACGTCGGCAGGTCGCCGGCGCTCGGGATCGCGTAGGAGGCGAGCGAGCCGGTGACGTTGTTGCCGTCCTCGTCGAACGCGATCTCCTCGAACAGCGCCTGCGCCACGCCCTGGGCGATGCCGCCGTGGACCTGGCCCTCGACGAGCAGCGGGTTGGCGATCGTGCCGCAGTCGTCCACCGAGACGTGACGGACGAGGTTCGCCAGCCCGGTCTCGGTGTCCACCTCGACGACCGACAGGTGGCTGCCGTACGGGTACGTCGCGTCCGGCGTCGTGAAGTCGTTCTCGGCCCACAAGCCGGAGTCGTCCATGTCGGGCGGCCGGCGCTCCGGGTCGGCCGCCGCCCTGGCGAGATCCGCCCACGGGATCGCGCTCGCGGGCGTGCCGCGCACACCGAGCCCCTGGCCCGGGTGGACGTCGATGTCGCCCGCGTCGGCCTCCAGCAGGTGGGCGGCGAGGCGGCGCGCCTTGTCGAGCACCTCGCGCGAGGAGTTGACGACCGCGGTGCCGCCGATCTGCAGCGAGCGCGAGCCCATCGTGCCCATGCCGCGCGCCACCTTGGCGGTGTCGGACTGGATCACCGTCACGTCGGAAAGCCGCACGCCGAGCTCCTGGACGGCGAGCTGCGCCATCGCCGTCTCGTGCCCCTGGCCGTGCGCCGAAACGCCGCTCGTGACCGTCACCTTGCCGTCCTCGCCGACCGTGACGGTGCCGTGGTCGAACCCGAAGCCCGTCCACTCGACGTAGCTGCACAGCCCGATCCCGAGCTGCACGGTGTCCCCGCGCTCGCGCCGCTGTGCCTGCTCGGCGCGCAGCGCGTCGTAGCCCGCGTTCGCCAGCACCTTGTCCAGCGCGGCCGCGTAGGACCCGGAGTCGTAGTTGGCGCCGCTGGCGGTCTGGTGCGGGAAGTCCTCGGGCGGGATGAAGTTGCGGCGGCGGATCTCCGCCGGGTCCATGTCCAGCTCGGCGGCGAGCATGTCCATCGCGCGCTCGACGAGCGCGGTCGCCTCCGGGCGGCCGGCGCCGCGGTAGGCGCCGATCGGGGTGGTGTTGGTCACCACGCAGCGGAAGGCGTAGTCGACCTTCGGGATGCGATAGACGGCGCACGCCATCAGGCCGGTCAGCGCCGGCATCAGCGTCGCGTCGGCGGGATAGGCGCCGCAGTCCGCGATCACCCGCACCTTGAGGCCGGTGAGCGTGCCGTCGCGGCGGGCGCCGAGCTCGACGTCCTGCACCTGCGCGCGGCCGTGCTGCATCCCGATCATCGTCTCCGAGCGTGTCTCGATGTAGCGCACCGGGCGGTCGAGCGTCTTCGCGAGCCAGGCGATCGCGACCTGCTCCGGATACGTGGCGATGCGCGCGCCGAAGCCGCCGCCGACGGCGGGGGCGATCACGCGCAGCTGCTGCTTCTCCATTCCGAGGACGCCGGCCATCGCGTCGCGCAGCGTGTGCGGCGCCTGGCACGGCGTCCAGAGGATCACGCCGCCCGTCTCGGGGTCGGGGGCGGCCAGCGACGCGCCCGGCTCCATCGTCACCGCGGCGAGCCGCTGATTGATGAAGTGGGCCCGGACGACCACCTCGGCGTCGCCGAGCGCGTCCTCGCCGGGCGGCGACTCCATCACGAGGTTGCCGGTCGCGTGCTCGGGGAAGAGGATCGGCGCGCCGTCGTCGGTCGCGCGCTCCATGTCGACGACGACGTCGAGCGGCTCGTAGTCGACGTCGACGAGCTCGGCGGCGTCGACGGCCAGCTCGCGCCGCTCGGCGACCACGATGGCGACGAGCTCGCCGGCGAAGCGGACGCGGTCGCTCGCGAGCACGGGCCGGGTCATGGTCTCGGGAGAGGGGACGGGCTCGCCCGCGGCCGGGATGTTCTTCAGCGCCAGGTCCGCCGCGGTGTAGACGCCGACCACTCCCGGGGCCGCGGCGGCCGCCGAGCCGTCGATCCCGTTGATGGTGGCGTGCGCGAACGGCGAGCGGACGAACACCGCGTACAGGGCGTCCGGGTTCTTCACGTCGTCGGTGTAGGCGCGCGCTCCGCGCACCAGCTCGGGATCCTCGACGCGCCGCACCGCGGCGCCGTGGCCTTCGTTGAACCCGTTGGGCTGCGTCATGCGTCCTCTCCCGGCGCTCGAACCAAGCCGAACCCTATCTGTCGAACGGAACGGGTAGACCCGTGGCCATCCGGTCCAAGGGAGGCACCTCATGGCGACCTGCGAGGTCTGCGGCAACGACTACGACAAGGCGATGGAGATCAGCCTCCGCGGCGAGACTCACGTGTTCGACTCCTTCGAGTGCGCGATCCACGCCGTCGCGCCGCGCTGCGCGCACTGCGGCTGCGCGATCATCGGGCACGGGCATGAGGCGGGCGGCGAGATGTACTGCTGCGCGCACTGCGCCGTGGAGGAGGGCGTGAAGGGCCTCGCCGACCGCGCGGGGTAGTGAGCCCGACCATCCCGGGACTCCTGCTCACCGAGCACGAGTTCACCGTGCCGCTCGACCACGCCCGGCCCGACGGCGAGCAGATCACCGTGTTCGCGCGCGAGGTCGCCGACCCCGACGGGCGGGAGCGGCCGTTCCTCGTCTACCTGCAGGGCGGGCCCGGGCACGAGGCGCCGCGCCCGACGAGCCAGCCGATCGGGCCGGGCTGGCTCGAGCGGGCGCTGGAGGACTACCGCGTGCTGATGCTCGACCAGCGCGGCACCGGGCGCTCCACGCCGGTCGGGGCGCTGCCGGGGCTGGAGCCGGCCGCGCAGGCGGAGTACCTCACCCACTTCCGCGCCGACTCGATCGTGCGCGACGCCGAGTGGATCCGGCGCGCGCTGGGCGCCGGGCCGTGGAGCGTGCTCGGCCAGAGCTTCGGCGGGCTGTGCGTGACCAGTTACCTGTCGCTCGCCCCGGACGGACTGCGCGAGGCGTTCATCACCGGCGGGCTGCCGCCGCTCGGGCGGCCGGTCGAGGACCCGTACCGGGCGACCTACGCGTCGGTGCTCGAGCGCAACCGCCGCTACTACGAGCGCTACCCGGAGGACCGCGAGCGGGTGCGCGAGCTGCACCGCCGGATCGAGGCGGAGGACCTCCGGCTGCCCGGCGGCGACCGGCTCACATCGCGCCGTCTGCGCCAGCTCGGCAGCGTGCTCGGCATGAGCGACGGGGCCGAGAAGCTGCACTACATCGTCGAGCTGCCGCCGGACTCGCCCGCGTTCCTGCACGACGTGGACGCCGGCGTGCCGTTCACCCGCAACCCGCTCTACGCGATCATCCACGAGGCGTGCTTCGCCGACGGCGGCGCCACCCGGTGGGCCGCCGAGCGCCTGCTGCCGCCCGAGCTCGCGGGCGGCGAGCTGTTCACCGGCGAGCACGTCTTCTCGTGGATGTTCGAGGACTACGGCGCGCTCGCGCCGCTGCGCGAGGCGGCGGAGATCCTCGCGCGGCACGAGTGGCCGCGACTGTATGACCCCGAGCGGCTGCGGGCGAACGAGGTGCCCGCCGCCGCCGCGATCTATGTCGACGACATGTACGTGCCGCGCGCGTTCTCGGAGGAGACCGCCGCGCAGATTCGCGGGCTGCGCCCGTGGATCACGAACGAGTACGAGCACAACGGCCTGCGGGTCGACGGCGGCCGCATCCTCTCGCGGCTGATCGACCTCGCGCGGGGGCGCGCGTGACGGCTCACTCGCGCAGGGTCTGCGGCAGGCCGAAGCGCTCGAAGAAGCTCGTGTCAGGGAAGCGGGCGACGGTCGCGACGTGGTCGCCGTCGAGCGTCAGGACCATCAGGCCGTCGGCGTGCAGGAGGCGCGTGCCCGGCTCGCGCCGGTAGACGGCGAAGGCGGGCTGCATGTTGGCTCGCGTCGGGATGAGCTTGAAGCGCTCGTCGCCCGCCTCGAAGTCCTCCGCGAAGCGGGCCACGACCTCGCGCTCGCGCGGCGAGGGGGACGGCGGGCCGGGCATGAGGTCGTCGATCGTCGTGCGCGCGTGCTGCAGGGCGGCCGTGACCCACGTCTCGCTCGTGTCGAGCATGTCCGCCACCTCGCCGGTGGGGAAGCCGAGCACGTCGCGCAGCACCAGCACGGCGCGCTGGCGGGCGGGCAGGTGCTGCAGCGCGACGATGAACGCCAGCGCGATCGACTCGCGCGCGTGGTAGCGCGCCTCTTCGTACACACACCTAAGACCGCGGTTCGGGGCAGAACTCATCGCCGCGCTCGCAGACCGGCGATCATTGCGCGCGTGGACAGCCAGGCGCACGAGATCGTCCCCGGCGGCGTCGCCCCCGAGCAGGAGGCCGCGCGGCTGCGCGACCGGCTCGCCGACCTCGAGGCCGAGCACGCGACGCTGCAGGCCGAGCTGACCGCCTTCCACGCCGACTACCTGCGCCAGGTCGGCGTCGTGACCGCCGAGCTGCACGAGCTGGAGGCGCGCTACTTCGCCGCGGTGGCCGACCAGTCGGGCGCGCCGGACGACCGCCAGGCCGCCGACGCGGCGGAGGCCCGCGCGCGCGAGACCACGACCGCGCTGCGCTCGATCCCGAAGCCTGGGCCGCCGCCGACCGAGGACCTCAAGAAGCTCTTCCGCGACGCGGCCAAGCGGATGCACCCCGACCTCGTCCGCGATGAGGCCGGCCGCCGCCACGCCGAGGCGTTCATGAAGCGCCTCAACCAGGGCTACCGCAACGGCGACGGCCAGGCCATCCGCAACCTGCTGCGCCAGTGGGAGTCCTCGCCGTACGCGGCGCCGCCCGCCGACGGCGTGGCCGCGGCGGTGCAGCTCGAGGCGCTGCGCGCGGCGGTCGCGAGCGCCGAGCGCCGGCTCGAGGACGTGCGGCGGACCGAGCTCGCGCGGCTGATGGAGCAGGCCATGGCGGCCGAGGCGGCCGGCCGCGACTTCTTCGCCGAGCTGCGAGTCACCGCGGAGGCGGGGCTGCGCGACCTGCGGGTGCGGCTCGCGGCGCTCGGCCGCGCAGGATGAGCACGTCCTCGGCGTCCTGGCCGGGGGCGAGCAGGCCGCGGGCCTCGAGCTGCGTGCGGCGCGCGCGCATCAGCGGCCCGAGCTTCCCCGGGTGGCGGGCCGCGACGTCGGCGTCCAGGCCGGCGGCGGCGTAGGCGGCGAGCGTGCGCTCCGGGTCGCAGATCTCGGAGTGCACGAGCAGGATGACGCCGCCCGGAGCGAGGTGCGCCGGCGCCTCGGCGCAGATGCGGTCCAGCACCACGCGGCCGTCGGGGCCGGCGTCCCAGCCGCGCGCGGCCCCGTTGCGCGGCGGGTCGGGCCCGGGGACGTAGGGCGGGTTGGCGAGGATCGCGTCGAAGCGCTCGCCGCGCACCGGCGCGAGCAGGTCGCCACGGCGGGCGCGCACCGGGACTCCGTTCAGCCGGCCGTTGAGCCAGGCGGTCAGCGCCGCGCGGCGCGAGACGTCGACGGTGGTCAGCGCGCCGCCGTGGCGGCGGGCGGCCGCCACGCCCGCGGCCCCGGAGCCCGCGCACAGCTCCAGGATCCGCGCGCCCCGCGGCAGCTCCTCCGCGCACGCCGCGCGCGCGAGCTGCCACGAATCCGACAGCGGCCGGAACACCCCGGGCGGGACGACGAGACGCATACGCTGCGCGGACGCCATGGGGCATCACTACCCACCGACCGCCGCGGACCTGCGCGCCGCCTTCGACGCGCCGGAGCCGCTGACGATCGGGCTCGAGGAGGAGGTCTTCCTGCTCGACCCGGAGTCGCTCGATCTGACCCCGCGGGCCGCGGAGGTCATCGAGCGGACGGGGCGCGACCCGCGCATCAAGCTCGAGCTTCCGGCCACGCAGCTCGAGGTGATGACGCCGCCGGCGGCGCGGGTCGCCGACGCGATCGCCGTGCTCGCCGACGGCCGGCGCGCGCTGGCGGCCGCGGGGCGCGGCATCGCGCTGCCCGCCGCGGCGGGCGCGCATCCGTTCGCCGATCCGGTCGGCGAGCTCAACGCCGGCCCGCGCTACGACCCGATCGCCGCCGAGTACGGCGACGTCGCCCGCCGGCAGCTGCTGTGCGCGCTGCAGGTGCACGTCGCGGTCGGCGGCGCGGACCGCACGCTGGCCGTCTACAACGCCCTGCGCCGCCACCTGCCGGAGCTCGCCGCGCTCGCCGCCAACGCGCCGTTCCATGCGGGGCGCGACACCGGGCTGGCGTCGGTCCGCCCGCTCGTGGCCGCGATGCTGCCGCGCCAGGGGCTGCCGCCGGCGATCCCGTCGTGGGCGGCGTTCGCCGGCGCGCTGCGCTGGGGCGCTGAGGCCGGGAGCGTGCCGGAGCCGCGCCGGTGGTGGTGGGAGCTGCGCCCGCATGTGGAGTTCGGCACGCTCGAGCTGCGCGTCCCGGATGCGCAGACGACGCTCGCGGAGGCGGCCGCCGTGGCGGCGTTCGCGCACGCGCTCGTCGGCTGGCTCGCGGAGCGTCACGATGCGGGCGAGGCGCTCGGCGCGGCCGGCGACTGGCGGATCGTCGAGCGCCACGACGCGGGCGAGGCGCTCGGCGCGGCCGGCGACTGGCGGATCGCGGAGAACCGCTGGGCCGCGTGCCGGCACGGGCTGGACGGCGAGTTCGCCGACCTCGCGACCGGCGCGCGGCGGCCGGTCCGCGAGCTGCTGCACGAGCGCCTCGAGCAGTTCGCCCCGGCGGCCGGGCGCCTCGGCTGCGCCGGCGAGCTGGCCGGAGCGCGCGCGCTGATCGCCGCCAACGGCGCGGTGCGCCAGCGCGAGGTCGCGGCGCGGGACGGCCTGCGCGGGGTCACGCGGTCGCTCGTGGACAGCTACCTGACCACGGCGGCCGTCGGTTGCCGGCAAGAGCGGGCGCGGCGGTAAGAACCGCGTTCGTGCCGATCATGCCCCAGCCGCGCGGCGAGCTCAGCGAGGCGCTGCTCGCCGCGCTCCGCGTCGCGCCCCACACGCTGCGCCGGATCGCCGTCGGCGAGCCGGACGAGGAGGACCTCCAGCTCGCGCTGTACTGCTGCTACGAGCAGCACTACCGCGGCTTCGACGGCGTGGATCCGCGCTGGGAGTGGGAGCCGTCGCTGCTGGCCCTGCGCGGCGGGCTCGAGCGGCGCTTCGAGGCCGCGCTGCTCGAGCTGCTGGGCCCGCCCGCCGACGCCCCCGCCGCGGGCGAGATGGACGTCGCGCTGCGCGAGCTCGCCGCGTCCGACGACGCGCCGGCGGTGTCGAGCTTCATCGAGCGCCATGCCGCGCTCGAGCAGGTGCTCGAGTTCCTCGTCCACCGCTCCGCCTACCAGCTCAAGGAGGCAGACCCGCATTCCTGGGGCCTGCCCCGGCTCTGGGGCCCGCCCAAGGCGGCGCTCGTCGAGATCCAGGCCGACGAGTACGGCGGCGGCCGCGCCGATCGCATCCACGCGGCGCTGTTCGCCCAGGCGATGGAGGCCGCCGGCCTCGACCCGGCCTACGGCGCCTACCTCGACCGCATCCCGGCCGTCACCCTCGCGACCGTCAACCTGATGTCGCTGCTCGGCCTGCACCGCCGCCACCGCGGCGCGCTCGTCGGGCACCTCGCGCTCTTCGAGATGACCTCCTCGATCCCGAACCGCCGCTACGCGGCCGGGCTACGCCGCCTGGGCCTCGGCCCGGACGCGACCGCGTTCTTCGACGTGCACGTGACCGCCGACGCGGTGCACGAGAGCATCGCCGCCGTCGACCTCGCCGGCGGGCTGGCCCGCCAGGACCCGTCGCTCTCTGGGGACATCGTGTGGGGGGCGCGGGCGTTGCTGGCGCTCGAGGCGCGGTGGGCGCGGTGGTTGATCGGCGCGTGGGAGGCCGGGCGGTCGTCGTTGCTGGGGGACCTGGTCCGCGCGTAGGGCTTGGCGAACTGCTTGCAGGTGAGGGGAAGCCCGGAGTGGCGCGGCGCGAATTGATCATCGCCGCTCAGGGGTGTGACTGACGTTTGTATGAATTATTCATACCTTCGTAAGTCACCCCCTCGGCTTGCCGATCGAGCGTGATCGATCTCGCGCGACAGGACCGCGCGACCGGGCCCGCCGACCGCGCCCGATCACCGCGTGGCGCCGAGCCGGGTCCGGGCTCCCCGTCACTTGCCCGAAGTTCGCCGGCCCCGGTTCGCCGGCCCCACCACGCGGCCGACAACTAGCCGCGCCGCTCAGCCCCACTCGGACACTGGAACCGCACGAGCCGGTGCGTGCCGTCGCAGAACGGCCGCAACCGCGACCTGCCGCACCGGCACAGCGCGACGGTCTCGGCGCCGACCTCGATCTCGCCGCCGTCCTGGTCGACCAGGCGGAACGGCCCGCGGACGAGCAGGGGGCCGTCCCGGTAGGGCGTGATCACGGTCTCGTCGGGCGGCACGTGACGAAGCTGCCCGCAATCGCGCGCGCGTGAAACGCTGACGCCATGATCGACGCGGTCCACTTCACACTGTTCGCCCGCGATGCCGACGCGGCGCGCGCGTTCTTCCGCGACGTGCTCGAGCTCGAGAGCGTCGATGCCGGCGGCGGTTGGCTGATCTTCGCGGCGCCGCCGGCCGAGATCGCCGTCCACCCCGACGAGGTGGGCGGCCGTCACGAGCTGTACCTGATGTGCGCCGACATCGAGGCGGCGCTGGCGGAGCTGGACCGGCGCGGCATCGAGGTCGCCGAGCCGGTCAAGGACGTCGGCTGGGGCCTGCTCGCCGCGATCGAGGTCCCGGGGATGGGCGCCCTCGGGATCTACCAGCCAAAGCACGCGTCGCCGCTCTCCTGAGCCCAACCCGCGCGCGTAGGCTGCGCGGCGATGCCACACGCGCGCGTCGTCGTCCGCAGGCTGGCCATGCTGGGCATCGCCCTGTGCGTGCTGCTGTCGGCCGGGACCGTGGCGTACGCCGTCTCGGAGGGGGCCAGCGTGTGGGACTCGTTCGTGTGGACGCTGGACACGGTCGCGACGATCGGGTCGATCCCGCCGCCGCGCGACGAGGCCGGCCAGATCGTCAAGGTCGTGATCACGCTGCTCGGCGTCGGAACGCTGTTCTACGCGCTGGTCAGCCTGACCGAGCTCGTGGTCTCCGGCGAGTTCGGCACCATGCTGGCGGAACGGAGGGCGCACCGGATGACTCAGGGCCTCACCGACCACTACATCATCTGCGGCTTCGGCCGCGTCGGCCGCCAGGTGGCCCGCGACCTGCGCGCCGCCGGCGTGCGCTACGTGATCCTCGACGAGGAGCCGGCGAACCGCGAGCACGCGCAGGCGCCCGGCGTGCGCTTCATCCTCGCCAAGCCGTCCGACGACGAGGCGCTGCGCGACGCCGGGATCGATCGCGCCCGCGCCGTGGTGGCCTGCGTGGACTCCGACGCCGAGAACATCTTCATCGCGCTCAGCGCGCGCGAGCTGCGGCCGGACATCGCGATCGTGGCCCGCGCGAGCGAGGAGGAGTCCGAGAGCAAGCTGCGCCGGGCGGGCGCGCACCGCGTCGTCTCGCCGTACAAGGCGTCGGGCACCGAGATGGCCCGCCTCGCGCTGCACCCGAACGTGACCGGCACGATGGACGTCGCGGCCGAGTACCGGCTGGAGGAGATCGCGGTCACGCCCGGCTCGGCGGGCGTGACCCAGAGCGTCGGGGACGTGCGCGGCGGCTCGTTCATCGTCGCCGTGCGCCGCGGGGACGGGTCGTTCCTGCCGCAGCCGGCCGCCGACACCGTGCTCCACGAGGGCGACGTCGTGATGGCGATCGGCACCCCGCGCACGCTCGAGCGCCTGGAGCGCCTGTTCGACGCGTCCGGCGGCTGACGCCTCCTCAAGCCCGCGCACGTCGGGCCGATCTCACCGATGAGGATGAACAGACTGTCCGAGTACGACATTGTCGCCGTGGCGCTGCCCGAGGACGGGTTCATCCGCGACGCCACCTTCAAGTGCCGCGTGATCGCGATGGCCGGCACCACGGTCGCCCTCGAGCCGCTCGACAAGGCTCAGGTGACGTGGCTGCCGGAGCGCGTCCCCGGGGCGTTCATGGTCTTCCGCCACGAGCGCTCGCTCGTTGCCCTCAAGGGCGTCCTGGTCCAGCCGGAGACCGTCGGCGACCTGCGCTTCAAGGTCACCGACGGCGTGCAGATCCAGCGCCGCGCGGCCTCCCGGATCAAGATCGTCCTGCCCGTCGCCCTGCGGCCGGCCGGCACCGAGATCGAGGAGGTCCAGGGCCTCACGGCGAACCTCAGCGCCGACGGCATGCTCGTCGAGTGCGCGCTGGACGCGCGCCCCGGCGCCGAGGTCGAGCTGACGATGTCGCTGCCCGGCAGCGACGAGCCGGTCGAGGCCGTCGCCACCGTCGCTCGCGCCCACGAGGGCCTGCTCGCGCTCGAGTTCTCCGGCGCCAGCCGCACCGCGCGCGAGCGCCTCGCCCGCCTGGTCGTCGAGCGCAACCGCGCGACGCTCCACCGCGAGCAGCTCGTCGCGGACGGACTCGACTTCTAGATCGCCGCGCGGCTCGGCAGCAGCCGGTCCGGCGCGCCCTCCGGCGCCGGCAGCGCGCTGGCCGGGAGATAGACGTGGACCGCGGTCCCCGCGCCGGGCGCGGAGTCGATCGTGACGCGGCCGCCCGCGTGGGTGGCGATGCCGAGCACCGTGGCGAGGCCGAGGCCGGTTCCGACGCCGAGCGCCTTCGTGGTGAAGAACGGCTCGAGCGCGCGGGCGCGGGTCTCCTCGTCCATGCCGCAGCCGTCGTCGGCGACGCTCAAGCGGACGTAGGCCCCGGGCGCGACGTCGAGGTCGACGGCGGCGTCGGGCGAGAGCTCCACGTTGGCGGTGGACACCGTCACGCTCCCGCCCTTGGGCTCCAGGGCATCGCGCGCGTTGACCACGAGGTTCACGAGCACCTGCTCGACGTTGGTGACGTCGGCCTCGATCGCCGCGAGCGCCGGATCGAGCTCGTACGAGAGCCGCACGTGGCTGCCGAGCGAGCCGTTGAGCAGCCCGTCGAGGCCCTCGATCACCGCGTTGAGGTTCAGCACCCTCGCCGTGGTGAGCTTGCCCTGGCTGAACAGCAGCAGCTGGCGGACGAGCCGCGCGCCGCGGCGGGCCGCGTCTTCGACCTCGGCGAGGTCCTCCTGGGCCGGCACGTCCTCGGGCAGGTCGTCGCGGACCATCGCCGTGTAGTTGAGGATCGCGGTCAGCAGATTGTTGAAGTCGTGCGCGACCCCGCCGGCGAGGTGGCCGACGCTCTCCAGGCGCTGCGAGCGCTGCAGCCGGGCCTCGAGCTCCTGGCGCTCGCGCTGGGCCTCGACGCGCTCGCGGAGGCGCTCGAGCTGGCGGCGCTCGGTGACGTCGCGGATGGCGACGAGGAAGCCCTCGATGTACTCGTCGCGCAGGCGGTTGCCGATCACGGCCTCGACGTAGCGGTAGGCGCCGCCGCCGTCCAGCATCCGCGCCACGGTGGGCACGGCCGCGCCCGGCGCCGGCGCCGAGGACGTCAGCAGCAGCTCGACCTCCGGCGCGTCCTCGGGGTGGATCAGCTCGAGGAACGGGCGCCCGTGCAGGTGCGAGGGCTCGTGGCCCAGCACCGCGCGGATCGAGGCCGCCTGCCAGCGGATCCGCAGGTCCTCGCCGACGATCGTCACGACGTCGGTCGAGTGCTGGATGACCGCGCGCAGGCGCGACTCGATGTGGTTCAGGCGCCGCAGCATGTACGTGATGACGTGCATGAGCGACACCGCCAGCGCGAGGCCGAAGCCCTTGCCGAGCTGGTCCTGCGGCTCGAACGTGCCGCGAGCGAGGTCGAGGCCGACGAGCGTGCCGAGCAGGGCCAGCGCGCGCAGCGCGGACCACACCGGGCCGCCGTAGAGCGCCCGGAACGTGGTCGCGAACAGCGGCAGCGGCGGATGGCCGGGCGTGGCGACGAGGACGAGCAGCAGCGTCAGCGCCTCCGCCGGCTCCAGGGCGGCCGAGAAGCGGCGCCGGCGGAACCCGCGCAGCCAGTGGGCGCCGAGCGCGACGGCGCCCAGCACGCCGGCCGCCCGCAGTGGCGGCGGCCCGCCGGAGCCGGCGATCACGACGACCGAGAGCGCGAGGCACAGCAACGCCGGCACGAGCAGCAGCAGCCGCAGGCGCTCGAGCGCGCCCGCGGAGGAGGTCTTGAAGCGGTGGCGAGGGTCGGACACGGGCCTCTACCCACGTCAGTCGACCGCCGCCGCCCGCGACTTGAGCAGCGTTCAAGGCACCCTCACCGATGCCGACTACTCGCTCATGACCGACTCCACCCTGCCCGGGGGCCGGATCGTGCTCGTCGTGGACGACGAGCCATCCGTCCGCAGCTCGACCGCGCGCCTGCTGCGCCGCGCCGGGCTCGAGGCGCTGGAGGCCTCCTCGGCGGAGGAGGCACTCGCCCTCGGCCGCGCCGGCCAGGACGTCGACGTGCTGCTCAGCGACGTCGTCATGCCCGACATGAGCGGCATCGAGCTCGCCGGCGAGGCGCGCGCCGTATGGCCCGCCGCCGGCATCGTGCCGATCTCGGCCTTCACGCCGGCCGCCCTGATGCGCCACAAGCTGCACGAGGACGGCGGCACGCACATCCTCCAGAAGCCGCTCGAGCGCTCCGAGCTCCTCCGCGTCGTGGGCGAGGCGCTCCGCGCCGCCTGATCGGCCGCCTCGCCGCCAGTGGTTCCGCCCACTAGCTCCGTGGATTGAGCGTGGCCATGATCCCGGAGACGACGGCGAGGACGCCGCCGAGTAGCGCGACCCAGACGCCGGCGCCGGAGTCGCCGCCGACGATCAGGTAGCCGACGAGGTAGAGGATCGAGACGATCCCGCCGAACCACGCGGCGCCCCCTCTGCGCACGCCGAGCAGCACGATCAGGCCGAGCAGCAGCGTGACGATCCCCAGCGAGGTGCCGAAGCTGAAGAGGTTCTCCAGCCCGCCGAGGCCGCTCGGCGCGCCGATGTCGAGCCCGAGGTCGGGGTTGCGATCCAGGAACGCGTCGTAGCGCAGGCAGGCGTCGGGGCCGCCGACGCACAGCGCGGTCAGCCCGTCGGCCGTCCACGCCATGAACGACCCGGCGATCAGCATCCCCGAGGCGAGCAGCGTCAGCAGCACGCGCACGCCGGTGACGCGGCGCGGGGTGACCAGCGGGCGCTGGACGAACGAGACCGTCGCCGCGCGCGTGTCGCGCGAGCCGTAGGCGTGGATCGTCAGCCGCCGCTCGCGCTCGGCCTCGCGCGGCCGGTGGGCCGAGACGCGAACCGCGGCGAGGGCCTCGCCGCCCGGCGCGACCGTCAGCCCCGCCGGGTCGAACGCGAACGTCACGTCGTCGTCGGGATCCTCCCCGCGCAGGTCCAGCGACACGGCCGCATTGCCGAGGTTGCGGGCGGTCAGCGCGTACTCGGCGGCGCGCTCGCCGCGCGCCCGCTCGGGCCGGACGCGGATCTCGAACTGCTCGTAGGGCGCGATCTCCACCGTCGCGGCCGCCGACGCGACGACCGCGCGCTGGGTTCGCGAGACCGCGGCGAGGCTCACGGCCCACGGGCGCCCCTCCGCCTGCGGCGAGCGCGGCGGGTGCAGGCGGATCAGCACCTCCTGCTCGAACCCGCCGTCGGACGAGCCCCACGGCAGCAGGTGGACGGTCGCCGGCGTGATGGTCCACCACCCCTCCGGCCAGCCGGTCATCCGCAGGTCGTAGTTGTCGACGACGCCGCTCTGGTTGCGCACGACCGCCCGCAGCATCGCCTCGCCACCCGGCTCGACGCGGGTCGACACCGCGCCGCCCGCGGAGCCCGCGTCGCCCGAGGCGCGCAGCGTGACCAGCACCGGCGCGGACGGCGTGACCGGCACGCCGGGCGCGAGCTCGCCGCTCGGCGCCAGCTCGACGGTCGGCGGCTCGCCCGGCGCGCGCGGCGGCGCGACCGCCTGGTGACTGCCGGTGCGCTCGTCCCAGCGCAGGTACTCGCCGCACTTCTCGCAGAAGTCGCGGTCCTGGTTCTCGAAGCCGCATGTGGGGCAGGTGGTCAAGGTCCGCCGATCGTCCCAGCCCGCGCACGGCGAGGGCAATGTCAGCGCGGCGACAGACCGGTTTCCGGTCTGGGTGCCGGCGGGCCCGGCGCCCGGGAAGACGGTTACGGGGTCGTGGTGGAGAGCGTGAACGTCAGCGTCTTGCTGTAGGTCCCCGTCCGGAGCGGCAGCGGGCTCGGCAGCGAGAACGCCCCGTTGACCAGATGCCCGGTCGCCGTCGCGCTCGGGTCGGCCACCGACAGCACCGCGTCACCCGCCGTCGAGACCACGTTCGCGGTCGTGCTCGCGTCATACGAACGCGTCACCCCCGGCGTGAACGCACCGAACGACGCCGGCCCGCCCACCGACAGGGAGAGCGTGGCCGGGACCGTCCCGCCCACGCCGGCCGGGGTCTCCGTGAGGCTCCAGCCGAGCGCCGAGGCGAGCGCCGGCGGGCCGCCGACGACCGGCAGCGCGATCCGGCTGCCGGCGAGGTCGAGCGTGACCTGCGTGCCCGCGGGCGCGCGGATCGTGAAGTCCCGGTCGCGCGAGAGGACCATCAGCGCCAGGCGCCGGCCGGGGTCGACGACGATGTCCTTCGGCTGCATGTCGATGTCGATCCGGTAGAACGCGCCCGGCGTCACGGGCTCGCTCGTGAAGTCCGAGCTGCGGTTCTCCGGGTCCTTCCAGCCGCGGGTCAAGATCGTCCCGTTGCCGGTCGCCGGGTAGCTCACCAGGGCCGCCGTCAGGTTCGCCTTCGGACGGCTGAAGGCGAAGTTCAGCGAGACCCTGGGCGTGCCGCTGATGCGCAGCGGCGCGATGAGCGGCGGGGTCTGGTAGATCAGGCGGGCGGGCGAGGACGCCGCGTTCGCGGACGCCGAGCCGGCGATCGCCGGGTCGTCCGTCAGCGTCTCCGCCGGGGTCGTGGAGGCGACCGCGTTGAGCGTGGGTCCGCCGCGTGCGGGGGCGCCCGGCGTCGGGCTCAGGTACGCGTCCCGCGCGGCCGCGTCCGGCCACTCCGCGTACGGGGTCGGGTTCGCGCTGCCGCACACGAGGCTGACCACCGCGCCGTCGGCCACCTTCTGGCCGGCCGCGGTCGCGACCGCGGTGGCGAGCGTGAGGTGCGTCGAATCCGGGATGTTCGTGATCACCCGCGTCGCGTTGGTGATCGTCAGCGAAGGGCAACGTCTCGGACCGCAGCCGCGCGCGGAGATGTCTCCACGCCCGGCTGCGCGCGGCGGATTACTCCTGGGTGGGCGGCTCGTCCGGCGTCGGGTCCGGCGCGGGCGCCGAGTCGTCGCCCCTGCCCTTGCCGTACGAGTCGCTCGTCGCGCCGCTGCCGAAGGAGTCGGCAGTGCTGCCCTTGCCGTAGGAGTCCGTGCCCGCCGCGGGCGTCGGCGTCGGGGTCGGCGTGGCCTCGGCGGCCGGCGGGTCGGCGGGCGGCGGGTCGTCGGCGATCGCGGGGCCGGCGCCCGCGGCGAGCGCGCATCCGGTCAGCACGGCCAGGAGCCACCGCGACGGCGACTGAGACAGGATGCGAGAGCTCACGTGTGGAATCCCTTCCGGACTGTGGATTGGAGCAATGTCGGCGGCGGGTACTCCACCGCGCATCCTCACAGGACGTGCGGAGGTTGACCATCGTATCGGTCCCGTCGATAGGGACCGCGTATGCGCCACACTAGTGCCCGGAGCGTCGTGGGGGAAGGGCCGTATCGAGAGAAGGACCGCGACAGTTCGCGAGCGGACCGTCTGCTGGAGTACTGGCGGCCGTATCGCCCACGCCGTCTGACGCCGCGCGAGCGGCGCGTCGAGGGCGCCGCGGCGGCGATCTTCGTGGTCGTGGCGGCCGCGATGGCGGTGCTGTCGAGCTCGGAGCGCGAGTTCGACCCGCTGCTCGCGCTCGTGCTGATCCCGAGCTACGCGTTCGCCTCGCGCGTGCGCCTGTACCTCGGCGCCGGCTTCGCGATGCCCAACCAGCTCGTGCTGGTCCCGATGCTGTACCTGCTGCCGCCGGGCAGCGTCCCGGCGGTCGTGGCGTGCGCGCTCGCGGGCACGGCCGCGATCGACAGCCTCGGCGGCCGCGCCCACCCCGAGCGGATCCTCACCGCGCTGGCGGACGCCTGGCACGTGGTCGGCGGCGCGCTCGTGTTCGTGATCGCGGACGCGCCCGACCCCGAGCTGTCGTCGTGGCCGATCCTGGCCGCCGCGCTGGTCGCCCAGTGCGCGACCGACCTGATCGCGGCGACCGTGCGCGAGTGGCTCGGCCGCGGCATCTCCCCGTGGGCGCAGATCAGGGTGATCCTGACGGTCTACGCGATCGACTTCAGCCTGTCGCCGATCGGCCTGGCCATCGCCGTGGCGGCTAGCGACCACTCGTTCGCGTTCCTGCTCGCGGTCCCCCTGGTGGCGCTGCTCGCCGCGCTGGCGATCGACCGCAAGATGCGCATCGAGGAGGCCGTCGGGCGGCTCGACGAGCTGGCCGAGCAGCACGCCCGGCTGGACCGGGCGATCCGCCGGATCGGCGAGTCGTTCGCCTCCAAGCTCGACCGCATGGCGCTCGTGAACCTCGTGCTGCGGACCGCCGGGGAGGCGCTCGAGGCCGAGCACGGCCGCGCCACCTCCGCCTCCGGCACCGTCGAGTGGGCGGCCGACCCCGCGCTGGCCATGCCCGAGGCCGCGCTCGCGGCCGCCGAGGGGGCCGCCCGCCGCGAGGGCCGCCTGCGGACCGTGCGCGACGGCGACCACGCCGCGATGGCGCAGCCGGTGATCGCCGACGAGCACGCTGACGGGGACGTGCTCGCCATCGCCCGCCGCGGCCGCCCGTTCACGACGGCCGAGGAAGGGCTGTTCGGCTACCTCGCGCAGCAGGCGGCGGTCGCGATCGAGAACGTCGCCCTGCACGACCAGCTCCAGCGCCAGGCGACCGTCGACGAGCTCACCGGCCTCGCGAATCACCGCCGCTTCCAGGACGCGCTCGCGTTCGAGTTCAAGCGCATGCGCCGCTCGGGCCGCCCGCTGGCGCTCGTGCTGTTCGACCTCGACAACTTCAAGCGGGTCAACGACACCTACGGCCACCAGCAGGGTGACCGCGTCCTCCAGGCGGTGGCGCGTGTCATGCGCGACGCATGCCGCAGCACCGACGAGCCCGCCCGCTACGGCGGCGAGGAGCTCGCGCTCATCCTCCCCGAGACCGATCTCGACGGCGGCTTCACGCTCGCGGAGGCGATCCGCTGCGGCGTCGAGGACCTCGAGATCCCGCTCGGAGACGGCACGCCGCTGCGGGTGACCGTCAGCGCCGGGGTCAGCGCGCTCGACGCCGCGACGGCCGATCCGGCGGCGCTGATCCAGGCCAGCGACGTCGCCCTCTACCAGGCCAAGCGGGCGGGCCGCAACCGCACCGTGCGGGGCCGCACCGACGGCGCGCGACACCCCCGTTGACGCGCTCTTTTAAGTGAAATCCGGCCTCCGGGCATGAGGCCTATTTTCGGTGAAATCACACAGAAAGTTGTGGTTTGACTTGCCCCCGCGCGGAGCACTTGCCGCGCGGGAGATCCGGCCCTTGCCCGACAGGGGAGCGGCGGAGCCGGTCCTGACAACCGAATAACGACCTCTGGAGGGGACCAGACGTGGAGGGCCGCCGGGCCGCCGCCGAGGAAGGAGGTTCCGATGGTAAGGATCGTGAGTGTCGGCGCGGTCCTCTCAGTGCTGCTGTGTTGCGTGGCGGCGGGCACCGCCTTCGCGGTGGTGAACCGGACGCTCGACGGCAGTGGCAACAACCCGCTGCACCCCGAACTACGCCGACGGGGTGGCACGGCCCGTGTCCGGTCCACCCGCGCGGCGCATCAGCAACCGGGTGTTCAACGACATCGGCCAGAACATCTTCTCCGAGCGCAGCATCTCACAGTGGGGTTGGGCCTGGGGGCAGTTCATGGACCACGACTTCGGCCTGCGCGACTCGACGCCGGCCGAGCACACCCCGATCGCCTTCAACGCGGCCGATCCGCTCGAGGCGTTCAGGAACGACTTCGGCGTGATCGACTTCTTCCGCACCCCGGCAGCGCCGGGGACGGGCGTCGGCACGCCGCGTCAGCAGATCAACACCATCAGCAGCTTCATCGACGCGTCGGGAGCGTACGGAGTCACCGCCGACCGTCTCGAGTGGCTGCGTGACGGGCCGGTCGACGGCAACGTGGCCAACAACGGGGCGACGCTGCTGCTGCCCCACGACTACCTGCCTCGCCGCGACGCGCGCGGCGACGCGGCAACGGCGCCGGTGATGGAGCTGCAGGGCGCGCTGGCCGCGCGGCCCGCGCGCGCGGCGGTGGCGGGTGACATCAGGGCGAACGAGAACATCGCGCTCACCTCGATCCACACGCTGTTCGCGCGCGAGCACAACCGGATCGTCGCGGCGCTGCAGCAGTTCCCGACGCTGTCGGAGGAGGACAAGTTCCAGATCGCCCGGCGCGTCGTCGGCGCCGAGCTGCAGTTCATCACCTACACGCAGTTCCTGCCGGCGATCGGCGTCGAGCTCGCCCCCTACATGGGCTACAACCCGACGGTGAACCCGGGCCTCTCGAACGAGTTCGCCGTCACCGGGTATCGGGCGCACAGCATGATCCACGGCGAGTTCGAGCCGACCGTGCCGGCGGGGACGTTCACGCCGGCGCAGCTCGATGCGTTCCGCCGGCAGGGGATCATCGTCGAGCAGGAGGGCAACAACGTCACCCTCGTGATCCCGCTGGTCATCGCGTTCGGCAACCCGGACCTGCTCGAGGCCGTCGGCATCGACCGCTTCCTGCCGAGCCTCGGCGCCGAGCCGCAGTACAAGAACGACGAGCAGATCGACAACGCGCTCCGCAGCGTCCTGTTCCAGGTCCCGCGGCCGGCGCCGAAGGCGTCCTTCAAGGACATCACCGGCGAGTCGACCGAGAGCTTCCCGGCCGACCCGCTGATCACCGGCAACCCGATCGACGACCCGAACATCCTCGACTTCGTCCAGTTGCGTGACATCAACGGCCAGCCGGTCGAGCCGTTCGGCGAGGGCGCCGTGGTCGGGATCCGCCGCACGACGACGGCGGCGAGGCTGAAGGCGATCTACGGGAACGTCAACAAGGTCGACTCGTTCGTCGGCATGGTGTCCGAGCCGCACCTGCGGGGCAAGGAGGTCGGGGAGCTGCAGAACGCCATCTGGAAGAAGCAGTTCGAGGCGCTGCGCGACGGTGGCCGCTTCTTCTACCAGATCGATCACGAGCTCTCGGTCATCCAGCTCGCGTACGGGATCGACTTCCGCCACACGCTCGCCCAGATCATCCGGATGAACACGGATGCCGAGGTGGCGGACGACGTGTTCAGGGCGACGGGGTAGGGGTCCCCGGCCGGCCGGGCCGCGGCGAGGGCGGCCCGGCCGGCACACGTCGTTGAGACATCTCCACGGCGGCCGCGGCGCCGCACGGTGGCTTTCGGCTCCTGCCTCCGCGACGATGGCCCGAACGCCAACGTGGACACGGAGGGTCAAGTGGTCAGTCGTCGCTTGCGCGCCGCGGTCTCGTCGATCTCGGCGCTTGCTCTGCTGGGCCTCGTGTCCGCGTCGCCCGCCCTCGCGGGCGGCGTGTCCGTGTCGCGGGTGGCCTCCCCACCGGCGGGCGCGCGCGCCGGAAGCGCCTACACGCTGAGCGCCAGGCTCACCAACGACGCCGCGCGCGCCGCGAGCGGCCGGGTCACGGTGCCGCTGCTGCGCCCGGGCACGCGCCCGCGGGTCGTCGGCGGGACGCGCGTCAGCGCGACGGCCGGCCGCACGGCCGCCTTCCGGGTCGCGATCCGGATCCCGTACGGCCTCGCCGACGGGTCCTACTTCGTGGCCGCATGCTTCGCACGTCGACCGACACCACCGCCGGCCCGGAAATGACGGTGAACGCTGTCACCGTCAACGGCCAGCCGGCGACGTTCACGTTCGCGCAGCCCACCTACCCGGGTGACCCGAACGGCCGGGACGACCCCGATCCGCGCGCCCACCGGGCGTCGCTGCTGAACCCGGTCGGCGGCCCGAACGCCAACCCGCCGCCCCCCGGCCTGCACGCCGCCCTCCGCCGCGTCGTCGCAGACCGACCTGCCGTGCCCGGCGAACAAGCTCGTGATCACCCCCGCGAGCCCGATCCCGAACGGGTCGACGTTCACCGTGAGGGTCGATTACACAGGCCGCCCCGGCGTGCACAACG
>JBIOTP010000400.1:0-10267 GCA_044865965.1 Solirubrobacteraceae bacterium
GTGGTCGTCGCGGGCGCCGCGGTCGCGGTGCTGCAGGTGCTCCAGCAGACGATCGGCGCGTTCGACCCGCGGCCGGTCGTGTCGGTGCTGATCGTGGTGGCGATCTTCCTGGCCGGGCTCGCGGCCCGCGCTCGCGAGCCGCGGCGACGACGCGCCGCCGGCGCCGCCGCACGTCGCGCCGCCGCCGGAGGAGCCCGATCCGCTGTGCCCCACGCGCCGCGACCCGCAGGTCATCGTGCCGGGAGCCGCGTCGCTCGCCGCGGTGGCCGCGTTCGGCGTCGTGTGGCTGCTCGCCGGGGTCACGACGCCCCCGCCGCCGACGATTCCCGAGCAGATCGGCGCGATCAAGCGCGAGGGGTCGCGCGCCGGCCGCCATGCCGTCATGGCGCAGCCGGTCGACCTCCACGGCGCGGGCGCCGACTCCCACGTCTTCGTGTTCCAGGACGTGCCCGGCGCGGCGAAGCGTCCGCGCTCGGACGAGATCCGGGTCTACGACCAGCGCGGCACGCGGCTCGTCGAGCGCTTCCGCTTCGAGCCGGGAGGGACGCGGGCGGTGTACCAGTACCGCTCGGCCGCCGACGTCGACCTCGACGGCGCCCACGAGCTGGTCGGCGGGTACGGGCTGCCGAGCAACGCCCGCCAGGCGCTCGTCCCGTTCGCAGTCGACTGGGACGACGAGGCCGAGCGCTATCGCCTCGTGCCGCTCGACCTCGGGCGCCCCCGTCTCTCGCGCCCGGCCGCCAATGTGCCGGAGCGTCAGTACCGCAGCGTGTACGCCCACCCGCTGACGCTGCAGGACCCGCGCACGGGCCTGCGGATCAGCGGGCACCGTCTGCAGGACTTCGCGGTCACCGACGAGACGCCGCGCCGCTTGATCGCGGGCTACTTCCTGAGCCCGCCGCTCCCGCCCAAGGACCCCGTGCTCGAGCTGCGCTCCGCCATCCTCGACGCGACGCACGGCGCCCCGCACGCGACGCCCTGCACGCTGCCGGGCCGCCCCGAGCTGCTCGCACCCGTCGCCGCCGGCCGCTCGTACATGCGCGTCCTCCTCGACCGCTGGAGCGAGGCGAGCGCCGGGGGCCCCTGCGCCCCTGTCTTCTAACGCTCCACCGGGATGTCGACGCGCACGATCGTCCCCTCGCCGCGCGGCGACTCGACCTCGAGGCCGCCGCCCACCGCGGCGGCCCGGTCGGCCAGGTTGCGCAGCCCGCGGCCCGCGATCAGGCGGGCGCCGCCGATGCCATCGTCCGAGACCTCGACGCGCAGCATGTCGCCGCCGTCGGCGACGGCCACCCTGGCCTCGGTGGCGTGCGCGTGCTCGACGACGTTGGCGAGCACGTCGCAGACGACGACGTAGGCCGTCGTCTCGACCATCGGCGGGAAGCGCCGCCCCGGCAGCTCGCGCAGGTGGACCGGGACGGCGACCCGGGCCGCCAGCGCCTGCAGCGCCGCGTTGAGGCCGCGCTCGGTGAGCACCGCGGGATGCAGCGCGCGGGCGAGGTCGCTGAGCGCCACGTTGGTCTCGAGCGCGTCCACGAGCGCGTCGTCGAGCAGCTCCGCGAGCTCGGGCGAGGCGCGGGCGCGCGCGACGCGCAGCTTGAGCGTGAGCGCCACGAGGTGCTGCTGCGCGCCCTCGTGCAGGTCGTGCTCGAGCCGGCGCCGCGACTCGTCGGCGGCCTCGACGATGCGCCGGCGCGAGTCGGCGAGCCGCCGCCGGGACTCGCCGTTGGCGAGCGCCAGGCCGACCAGGCCGGCGAACTCCGCGAGCCGCTCCTCGCTGTCCGCCGGCAGCGGCTCGGGCTCGGTCGTCGAGACGACCACCGCGCCCCACGGCTCCCCGCCCACGAGGACCGGGGCGGCCACCGACGACCGCACGTCGATCAGCTTCATCATCAGCGGGAGCTCGCCGCGGGCGCCCTCGTAGTTGTCGACCCGCGCCGGCCGGCGGGTGCTGTGCGCGCGCCCGAGCGCGCTGTTGCGGCGGTCGAAGTCCACCTCGGCGTTGACCGGCAGCCCGCGCTTGCCTCCCTCGCGCCAGACGCCGACCACGACCGCGCGCTCGTCCCCGACGAACCGCAGCACGGACGCCGCCTGGACGCCGAGCAGCGGGCCGACCGCCTCGCTCACGGCGGCGAACAGCACGTCGTGACGCGCCTCGGCGGCGACGAGCCGGGCGATCCGGAGCAGCGCGCCCTGCTGCTCGGCAACGCGCGTCCGGCCCTCCTCGGCCTCCCGGATCGCCATGCCCCCAGTCTCCCAGCGCTCGCCCCCGCTGGCAATCGGACGAACGGCAGTCTCAGGCGCCGACCGCGAGCAGCAGCTCGCGCCCGGCGGCGAGCTCCTCGGCGTTGACCGTGTGATCCCTTCCCGGGTACTCGCGCAGCGTCACGCGCGCGTCCATGCCCTCGAGGATCCGGGCCGTCTCGCGCACCCGCTCGACCGGCACCCAGGCGTCGGGGACGCCGGTGCCGAGGAACGCCGGCGTCCCGGCGAACGAGCCCTCCTGTGGCCATTCGGTGCCCGGCGGGCCGATGAAGCCGCCCGTGAACAGCAGCAGCCCGCCCCACCGCCCGGGGTTGCGGATCGCGAACTCCGACGCCAGGCACGCGCCCTGGGAGAAGCCGCCGAGCACGATCCGCTCGCGCGGCACCCCCTCGGTGTCGAGGTCGTCGATCAGCCCCTCGATGACCGACAGCGCGGAGCTCAGCCACGGCTCGTTGTCGTCGATCGGCGCCATGAACGACTGCGGGTACCAGCTCCCGCCGCGCGCCCTAGGGGCCAGGAACGCGCACTCCGGGTCGTCGAGCGCCTCGGCGAGCCCGAGGACGTGCTCGACGCCCGCCCCCCGGGCGTGCAGCATCACGGCGACCGCGCGCGCCCCGTGCGGCTCCGGCCCCCGGCTCGCCACAGGCAGCCCCTCGTGCACGGAGCGAACTCTAAGCGCTATGCGCGTCGGCCGCGAACGAGGCCAGCAGGTCCTGGCTGTAGTGGTCGGACGTCTGCGCGAACGCGAGCCGCTCCTGCACCTGCGCCCCGAAGCGCTGCTTCTCGAGCGTCGCGCCCATGCCGAGCAGCATCCGGCGCGCGCCGTGCGCGCGGGCGCGCAGCATCGCGTGGCGCAGCGTCTGCCGGTAGGCGCCGTGCGAGCGCACGTAGTCGTAGTCCAGGCCGGCGACCATCGGCGCGTAGTGCCGGGCGCCGATGAAGTCCGCGCCGAACGCCACCACGCGCCCGTTCTCGCGCAGGCGCAGGAGCATCAGCTCCCACGAGTCGTGCTCGAGCATGTCGCGGAAGATCGTGCGCGGGAGCTCGAACGTGTTGAGGTCCAGCCCGCGGCGCGCGACCGCGCGGAAGAGCTCGTAGAGGTGGTCGAGCTCGGCGTCGTCGGGCACCCGGCCGCCCTTGCGCAGGATCTCGACCTCGTAGGCGTCGTCCCACGGCAGCACCGCCTTGCGCTGGTGCGTGCGCGAGCGGTAGGAGAGGCTCGCCAGCCACGCCTCGTCGCCGGCCGCGACCGGCTCGAGCACGAGCGAGTCGGGCATCGCCGTCCGCATGTAGCCCCGCTCGGCCAGCGCCTCCGCCAGCTCGCGGTCGGCGGCGTGCAGGTCGCGCAGCACGACCGTCGCGGCGCCGGCGGCCTGCGCGTGCTCGGACACCGCGGCGAGCAGCATGTCCAGCGCGCCGCGCCAGTCGGCGTTGCGGTCGAGGTAGAGGTGGTCGCCCTCGGTCAGCAGCGAGCCCATCGCGAACGTCCGCGACGTGAGGAAGTAGGGGTCCTCGGCGCGGCGCTCCTCGACGATCGCCGACACCGCGGCCGGGGAGAGCATGTCGTCCTTCCACAGCGCCGCCGTGAAGAACGTCGCCAGCACCGGCCGGCCGCGCTCGTCGCGGATCACGTAGTAGTGGAACGCCCACTCGTCCTCGGGCCGCCCGCCGCCGGCGAACGCGCGCTCGAGGAAGCGCAGGCCGTCGACCGTGAACGTGCCGCGGCCGCCGAGCAGCGCGTCCCACTCGCGCGCGTCGAGCGCGTCGGCCGAGCGGTGGTGCTCGAGGCGCGCCCGCGGGCCGCCGGCGACCTTCGCCGCGCGCCGCCGGGCGGCCTCGCCGCCGCGCTCGAGCGCAGCCGGGACGTGCCGGGCGAGCGCCTCCACCAGCGCCCGGATGTCCTGGAGCCGGTGGTGCAGCGTCAGCGTGATGCGCACGCCGGCGTGCTTCATGGGCACCGCCGGGAACGTACCGAGGTTCGTGTAGAAGCCGTCGGCGAGCAGGTTCTGGATCACGTCGTGGGCGACGGCCGGCAGGCCGAGCGGCACGTAGCGGATCGGCGTGACGTCGCGCGTGGCGAGCGGCAGGCAGAACTCCTCCATCAGCTCGTCGAAGAGCTCGACCCGCTCGCGCAGGGCGTCCTGGAGCGCCGGGAGCTCGCCGGAGAGGTGGATCCGCGCCGAGGCGATGGCGGCGCCCAGCAACGGCGGCTGGATCGGGCCGGAGAAGATCATGGGCCCGCCGCACGTGCGCACGCGCCGGCGCAGCTCCGCGTCGGGGAACACGATCGCCCCGCCCGCGGCGGCGAAGGACTTGTTCAGCGACGCGGCGACCACGAGCCGCGGGTGCATCCCGAGCGCGTCGAGCGCGGGCCCGCGCCCGTGCCGCCCGGCCCAGCCGACGCCGTGCGAGTCGTCGATGTAGAGGTGCAGCCGCTCGTGGCGCTCCAGCAGCGCGGCGAGCTCGCCGAACGGCGCGTAGTCGGCGAACATGCTGTAGACGCCGTCGGCCAGGTACCAGATGCGCTCGTGCCGGGGCGCGAGCCGCTCGATCATCTGCTCGAGGCGGTCCATCCGGCTGTGGCGGATCATCTCGACCGTCGTCCCCTTCAGCCGCAGCTGGCTGGCCGCCGTCTGGACGCTGGCGTGCACCTGCTGGTCGAGGATCACGGCGTCGCCGGACTCGATCAGCACCGGCAGCGTGGCGAGGCTCCCGAGCGACGTCGTGGGCGTGACGAGCACGTGGCCGCCGAACATCTCGCCCAGCAGCGCCTCGAGCTCGGCGTACTGCGGCGAGGACAGGTATGCGCGCGAGGAGGAGAACTGGGTGCCGTAGCGCATGACCGCGTCGCACACCGCCTGGCGCATGCGCGGGTCGAGCTCCAGCCCCAGGTAGCTGCAGGAGCCGAAGTTGATCTGCCGGCGCCCGTCCAGCACGACCGTGCGGCCGTCCAGGACCTCGTCGTCGGGCGTTCGCTGCAGGAGGCCCTTGCCCGCCGCCTCGGTCATCACGTCGTCAAGGATCGCCAGTCGCTCTTCAGCCGTCGGCATGCGTGCTCCACCTTTCAGGGATTCGGATCGTGCAGGTTCCTGGTCGACATTTGCTGACCAGTTCTTGACGTCCGCCTCAAGACCCGCAGGTTGCGTCCGACTCTTCCGGCAGATCGTCCCGTGCCCCGACTCCGGCTGCCCGCAATTCCCACCGCTCCGTTCGCCCGCGTCCAGGGGCTGTTCCTCGTGCTCGCGGTCCTCTGTCTCGCCCCGGCCGCGGGCGCCGCGCTCGCCGCCCCCGAGCCGCTGCCGCTGCGGGTCGCCGCCGTGCTGCTCGCCGCCGGGCTCGCCGCCCACTGGGTCGCCGGCTACCGTCGCGGCGGCTTCCCGGAGGCGTGCGAGCCGCTCGAGGCGCTCGCCTTCTTCGCGCTCGAGCGGCTGACGCCCGGTGACCCGTTCGTGCCCCTGTTCGGGCTCGCGCTGCGCAGCCTCTACGGCGGGCCGCGGATGGCCGCGGCCCGCTACCTGCTGTGGGCGGTGGCGCTGCTGGCGGCGCACGCCCACCGCGGCGAGCCGGCGCTGCGCGGCGATCTGTCGAAGCTGCTCGGCCTCTCGCTGCTGCCGCTGCTGATGCAGGCGCTCATGGCCGCGCTGCGCGCCTCGGAGGCCAGCCAGCGCCGCCTGCGCTCGCTCGTGCAGAACTCCACCGACGTCATGACCGTGGTCGGCGACGACCTGCGCGTGCGCTGGGTGGCGGACTCGATCCGCGCCGTGCTGGGCCGCGACCCCGAGCGGATCGTCGGCGCGCCCGCGCTGGAGCTCGTCCACGCCGACGACCGGACCGGCCTCGCGCACTACTTCTCCGGCGCTCGCGCCCTGCCCGAGGACACGCGGGCGCTGACGCTCCGCCTGCTCCACGGCGACGGCGAGCACCGCCACTTCGACGTCGTCGCCTCCAACCGCCTGCACGACCCGAGCGTCGAGGGCTTCGTGCTGAACCTCCGCGACGCCACCGAGCGCCACGAGCTCGAGCGCGAGCTGCGCGAGCTCGCCGCCCAGCGCGAGCACGACGCGACGCACGACCCGCTCACGGGGCTCGCCAACCGCCGGCGGCTGTTCGCCCGCCTCGAGCGGGCGATGGGCGAGGCGCGCGCCCACGCGACCGAGCTCGTGCTGCTGCTGATCGACCTGGACGACTTCAAGGAGCTCAACGACACGCTCGGCCATCACGCCGGTGACCTGCTGCTGCGCGAGATCGAGCCGCGCCTGCTGCGCGCGGTGCCGGAGGCGGACCTGGTGGCGCGCGTCGGCGGCGACGAGTTCGCGGTCGTCCTGCCGCCCGGGCTCGGCACGGTCGAGGCCGAGCAGGCCGCCGAGCGGGTGCGGCGCGAGCTGGAGCAGCCGTTCCGCCTGCGGGGGATGCGCCTGCTCGTGCGCGCGACGATGGGCATCGCGGTGTTCCCCGAGCATGCGCCCGACGTCGACACGCTCATGCAGCGAGCCGACATCGCGCTCTACTCCGCCAAGCGCCGCGGCGCCGGCTGCGAGGTCTACACGGCCTCGCACGACGGCCACTCGCGCGAGCGCCTGGCGCTGATCGGCGAGCTGCCCGACGCGATCGCGCGCGGCCAGATCGTCGTCCACTACCAGCCCAAGCTCGACCTCGGGACCGGCGCGATCGCGGGCGCCGAGGCGCTGGTGCGCTGGGAGCATCCCGAGCGCGGGCTGCTGGGGCCGGGCGCGTTCCTGCCGCTCGCCGAGCAGAGCGGCCTGATGCGGCCGCTGACTCTGCGCGTGCTCGACGACGCGCTCGCCCAGTGCGCGGCATGGCAGGCGCAGGGGCTGACGGTCCCCGTGGCGGTCAACCTGTCGGCGCCGAACCTGCTCGACCTCGGGCTGCCCGGCGACGTGTCGGAC
The DNA here is from genome assembly GCA_044865965.1 of Solirubrobacteraceae bacterium. Classification (GTDB taxonomy): domain Bacteria; phylum Actinomycetota; class Thermoleophilia; order Solirubrobacterales; family Solirubrobacteraceae; genus Solirubrobacter. Next base: position 7,173 of record JBIOTP010000400.1, read on the forward strand.
CTGCTGCGCAAGTGGGACGTCGATCCCGCGCTGCTGCAGCTCGAGATCACCGAGACGATCATCGCCGCCGACCCCGTGCGGGTGGGCGAGATCATGGCCGAGCTGGGCGCGCTCGGCGTGGCGCTCTCGCTCGACGACTTCGGCACCGGCTCCTCGTCGCTCGCCTACCTGCGGCGGCTCCCGGTCGACGAGCTCAAGATCGACAAGTCGTTCATCCTCGACATGGACGCGGACGAGGAGGCGGCCACGATCGTGCGCACGATCGTCGAGCTCGCCCACAACCTCGGCCTGCGCGCCGTCGGCGAAGGGATCGAGACCGAGGAGGCGCGCCGGCTGCTCGCCGCCTGCGGCTGCGACTACGGCCAGGGCTTCCTGCTCGGCCGTCCGATGCCGCCCGAGCAGCTCACCGCGCTCGCCGCTCAGCCGCGCAGGTCCGCGGCGACGCCGGCGAGGGCCTCGAGCTGATCCAGCGCGTCGTAGAGCGGGTGGAGCAGCAGCTCGCCCGCTCCGGCGTCGATCAGGCCCCGCAGCTGCTCCACGCAGTGCTCGCGCGGGCCGCAGACCGCGCAGCGCTCGGTCATCCCGGGCCAGTTGTACATCGGGTCGAGCACGGCGGCGAGCCGCTCGCGCGCGCGTTCCCGGGTGTCCTCGACGGCGATGTAGACGCGCTTGGAGGTCGGGAACGCCGCCGGGTCGCGGCCCGCCTCCTCGAGCGCCGCTTGCAGCGTGCGCACCTGCCCGGGGAAGTCGGCCAGCGTCCCCGAGCCGGCGCCGATCCAGCCGTCGGCCAGCCGCGCGGCGCGTCGCAGCGCGGCCGGCACGCCGGCGCCGACCCACAGCGGCGGGTGCGGGCGCTGCACGGGCTTGGGCTGCAGCGGCGTCGGCGGGAAGCTGTAGAGCGCGCCGTCATAGCCCTCGCCGGTCCACAGCGCGCGCATGACGCCGATCGCCTCCGTGAGCATCCGCGCGCGGGGTGCGTCGCGGAAGCCGTACCCGGGCGGGTTCGCGCTGCCGACGCCGAGCCCCACGGTCAGCCGCCCGCCGCTGAGCACGTCGAGCGAGGCCATCTCCTTCGCGAGGAGGACGGCGTTGCGGCGCGGGACCACGATCACCGCGATCCCGAGCCGCGCCGACTCCGTGACCGCGGCCACGTGGGCGAGCGTCTGGGCCGCGTCGAGGGTCGGGTTGTGCGCGGTCGCGCTGGCGACCGCGCTGTCGAGCGTCCACAGGCCGGTGAAGCCGAGCTCCTCCGCGCGCGCCGCGAAGCGCGCGAGCAGCGCGGCGTCGGTCTGCGGGAGGCCGACCGAGAAGCGCACTAGGGCTTCGTCACCATCAGGAAGACGGCCACGATGATGAGCACGCCGGCGATCGTCCCGACCACGCCCTCGCGCTGCGCCTGGCGTTGGTAATCGGCGGAGAGGACGACCTCGCCGTCGCCGGCGGCGGCGATCTCACGCTCCACCATCGCCGCGAGCTTGCGGTCGGTGGGGATGAAGTAGGCGCCCAGCAGCCCGCCGAGGACGATCGCGATGGCGAACGTGGCGCTGATCCAGAACGAGCCGAAGCTGTAGTCGCCGTCGATCGTCTGGTAGATGCCGGTGACGACGACGATCGCCAGCGCGGGCGTGGTGAGGCGCTGGTTGATGAACGCCCCGAGGCGGTGGACGTACGGCAGGTGCCGCTTGTCCATCTGCATCGCCAGCGGAAACGTGACCGCCTCGGCGAACGTCGCGCCGAAGCCGACAATGGCGGCGCTGATGTGGATCCAGATCGAGAGGCTGAGAGCGGTGATCGCGGCGAGCACGCGCGGACTGTACCCGGGCGGACCCGCCAAGCTGTTTGACGGTCCGCCGTGCGGGGATCTACGCTGAAGCACGCAGCCGGGGAGGTTCACTTGCGCAATCCTGTCCGTTCCGAGGCCGACGCCTTCCGCATCGTGTGGGGCATCGCCGTCGTGGTCGTCGCATCGCTGGTGCTCGGCGCGTTCGTGGGGCCGCTCGTCGGCGTCGCGCTGCTGGTCGGCGCGGTCGCGGGCGCGCTCGTGTGGGAGATCGGCACCAAGGATCCGGAGCGCCTCCGGCCGCTGCGCGAGGCCGCCGCGCAGGGACAGGCGGGCGCTACGGCCGGCCCGCGGCGGGTCCTGGTCGTCGCGAACCGCACCCTGCCCGGCGATGCCCTGCGCGCCGAGCTCGCGGCCCGAGGCGAGGGGGGCGCCGAGCTGCACTTCGTGGCGCCGATCCTGTGCTCGCGCGTCCACTACATCGCATCCGACGTCGACACGGAGCTGAGCGAGGCGCGCGCGCGGCTGGACGCCGCCCTCGAGTGGGCCCGCGGGGACGGGCTACAGGCCACCGGCGCGGTCGGCGACCCCAACGTCGCGCTCGGCGCGATCGAGGACGAGCTGCGCATGTTCGGCGCCGACGAGGTGATCATCTCCACGTATCCGCGCGGCCGCTCGAACTGGCTCGAGACCGACATCGTCGAGCGCCTACGCGAGGAGCTCGACATCCCGATCACCCACCTCGTGGTCGAGGTCGACGCCCCGCGGCCCGCGGCTTGAATCGGGCGTGGACCCTATCCCGCTCCTGAGCGCAACTCAGGAATCCCTGCATCTGGCCGATAAACGCGGTTAGGCACGAAAAACCGCAACCCCGCTCGAGGGTGGGATGCGCTCCCAAGGGGCCCGCCGGGTCCACCGGGCTACCCAGGGAAGGAGATCCCTCATGAAGCGCAGGACTAGCAAGATCGCCGCCGCCGTGGCCGTCGTCGCGGCCGTCGCCGCCGGCGGCGCCGCGTTCACGGACAGCAACACGCTGGCCGCCAGCGTCGCCGGTTATGCCCAGTCGGACATCAGCGGCGCGACCGCTACCAAGATCACCTACACGCTGAACTCGGACGGCACCCAGATCACGGACGCCGCCCTCACGTTCCAGGGCGACGTGACCGACAAGGTCATCGTGGCCGGCTTCGACGGCGACGCCACGCTGCTGCCGTGCGTCATCGGCGCCTACACGGCGGGCGCGCCCGGGAGCACGGCGGTCACGTGCTCGGGCTTCACCCAGAGCACGGCGACGTCGCAGAAGTTCAACGTCGCG
>JBIOTP010000401.1:0-24145 GCA_044865965.1 Solirubrobacteraceae bacterium
GCCGACGTCGTGATCGTCGACACCGCCGGCCGCCTGCACACGCAGCACAACCTCATGGAGGAGCTCTCCAAGGTCCGCCGCGTGATCTCCAAGCAGATGCCCGACGCCCCGCACGAGACGCTGATGACCATCGACGCCACGACGGGCCAGAACGGCGTCCGCCAGGCGAAGCTGTTCGGCGAGGCGGTCGGCGTGACCGGCATCGTGCTGACCAAGCTCGACGGCACCGCAAAAGGGGGCATCGCGCTCGCGATCGCCAACGAGCTTGCGATCCCGGTCAAGCTGATCGGCATCGGCGAGCAGCTCGAGGACCTGCGCCCGTTCGACGCCGACGACTTCGCGCGCGCGTTGCTGACCACCGCCTGAGTACGTCGCGGCGGGCCGCGTGTGCATTAGATTGGGCTCAACATGGATGCCTGGGTGATCTGGCTGATAGCGGCGGTGATCATGGCCATCGGCGAGATGGCCACCACCGGCTTCTTCCTGGCCCCGTTCGCGGCGGGCGCGCTGGTCGCGACGCTGCTGGCGGCGGCCGGCGCCGGAGGCGTGATCGAGTGGGCCGCGTTTCTGGTCGTATCCGTGGTGCTGCTCGCGGCGCTGCGGCCGCTGGCCCGCGCCCATCAGCGCGGCGCCGGGCAGATCAGGACCGGCACCGCCGCGCTCGTCGGCCGGACGGGGACCGTGGTCGAGCGCATCGCCAACGCCGAGGGCGTCGGCTGCGTACGCATCGACGGCGAGGTATGGACCGCGCGGGCGTTCGACGAGGACGAGGTCATCGAGCCGGGGACCCGCGTACACGTTCTAGAGATCAGGGGCGCCACGGCGCTCGTGAGTGAATAGGGAGGTGAGGCCATGACCGCCGGCGTGATCGCGCTCGTCGTCCTGGCGCTGTTCGTGTTCATCGTGGCCGCCGCCGGCGTGCGGATCGTGCCCCAGGCGCGCGCGGGCATCGTCGAGCGCCTGGGTCGCTACGCGCGCACGCTCGACCCCGGCCTGACGCTCATCGTGCCGTTCATCGACCGGGTGAAGCCGCTGATCGACCTGCGCGAGCAGGTGGTCTCGTTCCCGCCCCAGCCGGTGATCACCGAGGACAACCTGGTGGTCGGCATCGACACCGTCATCTACTTCACGGTGACCGATCCGAGGGCGGCCACCTACGAGGTGGCCAACCCGCTGCAGGCGATCGAGCAGCTGACCGTCACGACGCTCCGCAACGTGATCGGCGGCATGACGCTGGAGGACACGCTGACCTCCCGCGACAACATCAACAACCAGCTGCGTGCCGTGCTGGACGACGCGACGGGCAAGTGGGGCATCCGCGTCAACCGCGTCGAGCTCAAGTCGGTCGAGCCGCCGCGGACCGTCCAGGAGGCGATGGAGAAGCAGATGCGCGCCGAGCGCGACCGGCGCGCGACGATCCTCACCGCCGAGGGCGTCAAGCAGTCGCAGATCCTCACCGCCGAGGGCGAGAAGCAGTCGGCCGTCCTGCGGGCCGAGGGCCAGCGCACGGCGGCGATCCTCAAGGCCGAGGGCGAGGCGAAGGCGATCGAGACCGTGTTCGGCGCGATCCACGACGGCGCGCCGGACCAGGCCCTGCTCTCCTACCAGTACCTGCAGATGCTGCCGCAGCTCGCGCAGGGCAACGCGAACAAGATCTTCGTGATCCCGAGCGAGTTCAGCCAGGCGCTCGCGAACATCGCGTCGCGGTTCGCCGACGGCGCGCCGTCCGCCCCGCGCCAGCCGCGCCGCCGTGAGGTCGCGGAGGCCGACGCCGCCGCGCAGGCCGACGCCGAGGAGGCCGCCCGCGCCGCGCGCGAGGCCGCCGAGCAGGCGGAGAGCGCCACCACGCCCGGCTCCGGCCACCTGGCGCCGCCGCCTCCGGCGCCACCGGCGGCCTAGCCGGAACCGATCCTGGGCGAGCCGTGTAAGCGGTCACGTGATACGGCTCGCCCTCCCGGTCGCCGCGCGCCGCAAGCTCGCGATCTCCTAGCCGCCCTGCATCGCCCGGATTCGGTTGGAGGCGTCCAGCGCTGCGACCTTGTAGGACTCGGCGAACGTCGGGTAGTTGAAGACGGCGGTGAGCAGGAAGTCGAGGCCGCCGGCCCCGTTGTTCATCACCGCCTGGCCGATGTGCACGAGGTCGGTGGCGCCCGTGCCGAGCACGTGCACGCCGAGCACGCTGCGGTCCTCGGGCGACACGAGCAGCTTGAGCATCCCGTCGCGGTCACCGCTCATCACGCCGCGCGCGAGCTCGTTCCAGCGCGCGATGCCGGGCACGTAGGGCAGCGCGGCGTCGGTGAGCTGCTCCTCGGTGCGGCCGACCATGGCGATCTCCGGGATCGCGTAGACGCCGCTCGGGATCAGCTCCGGCAGCTCGCTCACGGGCTGCTCGAAGGCGTGCAGCGCGGCGATCCGGCCCTGCTCCATCGCCGTCGCCGCGAGGCCGCCGCCGGACACGTCGCCGACCGCGAAGATGTGCGGCACGCTCGTGCGGTAGCAGTCGTCGACCTTCAGCCGGCCGCGCTTGTCGGTCTCCAGGCCTGCGCGCTCGAGCCCGAGGCGCTCGGTGTCGCCCTGGCGGCCGGTGCAGTAGAGCACCGTCTCGGACAGGATCTCCTTGCCCGAGGCGAGCTTCAGCCGCGCGCCGCGCCCCTCCACGGTCTCGACGGCGGTGACCTTCTCGCGCAGGCGGAACATCACGTTGCGCCGCCGCAGCAGGTACTGGAACGCCTCGCCGATCTCGCCGTCGAGGAACGTCAGCGCGCGGTCGCGCTGGTCGACGACCGTCACCTTGGTGCCGAGCGCGCCGAACATCGAGGCGTACTCGACGCCGATCACGCCCGCGCCGACGACGGTCATCGTCCGCGGGACCCGGCGCTCGAGCTTGAGGAGGCCGTCGGAGTCGATGATCGTGCGCTCGTCGAACGCCACCGACTCCGGCCGCGCCGGCCGCGTGCCGCAGGCGATCACGATCCGCCCGGCGCGAATCGGATCGTCGGAGCCGGCGATCCGCACCGTGTTGGCGTCCGCGAAGCTCGCGTCGCCGGGCAGCAGGCCGACCTGGTTGCGGCGGAACTGCTCGCGCGTGATCGCGGTCTCGGCGGCGATGACCTCCGACGCGCGGTCCATCAGCTGCTGGAGCGCCTCGCGCTCGGTCTCCTCCACGCGGGTGGGGTCGAGCACGTCGAGCGGGCGGTGCGCGATCTGCTCGAGCACCGCCTGGCGCAGGGTCTTGGACGGGATCGTCCCGGTATGGATCGAGACACCGCCGAGCCGGTTGCGGCGCTCGGCCACGGCCACGCGCTTGCCGAGCTTGGCGCCCTGGATCGCGGCCCGCTGGCCGCTCGGTCCGGAGCCGATCACGAGGAGGTCGAGTTCCACGGTCTAGAGTCTCTCGCAGATGTTCGATTCGCTCTCTGAGAAGCTCCAGGGGACGCTCGCCGGGGTCCGTCAGCGCGGCGCGCTGACCGAGGACGACATCAACAAGGCGATGCGCGAGATCCGCCTGGCGCTGCTGGAGGCCGACGTCAACTTCAAGGTCGTCAAGCAGTTCACCTCCACTGTCAAGGAGCGGGCCCTCGGGCTCGAGGTGCAGAAGCAGCTCAACCCCGGCCAGCAGGTCGTCAAGATCGTCAACGAGGAGCTCACGGCGCTGATGGGCGGCGCCTCGGCGGGGATCACGTTCTCGCCGCGCCCGCCGACGGTGATCCTGATGGCCGGCCTGCAGGGCTCCGGCAAGACGACCGCCACCGCCAAGCTCGCACGGCTGCTGCGCGAGCAGAACGACTCCTCGGTGGCGGTCGCCGCGTGCGACGTCTACCGCCCCGCGGCGGTCGAGCAGCTCGTCAAGGTCGGCGCCCAGGCGGGCGCCGCGGTCTATGAGCAGGGGATCGACCGCGACCCGGTCGACATCGCCGGCTGGGCGCTCGACCAGGCCAAGCGCGACGGCAAGGACGTCCTGATCGTCGACACCAGCGGCCGCCTGCACGTCGACCAGGAGCTCATGCAGGAGCTCGCGAACATCAAGAAGCGGATCAAGCCGCACGTCGTCCTGCTCGTCGTCGACGCGATGACCGGCCAGGATGCCGTCAACGTCGCCGAGCAGTTCGCGGCGGTGGCGCAGTTCGACGGCGTCGTGCTGTCCAAGCTCGACGGCGACGCGCGCGGCGGCGCCGCGCTGTCGGTCAAGGCGGTCACCGGCAAGCCGATCCTGTTCGCCTCCACCGGCGAGAAGCTGGGCGACTTCGAGCGCTTCCACCCGAACCGGATGGCGCAGCGGATCCTCGGCATGGGCGACGTCCTGTCGTTCATCGAGCGCGCCGAGCAGCAGGTCGACGAGGACGAGGCCAAGGCGCTCGAGCGCAAGCTGCGCAAGAACCAGTTCACGCTCGAGGACTTCCTCGACCAGCTCAAGAAGATCCGCCGGATGGGGCCGCTGACCTCGCTGCTCGGGATGATCCCCGGGCTCGCCGGCCACCAGCTCTCGAAGATGCAGGTCGACGAGAAGGAGCTCGACCGCGTCGAGGCGATCGTGCTCTCGATGACGCCCTACGAGCGCCGCCACCCCGAGCTGATCAAGGGCTCGCGCCGGCTGCGGATCGCAAAGGGCTCGGGCACCACGGTTCAGCAGGTCAACCAGCTCGTCAAGCAGTTCGACCAGATGCGAAAGATGATGCGGGGCCTGCAGCAGGGCAAGATGCCCGACATCGGGCAGATGATGCGCCAGCGCTGAGGGGGGGCCCCTGCGCTATCCTGCCGCGCCGTCATGGCAGTCAGCATGCGGCTCACCCGCGTGGGCGGAAAGAAGGATCCGGTCTGGCGTGTCGTCGTCGCCGACCGCCGCTCCCCGCGCGACGGGCGGTTCATAGAGACGATCGGGCGCTACAACCCGCAGACCGATCCCTCGACCATCGTGCTCGACGAGGAGCGGGTCCGCCACTGGCTCGCGCGCGGCGCGCAGCCGTCGGGGTCGGTCCGGAAGCTGCTCAAGACCCAGGGCATTCAGCCCTAGCGCCAGGTGCGCGAGCTGCTCGAGGACCTCGCGCGGCTCGTCGTCGATCATCCCGATCGGGTACAGGTGGAGGAGTACGAGGAGGACGACGGCACGCTGGTGCTCGAGCTGTCGGTCGACGAGGATGACTACGGACAGGTCATCGGACGCGGGGGACGCACCGCGCAGGCCCTCCGGACGGTCGTCAAGGCCGCCGCGGTCAAGGACAACCGGCGCGTCCTCGTCGACATCGTCGAGTGAGGCGCTGCGCGCCGGCCGCGTCGGCCGGCCGCACGGGCTCGACGGCTCCTTCCACGTGCTGCGGGGAGACCCGGCGCTGCTCGGGGAGGGCGCGGTGGTGCACGTCGCCGGCGCCGCGCGGCGCGTCGTGCGGCGGGCGGGGACCGACGAGAAGCCGATCGTGCGCCTGGAGGGGTCCGAGCGCCGCGAGGACGCCGAGGCGCTGCGCGGCGCCGAGCTGACCGTGCCGCTCGAGGAGGCGCCGCCGCTGGAGGAGGGCGAGTACTGGGCGCACGAGCTGGCCGGCTGCGCGGTGGTCGACGGCTCGCGGGAGATCGGCGTCGTGACGCGGATGGTCGCGCTGCCGAGCTGCGAGGCGCTCGAGGTCGGCGACCTGCTGATCCCGCTGGTGCGCGACGCGGTGCGCTCGATCGACCTCGAGGCGCGGAGGATCGACGTCGATCTCGGGTTCCTGGGCGAATGAAGGCCGACGTCTTCACGCTCTTCCCGGCGTGGTTCGAGTGGTTCCGCGAGCAGCGCCACGTCGCCAACGCGCTGGCGCTCGGGCACGCGGTGGAGTGCGTGGACTACCGGGAGTCGACCCCGCTGAAGTGGGGGCAGGTCGACGACACGCCGTTCGGCGGCGGGGCGGGCATGGTGCTGCGCGTGGATGTGGTGGAGGCGGCGCTGCGCGCGCGCTATGAGATCGATCCGGTGGAGCTGCGGACGCGGCGGCGCGTGATCGCGCTCACCCCGGGCGGGCGGCTTCTCGACGACGGCCTGGCCGCCGAGCTGTCCGCCGAGGAGGAGCTGACGCTGCTGTGCGGGCGCTACGAGGGCTTCGACGAGCGCATCCTCGAGCACTTCTGCAGCGAGCAGGTCTCGATCGGCCGCTACGTGCTGGCGGGCGGCGAGCTGGCGGCGATGGTCGTGCTCGACACCGTGCTGCGCAAGCTGCCGGGCGCGCTGGGCAAGGACGAGTCGGCGCACGAGGAGTCGTTCTCGGCGGCGCTCGAGGGCGCGCCCGAGTACCCGCACTACACGCGCCCCGCCGAGTGGCGCGGATGGGCGGTCCCGGAGGTGCTTCTCTCGGGCCACCACGAGCGGGTTCGCGAGTGGCGGCACGAGCAGTCACGGCAACGAAAAGGCAGTTGACGTGGGCTCCGGCATCCGATGCCGGAGCCCCGAGAGACAACTGTTCCGCGATGCCTCCGGCCGCGGGTCCGCTACCATTGTCGGCCGCCCGCGAGCCCTCATCCGATCGGCTTTGCGGGCCTTTTTCCGCCATGAGCACCGTGATCGATTCCCTCGAGCGCACGCAGCTGCGCCGGGTCCCCCGCTTCGCGGCCGGTGACCGAGTCAAGGTCCACTTCCAGGTCATCGAGGGCACGCGTCGCCGCACGCAGGTCTTCGAGGGCGTGGTGATCAAGCGCCAGGGCGAGGGCGTGCGCGAGACCTTCACGGTCCGCAAGCAGTCGTTCGGCGTCGGCGTCGAGCGCACGTTCCCGCTGCACTCCCCGAAGATCGAGAAGATCGAGGTCGCCGCACGCGGCGACGTCCGGCGCGCCAAGCTCTACTACCTGCGCGGCCGCGTCGGCAAGCGCGCTCGTGTCCGCGAGCGGCGCTACGTCGGCCCGGAGGAGGTCGTCGAGCGCGGGCTGCTGCACGATCCCGCCGCCGCGGCGGCAGCGGCCGCCGACGACGAGGTGCCGGGCGACGCCGTTGACGAGCAGGCGCTCGCCGAGGCGCCGGAGTCCGCCGAGGCCGAGGCTGCGGCGGGCGAGCCCGCCGAGGAGGCGGTCGCCGAGGCGGAGGCCGCGGAGGGTCAGGCCTCCGCGGACGCCGAGGCTGCCGCCGCCCGTGACGAAACGGCCGAGTAACAGGCTCGTGGCGACTAAGAAGGGGTCGGCGTCGGCCTCGGGCTCACTGCTCGAGCTGATCCTGATCGTCGCGGTCGCGCTCGGGCTGGCGCTCGGCATCCAGGCCTTCCTCGTCAAGCCCTACCGCATCCCGAGCGAGTCGATGGTGCCGACCCTCCAGGTCGGCCAGCGCGTGCTCGTGAACCGGATCGGCGCCCGCTTCAGCGAGCCGGACGTGGGTGACATCGTCGTCTTCCATCCGCCGGTCGGGGCCGAGCAGGACAACACCTGCGGAGCGGGCCCGCCGCCGGCGGGTCAGGTCTGCGATGAGCCGACGTCCCAGAAGGCGAAGGTCAACTTCATCAAGCGCGTCGTGGCGGGCCCGGGTGACCGGCTGAGCATCCAGAACGGGCGCGTGATCCTCAACGGGAAGCCCCAGAAGGAGCCGTTCATCGAGCCCTGTGGCGGCGGCGAGGGTTGCGACTTCCGCAAAACGGTGACCATTCCAGCCGACCACTACTTCATGATGGGCGACAACCGTGGGTCTTCCGACGACAGCCGCTTCTGGGGTCCCGTCCCCCGAGAGTGGATCATCGGCCAAGCCTTCGCCACCTACTGGCCGCCCAAACGGATCGGCGTCCTCTAGCAAGCGAAGTCGGACCACGGGCAGCCGGCTCTTCCGGTTCGACCGGCGGCTCGGCGTCCGCTTGGTCGCGGGCGCCGACGAGGCGGGCCGCGGCTGCCTCGCCGGGCCGCTCGTGGCGGCCGCCGTGCTGTTCGACTACGACCGGCTGTCGCTCAGCGACCTGCGCTCGCTGTCGGCGCTCAACGACTCCAAGCAGCACACGCCGGAGATGCGCGAGGAGCTCTACCCGCGCGTCCTGCGGGCCGCGACCAAGGTCGCCGTCACGTCGCGCTGCGTGCGCGGGATAGACGAGCGCGGGCTGCACAAGACCAACCTCGCCGCCCTGCACGACGTGCTCGTGCGCGTTGCCTGCGATGGCTGCCTGTGCCTCTCGGACGGCTTCCCGATCCCGCCGACGGGGTTCGACCAGCGGCCGGTCGTCGGCGGCGACGCCACGAGCGCCGCGATCGCCGCCGCCTCCGTGATCGCCAAGGTCACGCGCGACCGCTTCATGCGCCGCATGGAGGAGCGCTACCCGGGTTGGGACTTCGCCGCGCACGTCGGCTACTCCACGCCCGAGCACCGCGCGGCGATAGAGAAGCTCGGCGTCTCCCCGCTGCATCGGCTGTCGTTCCAGTCGATGGCCTACCAGCAGCTGGCGCTGTAACCGCGCGATCTCTCCGTCGGCGGTTGCCTGGGGTTGGGAGGCGATCCAGACTTGACAGGCTCACCACCTCGATCGATATCGCCGCCCCGCCCGAGCGCGTCTGGGCGGTCCTCAGCGACCTGGCGGCGTACGGGTCGTGGAATCCCTTCGTCCACTCCGCCGAGGGGACGCCCGCGGTCGGCGAGCGGCTGACCGTCCGCATCCAGCCGCCCGGCGGGAAGGCCATGCGCTTCCGCCCGACCGTCCGCGCCGCCGAGCCCGAGCGCGAGCTCCGCTGGCTCGGCCGCCTGCTCGTGCCCGGCCTGTTCGACGGCGAGCACCGCTTCGCGCTCGAGCCCGGGCCCGCCGGCGGCACCCGCTTCACCCACTCCGAGCGCTTCTCCGGCGTGCTCGTCCCGTTCATGGCACGGGGCCTGCGCCGCCGCTACATCCCCGCCTTCGAGGCGATGAACGAGGCGCTCGCCCGGCGCGTCCAGGACAGCCACGTCGCGGCGGCCGCATGACGCCATGCCTCTCCGCGCGTCGGCGGGACCTCGCGGGTACCCCGTGACCGCCGCCCTCTCCGCGCGTCAGCAGGACATCCTCGCGGCCGCCCGCGACCTGCTGACGCGCGAGGGCGTCGAGGCGCTCACGCTCGGGCGCGTCGCGCGGGCGCTGCGCCGCGCCGGTCCTCACCGCCGTCCGAGACCCCGACCTGGCCCGCGCGGCCTGGGCCTACGCGCACGGGATGGTCCAGCTCGAGCTGGTAGGCCGCTTCCCACCCGACGCCGACCTCGACCGCGCCTGGAGCAAGGCCGTCGCCGCCTTCGCCGCGGCCGCCCCCTGACTTCTCCGGAGATTCGGCACAGGTTCGGCGCAGATTCGTGACAGCCGCGTCCTGATCCGTTCTGCGCTCGCCCGTAGCGTGGCGGCCATGACGGACGTTCGGCACGCGCTAGGCCGCCGCGGCGAGGACCTCGCCGCCGCCCACTTCGCCCGCCTCGGCTTCGAGGTGCTCGCGCGCAACCACAGGACCCGCTTCGGCGAGCTGGATCTCGTGGTCTTCGACGGGCACACGATCGTCTTCATCGAGGTCAAGACCCGGCGGTCGCGCGAGCCGTGGGACAACCTGCACGACGGCAAGCGCAGGCAGGTGCGCAAGATGGGGGCGAGCTGGCTCACGGAGGTCGCCAACCGTCCGTACGGCGCCGAGCTGCGCTTCGATGCGGTTGCGGTCCTGCTCGACGACGACGGCGAGCTCGTTCGGCTCGACCATCTCGAGGCGGCGTTCTGATGCGGACCGGCCGCGCGGCGCGCTGATGCTCTCTCTTGTCATCACGTTCGCGGTCGACGGCGTCGACGCGCGGCGGGTGTGGGTCGAGGCCGACATCCGCCTCGGCCTGCCGGCGTTCACCGTCGTCGGGCTCGCCGACAAGGCGGTCCGCGAGGCACGCGAGCGTGTGCGGGCGGCGATGATCAACTCCGGCTTCGAGTTCCCGCTCAAGCGGATCACGGTGAACATGGCGCCGGCCTACCTGCGCAAGGTCGGCCCGGCCTTCGACCTGCCGATCGCCGTTGCGCTCCTGGTTTCATCCGGCCAGCTCGCGCCCGAGTCCGTCGACGGATGCGCGGTGATCGGCGAGCTCTCGCTGACCGGCGAGGTCCGCGCCGTCCGGGGCGCCCTCGCGATCGCGGAGGGCGTCCGCCGGCACGGGCTGCGCCGGCTCGTGCTGCCGCGGTCGCGGGCTCGCGAGGCGGCGCTGGTGCCGGACCTCGACATCGTCGGCATCGACTCCCTGGAGCAGATGTTCGCGACGCTGCGAGGCGAAGCAGAGGTGCCGGCCCTGCCGGATCCCGAGCCCGACGCCGGTGAGCCCGGGCCCGACCTGTCGGACGTGCGCGGCCACAACGGCCTCATCCCCGGGCTCGAGGTCGTCGCGGCCGGCGGTCACAACCTGTTCCTGCAGGGGCCGCCCGGCACCGGCAAGACGATGCTCGCCCGCCGCCTCCCGTCGATCCTGCCGCCGCTCGCTCCGGACGAGGCGATCCAAGTCACCCGCATCCAGTCGATCGCCGGGCTGCGGGGAGCGCGCGGCCTGGTCACGTGCCGGCCGTTCCGCGCGCCCCACCACACGATCTCCGCGGCCGGCCTGGTCGGCGGCGCCAACCCGCCGCAGCCCGGCGAGGCGACGCTCGCGCATCACGGGGTTCTGTTCCTCGACGAGCTGTCGGAGTTCAACCGCCCGAGCCTCGAGGCCCTGCGCCAGCCGCTCGAGGACGGCCACGTCACGATCGTGCGCGGGCAGCAGGTCATGGTCTTCCCCACACGGTTCATGCTCGTCGCCGCCTCCAACCCCTGCCCATGTGGCGTCGGCGGCGACCGGTGTCGCTGCAGCCCGGCCGACAAGGCGCGCTACGCCCGCCGGCTGTCGGGCCCGCTCTTGGATCGCATCGACGTCCACATGCCGGTCGCGCGCCCGCCTGCAGACGCCCTGCGCGGCCAGGTCGCACCGTCGTCCGCGCGGGTCGCGGAGCGCGTCATCGCCGCCCGCGAACGCCAGCAGGCCCGCCTCGCGGGCGAGGCCGAGACCTGCAACGCCCAGCTCACGTCACGCCAGATCCGCGAGCGCGGCAACGTCACCCCGAGTGCCCTTCGTCTCCTCGGCGAGCTGTACGAGCGCCACGCGCTCAGCGCCCGCGGCCACACGCGGATCCTGCGCGTGGCCCGCACCGTCGCGGATCTCGAGGGCAGCGGCGTGGTCGGCCCCGAGCATGTGAACGTGGCGGCGAGCCTCCGGCTCGACGAGTCGCCCTTCCTTGCGGATGCCGCATGAGCCGCCGGAGGGCGGGACCGTCCGGTGAGGCCCGCGTGACCGCGTGTGACGACTGCCTGCGACGGGCCGACCTGGTTGCCGCGATCGCCGGGCGGCTCCAGATCGAGTTCAAGCGCCGCAGCGCGCCCGCCGGCGTGCTGGGGCTTGCGGATGCGGAGCTGATCGCGATCGGCGCCACGACCGAAGTCCGGCGGCGGTACGCGGCCTTCGACCCGCCCGCGGCGCGCGCCGCGGCCTCTGCGACTGGCCTCGTGACCGTCTGCCGCTGCCGCGACGCCTACCCGGAGCCTGTGCGCGACCTCGCAGACCCCCCGGCCGTGCTCCACGTCCTCGGCGACCCGGGGGCGCTGCGCGCAACCGAGGGCGTCGCGGTGGTCGGGGCGCGGCAGGCCTCGTCCTACGGGCTCGACGTCGCCCGCGCGCTCGGCCGCGGCCTGTCCGTTGCCCGCGTGCCTGTGGTCTCGGGCCTCGCACTCGGGATCGACTCCGCGGCGCACGCCGGCGCGCTCGACGCCCCGGGGATCACGCTCGGCGTGCTCGCGGGCAGCGCGCACGCCGCCTATCCGATGCGCGGCTGGCGCCTGCACGCCGCGGTGGCGGCGCACGGCGCCGTGGTCTCCGAGATGCCGCCCGGCGCGCAGGCGCACCCGTGGTGCTTCGTCGCGCGCAACCGCATCATCGCCGCCCTCGCGGCCGCCACCATCGTCGTCCAGGCGACCGACCGCTCCGGCTCGCTCACGACCGCTGACTTCGCGGCCGAGCTCGGCCGCGCGGTCGGCGCCGTCCCCGGCCCCGTCACCAGCCGGCTGTCCGCGGGCACGCATGCGCTCATCCAGGCCGGCGCGCCGCTCATCCGCGACACCGCCGACGTGCTCGAGCTGCTCGCGGGCGCCACCGGGCGCACGTATCCGTCGTCGCCGCCTCCCGCGGCGCTCGAGCCGCCTCTGGATCACCTGTTGGCCGCGGTGGAGAACGGCCACGGCACGCTGGGCGAGCTCGCCGCCACTCCCGAGGACGCCCTGGCCGCGCTGGCCGGCCTCGCGGAGCTCGAGCGCCTCGGCCTCGTCCGCCGGTCCTTCGGCGGCCGCTGGGAGAGGGCCGCATGAGCCGGCGGCCTCATAACCTGATCGCCATGGAGCGAAGCGTTCCCGCCGTCCTCTCGATCGCCGGCTCGGACTCGGGCGGCGGCGCCGGCATCCAGGCCGATCTGAAGGCGTTCGCGCGCTGCGGTGTCCATGGGATGACGGCGATCACGGCGCTGACCGCGCAGAGCACGGTGGGCGTGACCGCCGTGCAGCCCGTGCCGCGCGAGTTCATCGTGGAGCAGGTACGGGTGGTCGCCGAGGACATCGGCGTGGATGCCGTGAAGATCGGGATGCTCGGGACGGCGGAGACGGTGCGGGCGGTGCGGGAGGCGCTCGGTCTGCTCGACAAGGACGTCCCGATCGTCATCGACCCCGTGATGGTCGCCGAGTCCGGCGCGGTGCTGCTGGACGCGGCGGCGCGGGTGGCGCTCGTGGAGGAGCTGCTGCCGCTTGCGACCGTGGTCACGCCGAACCTGCCGGAGGCGCGCGTGCTCGCCGACATGGGCGCCGGGGCCGCGGATTCGCCGGAGGAGCTCGCGCGGGCGGTGCACGCGCTGGGGCCCGAGGCGGTCGTGGTGACGGGCGGGCACCGCGAGGAGGGGGTCGACGTGTTCTTCGACGGTGAGTCGGTCGTGCCGATCCCCGGGGACCGGTATCCCGACGGGGCCGCGCACGGCTCCGGCTGCACGCACTCCTCGGCGCTGGCCGCGCACCTGGCGCTGGGATACTCGCCGCTGGATGCCGCGCGGGCCGCTCGGGCGATCGCGTCGGACGCCGTCCGGGCCGGCCTGCGCGATCTCGGCGCGGGCGCGGGGCCGGTTGACGTCTTCGACCTGACCGGTCGCCCGCCGGTGAGCGATCCGGCGCCCGGACACAGCGGATCCGGGGGGCGCCGCGTGACATAATCGCAGCATGAAGTTCCTGCGCATGCGTCCGGGGCACGGCGAGCAGCTCATCGCCGAGGGCGACGTCGACGTCGCCGAGGACGTCGAGCGGCTCGTCGAGGAGTTCCGCCGGCAGCTCGAGCAGGGGATGTGGGCCGCCGTTCCGGTCGAGACGCCGACCGGGCTGCGGGAGGCAGAGCTGGTCCGCGCGTTCGAGGAGATCCCGCCGGAGACGGCGCGGGTGATCTTCTTCCCGCGCGCGGCCGGCGGCGCTCGCTGAAGGCCCGTCGCGATGACCGTCGCCCTCTGCGCCACGGCGATTGTCGTCATCGCGTTGATCTGGGAGATCTCGCTTCCGTGGGTGGAGCGCCGCTTCGGCGCGCGCCGCGCCCGCCGCGAGGCTCGGGAGGCCGGGGCGCACGGCTCCTATGACCCGGGGCGTGAGCGGCGGGCCGAGCAGCGCGCGCGCGAGCTGCTGAAGTCGTGCGTCAACGACGAGGAGTGGGCGATGTACCGCGACCTCGGGTTCATACGCGTCTGGGGCGGCCAGGCGCGCGGGCCCGGCGGCGGCGGCCTGCGGGCGCCCGACCTGAACGGCGTCCCGTACGCCTACCTCGTCTACCCGCACAAGCCGATCGTGGCCTACCTGCCCCAGACCGGCCGCCTGCTCAACGAGTACTGCGTCGAGTTCCCGGACGAGACCCGGCCCTACGGCTCGAGCCGCCTGCCCGACTCCGACGACGTGCTCGCCAAGTGGATGGCGCTCAAGGGCGACGAGCGCCGGCTGATCTCCGCCGCCAACATGCACCTGCCCGGCCGCCAGATCGATCCGCGGCAGGTCCAGCGCGACCTCTGGCGGCTCGGCCGCTGGGAGCGCGACCGCCTCGAGCGCGCCCGGCGCTCCCGCGGGACGGACAGCACGCCCGCCGCCTGACCCCCGCGGGCCGAGGACGCGGGCGGGGGCCGAGGACGCGGGCGGGGGCCGAAGACGCGGGCGGGATAAGCTCGCGGGCATGTCCGCCGCCGGCAACGGTCACCTCGACCTCAAGCACCGCTCCCGCGCGCTCACAGAGGGGCGCGAGCGCGCCGCCGCGCGCGCCTACCTCAAGGGCATCGGCTACGACGACGAGGCGCTCGCGAAGCCGATCATCGGCGTCGCCAACTCCTGGATCGAGACGATGCCGTGCAACTTCCACCTGCGCGCGCTCGCCGCCAAGGTCAAGGAGGGCGTCCGCGCCGCCGGCGGCACGCCGATGGAGTTCAACACGATCGCGATCTCCGACGGCATCACGATGGGCACCGCGGGGATGAAGACGAGCCTGGTCTCCCGCGAGGTGATCGCCGACAGCATCGAGCTCGTCTCGCTCGGCCACCTGTTCGACGCCGTGATCGCGCTGTCGGGCTGCGACAAGACGATCCCGGGCACGGTTATGGCGCTGGCGCGGCTGGACGTGCCGGGGGTGATGCTCTACGGCGGCTCGATCCCGCCCGGGCACTACCAGGGCCGCGACATCACGATCATGGACGTCTTCGAGGCGGTCGGCGCGCACGCGGCCGGCAACATCACCGACCAGGAGCTGGCCGAGATCGAGGCCACCGCCAGCCCCGGCGCCGGCGCCTGCGGCGGCCAGTTCACCGCCAACACGATGGCGATGGCGTTCGAGATGCTCGGGATCAGCCCGATCGGCCCGAGCCTCGTGCCCGCCCAGGACCCCACGAAGGCCGCGGTCGCCTACGCGGCGGGCGAGCTCGTGATGGATGTGCTCAGACGCGGCCAGAGACCGAGCGACATCATCACCCGCGAGGCGCTCGAGAACGCCGTCGCCGCGGTCGCCGCCAGCGGCGGCTCGACCAACGGGGTCCTGCACCTGCTCGCGGTCGCCCGCGAGGCCGGCGTGCCGCTCGAGATCGACGACTTCGACCGCATCGCCGAGAAGACCCCGACGCTGTGCGACCTCAAGCCCGGCGGGCGCTTCGTCGCCACAGACCTGCACGCCGCCGGCGGCACCGCGCTGCTCGCGCAGCGGCTCCTCGACGCGGGCATCCTCCACGGCGACCAGCCGACGGTGACCGGCAAGACGATCGGCCGGCACGCGCAGGAGGCGCGCGAGACCCCCGGCCAGGAGGTGGTCCGGCCGCTCGAGAACCCGCTCAAGCCCACCGGCGGGCTGGCGATCCTGCGCGGCAACCTCGCGCCCGATGGCAGCGTCGTGAAGCTGTCCGGCCACGAGCGCCGCCACCACCGCGGCCCGGCGCGCGTGTTCGACGGCGAGGAAGCCGCGATGGCGGCGGTCACCCAAGGCGAGATCAACCCCGGTGACGTCGTCGTGATCCGCAACGAGGGCCCCGCGGGCGGCCCCGGCATGCGCGAGATGCTGTCCGTGACGGCGGCGATCGTGGGGGAGGGGCTCGGCGACTCCGTCGCGTTGCTCACCGACGGGCGCTTCAGCGGCGCCACGCGCGGCTTCATGGCCGGCCACATCGCGCCGGAGGCGGTCCGCGGCGGCCCGATCGCAGCGCTGAGAGAGGGCGACACGGTCACGATCGACGTCCAAGAGCGGCGGATCGACGTCGAGCTCACGGACGACGAGATCGAGCGGCGCCTCCAGGAGTACGAGCCGCCGCCCGCGCCCACCTGGGGCGTGCTGGCGAAGTACGCCGCGCAGGTCGGAAGCGCCTCGGAGGGCGCCATCACCCAACCCGGCCCCGCGAGGCAGCCCGCGCCCAGTGGCCCCGCACGTGCGTCCGCACACCGCCAGGCGGCCGCTGATCACCGCCTGGCGGCGTCCTCGACCACTTGAAATCCCAGAGGGATTCCTGCGGGTCTGCGTCCTTGCCAGTCGGCGCCAGCGACCACCTGGCGGCGCACGTACGCACGTGCGGAACCACTACCGGCTGACGCCCTCGACCCCGGCCTCGGGCGCCCGCTCGCCGGCCAGGAAGTCGCGCAGGAGCGCGTTGAAGCGGCTCGGGCGCTCGAGCATCGAGAGATGCCCGGTGTCCTCGAAGATCACCGCGCGCGCGTTGTCGCCGATCAGCCGCTCGAACTCGAACGCGTCGGCGACCGGCACGAGCACGTCGTTGCGGCCCCACACGATCAGCACCGGCACTTCGATGTCGCCCAAGTGATCGCGGAAGGAGTGGTTGAGCACCGCCTCGAAGGCCGGCATGAACCCGGTCGAGCCGGAGCCGGCGACCAGCTCCATCGCCAGCGGCCCGGACAGCTTCTCCGGATAGCGCACGATCGGCTGCAGGAACAGTCGCCGCAGCCGCGCCCGGCGGACGATCGGCTCCGAGCGCAGGCCCGCCCGCGTCGTGAGCACCCCGAACGCGCGCGCGCCGACCAGCAGCGGCTCCCGCCACAAGTGCTCGACCGACAGCCCGGCCGCCGAGACCAGCACGAGCCGCCGCACGCGCGTGGAGAAGGCGTGCGCGAGCTCGGCGCCGATGAAGCCCCCCATCGAGTTGCCGACGACCGCGACCTCGCGCAGGCCGAGCTCCTTGCACAGCGCGTCGACGATCCGCCCGTAGCCGTGGATCGAGACCTTGCCCGCCGGCGCCTCGGAGCGCCCGAAGCCGGGCAGGTCGGGCGCGACCACGCGGTGGGAGTCCATGAACGCCGGGATGTTCAGCAGCCAGTTCTGCCACAGGCCGCCGAGGCCGTGCAGGAACAGCAGCGGCGGCTCGTCGCCGCCGGTGTCCACCACGCTCATCCGGCGCCCCATCACGACGAGCGAACGCGTCAGCGACGGCCAATCCACCTCCATCCAGGTGGCGTCGTCGCCGTCGGCGTACGTCGGGTCGGCGCCGGGGCGTCCGATGGTGCTGGCGGCGAGCTCCCGAAGGTGGTCGCCGATGCCTGGCACGCCGCTACCGTACCAGCGGCATTGCGGCTCGCCATCGACATCGACTCGACGCTGCATCCCTACTGGGACCTGCTCGCGGAGGTCGCGAAGCGCCGCTTCGGGGTCGAGCTGGCCTACGAGGAGCAGCGCGGCTGGGACATCGACCTGTTGCCGCCGGAGCAGCTCAGAGCGTGCGTGGAGGAGACCCACAGCGACGACAATGTGCTCGCCGGCGAGCCCTATCCGGGCGCCGTGGAGGCGATCGCCGCTTGGCACGAGCAGGGGCACTTCATCCACATCACGTCGCACCGCGACACCGGCGCCCACGCCGCGACCGCGCGCTGGCTGGACCAGATCGGGCTGCCCTACGACGAGCTGTACTGCTCCTGGGACAAGGTCGCCCGCTGCCTGGAGATCGGCATCGACGTCCTGATCGACGACTCGCCGGTCAACCTGCGGCGCGCCGCGGACGCCGGCATCACGCCCGCGACGATCCTGCACCCCTGGAACCGCGACATCTGCGCGGCGCACGACGTGATCTGCGCCGAGGACTGGCCGTCGCTGGCTGCCCGCCTGGAGCCGGTGCTCGCATGACCGAGGAGCGGCCCCAGCTCCCGGCGGCCCCCGACGGGCGCGCCTACCTGCCGGCGGTCGAGCCCGAGCGCCAGGTGACCGACTGGGGGCGCTCGGAGCGCGTCGAGCGCGTGATGGACCGCACGCTCTACGACTTCCTCTACCACTACTGGTTCCGCGTGGAAGTGGAGGGGATCGAGAACGTCCCGGCGACCGGGGGCGCGCTGCTGGTCTCCAACCACGCCGGCGCCGTCCCGCCCGACGCGCCGATGATCGCCAAGGCGATCCGTGAGGAGCACTCGCGCCCGCGGCCCGTCCACCTCACCGTCGAGCACTTCTTCAAGGGCTATCCCGGCCTCAGCATGCTCGTCGCCAAGATCGGCGGCGTGCCCGCCCATCCCGCCAACGTCCAGCGGCTGCTCCACGACGAGGAGCAGCTCGTGCTCGTGTTCCCCGAGGGGCGCAAGGGCACCGAGAAGCTCTACAAGGACCGCTACCGCCTGCGCCGCTTCGGCCGCGGCGGCTTCGTCGAGTCCGCGATGCGCGCGAAGGCCCCGATCGTGCCGGTCGCCGTGATCGGCGCCGAGGAGGCGCAGCCGATCTTCGCCCACCTCGGCCCGCTCCAGCGCCTGACCGGGCTGATCTACTTCCCGATCACGCCGACCTTCCCGCTGCTGGGCCTCCTCGGCGGGGTCGGCTACCTGCCGGCGAAGTTCCGGATCCGCTTCCTGGAGCCGATCCCGACCGACCAGTGGGGCGAGGAGCCGTGGGAGGACGTCACGCTCGTCCAGAGCGTCGCGGAGGAGGTCCGCGCGCGCATCCAGGAGGAGCTCTACGACCTGCTGGCCGGCCGGCGCTCGGTCTGGCTCGGGTGAGACGCGTCCTGATCACCGGGCTGTCGAGCTTCTGGGGCGGCCGCCTCGCCCAGGTGCTCGAGTCCGACCCCGAGGTGGAGACGATCATCGGCGTGTCCACCGAGGACCCGACGTGCGAGCTCGCGCGCACCGAGTTCGTGCGGGTCGGCATCCAGCACGCGCTGCTGCGCCGGATCGTGCACGCGGCGGAGATCGACACGGTCGCCGACACCCGCCTGGTGGTGGACTCCGCGACCGCCTCGCCGAAGGAGGCGCACGAGCAGAACGTGATCGGGACGATGAACGTCCTCACGGCCTGCGGCGCCCCGGACTCGCCGGTCCGCAAGGTCGTCTTCAAGTCCTCCGCCCACTACTACGGCTGCGAGCGTGACGACCCGTCGTTCTTCACCGAGGACATGCGCCGGCCGCACCCGCCCCGCACCCGTCTGGAATCCGACATCGTCGAGGCCGACGACGCCGTGCAGACGTTCGCCGCCCGCAATCGCGAGGTCACCGTCACCACGCTGCGCTTCTGCAACGGGCTCGGGCCGGACCTGAAGACCACGCACAGCGCCCTGCTGTCGCTCCCCGCCGTGCCGGGCATCCTCGGCTTCGACCCGCGCTACCAGTTCATCCACGAGGACGACATCGTCGGCGCGCTCCACCACGCCGTCGCCCACGAGCTGCCCGGGGTCCACAACGCCGCGCCCGACGGCGTGCTGGCGCTCTCGGAGGTTGCGAGCCTGCTCGGCAAGCCGTTCGCGCCGCTGCTGCCCCCGTGGGGCACGACGCCGGCGGCGACCGCGCTGCGGGCGCTCGGGATCCGCATCCCGGACGAGGTGCGCCGGCAGCTGCGCTACGGGCGCGGCCTGGACAACCGCAAGCTCAAGCAGGCCGGCTACCACTTCCAGCTCACGACGCGCGAGAGCGTGCAGGCGTTCGCGGAGGCGTTGCGGCTGGCGCCGCTGCGGGGAGCCTCTGGGGAGGGATACCGCTACGAGCGCGAGGTCGAGGAGTTCCTACGCTATTCGCCGAGCGTGCGGCGGGACAACGGCTCCTGACGCGCCAGGGCGCTTGCAGGGCTTCCGGCTCCGTCACCGCGTCGCCTACCATCTACGCACCGAATGCGCATCCGCTTGATCGTCCTCGCCGCCGTCCTGGCGCTCGTCCTGCTCGGCGGCGCCGGCGCGGTGTATGCCTATGACCAGTCGAAGCGCGACACGATCGCGGAGGGGGTGCGCGTCAACGGCGTGGCCGTAGGCGGCCTCACCGCCCCGCAGGCCGAGCACAAGCTCCGCGGCAGGCTCCTGACGCCGCTCAACCGGCCCGTCAGGGTCACCTACGGGTCGCACCACTTCACGCTGACGCCCCGCCAGGCGGCGATCGGCATCGACATCCACGGCACCGTGGCGAAGGCGCTGGCGCGCTCGCAGAGCGGCAACATGTTCAGCCGCACCTGGCGCGAGCTGCGCGGCGAGCCGTTGAACGCCGAGCTGGCCGCCGACGTGAGCTGGTCGCGCCCCGCGGTCAAGCGGCTCATCGCCCGCGTGCAGCGCAAGGTCGACCGGCCCGCGCGCGACGCCACGCTGGACCTGTCGAAGGGCGAGGTCGACCCGACGCCGTCCCGCAACGGCGTGCGCGTGCGCTACGTGACGCTCGCCAAGGCCGTCGAGCACACGCTGCTGGACGCCCGCGCGCCGGCGACCGTGCGGGCGCGCACGAAGGTCGTCAAGGCGAAGGTCACGACCGGGCAGCTCGCGAAGAAGTATCCGGCGATCATCATCGTCAACCGCGGCGCCTTCAAGCTGACGCTCTACAAGGACCTCAAGCTCAAGAAGAGCTACGGGATCGCGGTCGGCCAGGTCGGCCTGGAGACCCCCGCGGGCCTCTACCACGTGGAGAGCAAGGCGGTCAACCCGGCCTGGCACGTCCCGAACTCCGCCTGGGCCGGCGATCTGGCCGGCAAGGTGATCCCGTCGGGCGATCCCGGGAACCCGATCAAGGCGCGCTGGCTGGGCATCTTCGACGGCGCGGGCATCCACGGCACGAACGTTGACGGCTCGATCGGCACGGCTGCCTCGCACGGCTGCATCCGCATGCACATCCCGGACGTGATCGAGCTCTACGACCAGGTCGAAGTGGGCGCGCCGGTCTATATCGCCTAGCCGGGCGCGTTTGAACGGCGGGCATTGAAGAGGGGCGCGCCATTGGCGCCGCCGCGCGGGTGAGCGTGCGGGGTCGAGCCGCGCATCGCGCTGGTCCTGTCGAGCGTGACCGATCACGCTCGATCAGGGAATCCTGGGTGTGTGTCAATCTGGTTCGACCAGGTCGAACTGGATTGACACACCCCTGTACGGCCATGATCGTCTCGCGCTCGCGCGGCAATCCGGGCTCCCCTCACTTGCCCGCCGTTGGCCGGCGCCCGGACCAGGCCCCGATCTCGCCCACCGGGACTTCCTGCCAGCCCTCGTTCAGAAGGGAGGCGTGATGCGGCGAATGGCGAATGCAGAGGGTGCCGATGAAGACGCCCTTGACCGCCTTGCGCATCACGGCGTACCAGAGCGTGCTGGCGTCGCGATCCCCGCGCACCGGGTGCCACGGGCGCGGCGGGAGCCCGTCCGGCGGCGCGATGCCCGCCTCGATCAGCTGCGTCTGCGTGGCCACCTGACCCGTGGAGGTGTCGATGAAGAACGGGGCCATCGCGACGCAGGGTACGGCGGTGTCGGAGCCGTGGCGGGCCGCGCTGCGCACGTTCGACGCCGACCTGCGGCGCCGCGGCGCGGCCGACCGGACGCGCCGGGCGTACGGCACCGACGCGGCGGAGCTCGCCGCGTGGGCGACCGCCCAGTGCCTCGGCCCCGCGGACGTCGGCTACCCCGCGCTGCGCCGCTGGGCCGCGCGCCTGTCCCAGCGCGGGGCCGCCCCGCGCACGATGGCGCGCAAGCTGGCGTCCGCGCGCTCGCTGTTCCGCACGCTGCTCGAGCACGGCGAGATCGACG
Source organism: Solirubrobacteraceae bacterium (assembly GCA_044865965.1). GTDB lineage: Bacteria > Actinomycetota > Thermoleophilia > Solirubrobacterales > Solirubrobacteraceae > Solirubrobacter. Next base: position 21,435 of record JBIOTP010000401.1, read on the forward strand.
CCAATCCGGCCGACCTGCTGCCCGCGCCGAAGCTCCCGCAGCGCCTGCCGCGCACGCTCAAGGCAGCCGAGGTGGCCACGCTGCTGGAGCGCATCCCGGCCGCCAGCCCGCTCGAGCAGCGCGACCGCGCGCTGTTCGAGCTCGCCTACGCGTGCGGGCTGCGCGCAGAGGAGCTCGTCGACCTCGACGCCGGCGCGGTCGACTTCGACGCCGAGCAGCTCCGAGTGGAGGGCAAGGGCGCGAAGACGCGCTTCGTGCCCGCCGGCGAGCCCGCCCTGCGCGCGCTCGCGATCTACCTGGAGCGCGCGCGCCCGGCGCTGGCGGCGGCGGACGGCGAGCCGGCGCTGTTCCTCTCCAAGAGCGGCCGGCGGCTGTCGACCTCCGACGTCCGGCGCCGCCTGCGCGTGTGGGCGCGGCACGCGGCGACCCAGGCCGGCGTGCACCCGCACGCGCTGCGGCACTCGTTCGCGACCCATCTGCTGGAGGGCGGCGCGGACCTGCGCGCGATCCAGGAGCTGCTGGGCCACAGCTCGATCTCGACCACCCAGGTCTACACTCGGGTAGAGTCCGCTCGTCTGCGGGCGGCGTATGCACGGAGCCACCCGCGGGCCTAGGGGGCCTCTCTGGAGACCAACGTCAAAGCGATCGAGCTCAAGGACCTGTGGCGCCGGTACAAGGCGAACGGCTCCGACAAGGCCCGTGAGCAGCTGGTCGTCGCCTATTCCCCGCTGGTCAAATATGTGGCCGGACGGATGTCGTCGGGCCTGCCCGCCCACGTGGAGGAGGCCGACCTCATCTCGTACGGCCTCATCGGCCTGATCAACGCGATCGAGCGCTTCGACCTCGAGCGCGAGATCAAGTTCGAGACGTACGCGATCACGCGCATCAAGGGCGCGATCATCGACGAGCTGCGCGCGCTCGACTGGGTGCCGCGCTCGGTGCGGGCGCGGGCGCGCGAGATCGAGAAGGTCCACGCCAAGCTCGAGCACCGCCTGCACCGGACGCCGAGCGACGAGGAGATGGCGCGCGAGCTCCAGATGTCGGTGGAGGAGTTCCAGGAGGCGCTGGTCAAGATCTCCAACTCCACGGTCGTCGCGCTCGACGAGCTGTGGGCGGTGTCGGACTCCTCAGGCGACGCGATCAGCCTCCTCGACACGCTGCAGGACCCCGACGCGCCGGATCCGCAGCAGATGCTGGCCGCGTCCGAGCTCAAGGACCGCCTCGCGGACGCCATCGCGGCCCTGCCCGAGCGCGAGAAGCTCGTGATCGCCCTCTACTACTACGAGAACCTGACGCTGCGCGAGATCGGCGAGGTCCTCGGCGTGACCGAGTCGCGCATCTCGCAGCTCCACACGAAGGCGGTCCTGCGCCTCAAGTCGCGGTTGCAGGGCGACAACCTGCGCGACTGACGATAGCCTGCGCTGCCTGGCCAAAGCGAGGGAAGGGAGCGCCAGGCAATGCCGTACGCCGCAGACAGGATCCGCAACGTGGCACTAGTCGGCCACCGGGGGAGCGGGAAGACGTCGCTGCACGAGGCCCTGCTGTTCGAGGCCGGCGCGACGACCCGGCTCGGCTCGGTGGCCGACGGAACGACGGTCTCGGACGCCGACGAGGACGAGAAGGCCCGCGGCATGTCCGTCTCCGCGTCGCTCGCCTCGTTCGAGTGGCGCGACAGCAAGGTCAACCTCATCGACACGCCCGGCGAGCCCAGCTTCATCGCCGACGCGCTCGGCGCGCTGCGGGTGTGCGAGTCCGCCGTCTTCGTCGTGAACGGCGTGTTGGGCGTCGAGGTCTCCACGCAGCGCCTGTGGCAGCGCGCTGAGGAGCTCGGCGTCGCCCGGCTCGTGTACGTGAACATGCTCGACCGCGAGCGCGCGGACTTCTTCCGCGCCCTGGACGCGCTGAAGGCCGCGTTCGGGCCGCACGTCGTCGCCACCGAGATCCCGATCGGGTCCGAGCACGAGGTCCGCGGGCTGATCGACCTCGTGGACATGAAGGCCTACGAGTACGCCGACGGCGAGTGCACCGAGGTGCCGATCCCCGCCGACCTCGCCGACCAGGCGCAGGAGTACCGCGAGAAGCTGATGGACGAGGTCGCGGAGAACTCGGAGGCGCTCATGGAGCGCTACCTCGAGGGCGAGGAGATCTCCCACGAGGAGATCGTCACCGCGCTCGAGGACGGCACCGACCACGGGCACATCTTCCCGGTCACCTGCGGCGTGGCGACCACGCGCCTGGGCGCCAACCGCCTGCTCGACGCGATCGTCGACGACCTCCCCTCGCCGGTCCAGCACGGCGGGCGCGTGGACGTGGACGGGCACCTGCTCGAGCCCGACCCCGACCAGGAGATGTTCGCCTACGTCTTCAAGACGCGGGCCGATCCGTTCGCCGGCCGGATCAACCTCTTCCGCGTCTATCAGGGCACGATGACCCACGACACGCACGTGCTCAACACCCGCGCCCACAACAAGGAGCGGATCGGGCAGCTGCTGATCGTGCGCGGCAAGGAAGTCACCCAGACCGGCGCGTTCGGGCCGGGCGACATCGGCGCGGTGGCCAAGCTCAAGGAAACGCACGCCGGCGACTGGCTGGCGGCGCGCGACACGCCGATCCACATGCCCTCGGTGAAGCTGCCGGCGCCGGTGATGGCCTTCGCGATCGAGCCCAAGGCCAAGGGCGACGAGGAGAAGGCGTTCACGGCCCTGCGGCGA
>JBIOTP010000402.1:0-11804 GCA_044865965.1 Solirubrobacteraceae bacterium
GCGCCCGTCTACGTTTCCTGACCCGCATGGCCCCAACCCTCGCTCGCACCGACGCCTTCACGGACCTCGACCGGCGCTACCGCCGCCCGCTCACGCGCTATGCGCGCAAGATCCTGCGCCGCTCCGAGCACGACGCCGAGGACGTGGCCCAGGACGTGCTCATCCGCGCGCACGCCGCGCTGGAGGCGGGCGAGGGCCCGGAGGACCTGCGCCCGTGGCTGTACCGCCTCACGCGCAACCGGGCGATCGACGAGGTCCGCCGCGCCCGCTGGGGCGACGAGGCGCTCGAGGACCACGCCGGCGCGCTCGGCGACGACGCGACGGAGCCCGATTCCGTGCTGACCAGCCGCGAGAGCCTCCGCGGCCTGGTCGAGGACCTGCCGACCTGCCGGTCCGGTAGCGGGCCGCGCTGCTCGCGCGCGAGCTCGACGGGCTGAGCGCCGAGCAGGTCGCCGGCGAGCTCGGGGTCACCGTGCCGGCGGCCCAGATGCTCGCGGTCCGGGCGCGCCAGAACCTCGTCCGGGCGCGCGCCGCGCGCGACGCCGACTGCGGCGAGATCCGCGGCGCGCTGGTCGCCTCGCACGAGCGTGGAGTACGGGCGAGCGAGCACGTGCGCCGCCACATCGCCGGCTGCTCGGCCTGCCGCGCCTACGAGCGCGACCTGCGCCGGCTCCGTCGCCGGCTGCACTCGCTCGCGCCGCCCGGCGCGCTCGGCCCCCTCGCCGCGCTGCTCGCGAAGCTGCTCGGCGGCGGCGTGACGAAGGCGGCAGCGGGCGCCGCCGTCGCCGCGCTCGTGCTGGCCGCCACCGGCGGCGTGGTGGTCCTCAAGTCGCACCACTACAAGACCGGCGACCCGTCGCCGTTCCGGCTGGCGGGCATCAAGCCGCTCACCGGAGCGGTCGTGCGCAAGGGCGGCAAGCTCCCGCAGGACATCGCCGTGGTTACCGTGCGCGTGCGGCTCGCCGCGGGCGTGCCCGCCACCGGCCAGCAGCGGAGCGTCTCCCTCGCGTGCCCGGCCGGGATGCGCGTCATGGGCCTGCAGGCGCCCGAGCAGAAGCTGCCGTTCGGCTTCGGCCTTACGAGGTCGACGGTCTTCGGGCACTCCACGCGCGGGACGATCGTCTTCGGCCGCGAGCGGCTCGCGCACCCGATCGACGCCACGGTCGGGATCCTCTGCAAGAAGCGCGCTCCGGACGGCTCGATGGCGGCGCGCAAGCGCCCGCTGAAGCCGGGCGAGACGGCCGGGAAGGTGTGCGTCGACGAGAACTACATCTACCAGTCGCCGGGCAAGGTGTTCGTCGGCACGATCTTCCGCGACGAGCCGGTTGCGATCCAGCGCTACAGCAAGTCGCGGAAGTGGGTGCGGATCGTCCCGGACCTCGGCCAGCCCGGCTGGGTGCGCGCGTCAGCGCTCTGCTAGCAGCGCGAGCACGGTGACCGTCCCGGGCGCGACCTCGGTCAGCCCGGCGTCCTCGACGCTCGCGACGGCCTCGCGCGCGAGCGCGTCGAAGGACTCGGCGCCGGGCGCGATCACGCGCGCCGGGCAGCCGGCGGCGGCCCACTCGGGGCACGCGTCCGCCGCCATCACGGCGGCATGCGCGATCTGAGCGAGCGTCTTTCCGGAGCTCATCGGCGCGCGCGGGTTGAGCGCGTACGTCACCGGGCCGCGGCCGTCCGGCGGCGGCGGGGCGAGCACGGTGGACATGGCCTGCAGGCGCTCCAGCGCCTCGCCGCGCTCAGAGCGCCGGCGCGGCGGCAGCGCGACGACCGCCTCGTCGTCGCCCGCGTGCGGCTCCTCGAGCACGCGCTCCCACTGGCTCGGGCTGCGGGCGCGCAAGACGACCTTCCCGGGACGGGGGCGCCAGGCGGCGATCGCCTCGGCGTGGTCGTCCGCGAACGTGCGCAGGCAGGCCACCGCGGCCGCGCCGGCGAGCTCGCCGAGGCGATCCAGCTCCGCCACCGCGCCGCGCCGCACCACGAGGTACATGCGCAGCGGGTCCACGCGGATCAGCGTACGAGCACAGAGCCGGAGTCAAGGCGGCGTGGACTATCGTCGTGCGCCGTGCGCGCCTTCTTCGCCAGCGACAACTACGCACCGATTCTGCCCGAGGTCCTGGACGCGATCGCCGCCGCCAACCACGGCCACGCGGTCTCCTACGGCGCCGACGAGTGGACGGCGCGGCTGCAGGTGCGCGTGCGCGAGCACTTCGGCGAGCACGCGCACGCGTTTCCGGTATTCAACGGCACGGGCGCGAACGTCGTCTCGCTGCGGGCGATGCTGCGCCCGTGGCAGGGCGTGGTGTGCGCGGCGAGCTCGCACCTGAACGTCGACGAGGGCGGCGCGCCGGAGAAGCTCGGCGGCATCAAGCTGCTGACGGTCCCGACGCCGGACGGCAAGCTCACGCCCGAGCTGGTCGCGAGCCGGCTCGTGCGGATCGGCGACGAGCACGTCGTCCAGCCCGGCGTCGTCTCGATCACGCAGTCGACGGAGCTCGGCACGCTCTACACCGAGGCCGAGATGGCGGCGATCGCCGACCACGCCCACGCGCACGGGATGCTCGTGCACGTCGACGGGGCGCGGCTGGCCAACGCGGCGGCTTCGCTGGACGTCGGGCTGCGCGCGATCACGACCGACGTGGGCGCCGACATGGTCTCCTTCGGCGGCACGAAGGTCGGCCTGCTGCTCGGCGAGGCGGTGGTCGTCCTGCGCGAGGAGCTGGCCGGCGCCCTGCCGTACCTGCGCAAGCAGTCGATGCAGCTGGCATCCAAGATGCGGTTCGTGTCGGCGCAGCTCGAGGCGCTGCTGCGCGACGACGTGTGGCGGCGGGCGGCCGGCCACGCGAACGCGATGGCACGGCGGCTGGCGGACGCGCTCGCGGACGTGCCCGGCGTGACACTCACCCAGGCCGTCCAGGCCAACGCGGTGTTCGCGATCCTGCCGGAGGGCGCCGCCGAGCGCCTGCAGCGCGACTTCCGCTTCTACGTGTGGGACGAGCACACCGGCGAGGTGCGCTGGATGTGCTCGTGGGATACCCGCCAGGAGGACGTCGACGCGTTCGCGGCGGCGATCGCGGACGTCACGGCGCAGCCTGTGGGCTAGTGGAACCACTAGTGAGCCGCGCGTAGCCGGGCTCGGGGTCCTCGATCAGGTCGAAGCCGTGGCCGAACGGGTCGGCGAGCGCCGCGAGCCGCCAGTAGCCCGGATGGTCCACGCGACGCTCCAGCGTCGCGCCGGCCCGGACGGCGAGCTCGACGGCCGCCTCGACGTCGTCGACGACGAAGTCGAGGTGGATCGGGGTCCAGTGCCGCATGAAGTCCTTGCGCAGCACGTGATCTCCGGTCTCGAACTCCGGCTCGGGGCGGGCGAGCAGATGGATCGGCACCTGGGCGCCCGAGAGCTCCACCCACCGCTCTGTGAGGCGGCGGCGCACCTGCAGGCCGAGCCCGTCGACGTAGAAGGCGATGCCGCGCTCGAGGTCGTCGATCTCGATGTAGACGTGGACCTCGGCCATGGCCGCGAGCCTACTTCTTAGCCAGGTCTTCAGCCGCGCGCTTCACGTCGCCGGGGGGAAAGCTGCTGGCGCGGCTCGATTCCAAGAGCGCGCAGGTGGGGATGTCGCAGGCGCACGCCACGCTCGTCGAGGCGCAGGACCGGCTCGCCACGATCCAGAATCCGACGCCCACGCCGACCGCCACCCCGGCGAGCGCGCGCGCCGCGCTCGACGCGACAGTGCTGCGCGCGCCAATGCCCGGCACGGTCGCGTCGGTGTCCGCGCAGGTGGGGGACAGCATCGGCGAGTCGTCATCCACCGGCACGGCCACGGGCGGCTTCGTCGTGCTCGCGCAGCTGAGCCACCTGAACACGCCGTGGCGGCGATGTTCACGCAGGCCGACTAGCCGACCTCCTCGAACTCGTCCTCGCCGGAGGGCTCGGTGCCGATCACGTCGCTCATCCTGCGTCCCTTCGTGTCATGGGTCAGCCGCCGCCGGGGGTGAAGCCGCGCCCGCCGCCGGCGTTGCTCGCGGTGGCGGTGATGCGGCTGGCCGTGACGGTCCCGGACTTGCTCGTGGTCCCCCGCTACGGGCGGCCGATCGCGATGCGGACGGGATCTCGTCGGTGAGCGGCTCGACGCTCAGCGTGCAGGGCCCGAACGGGACCACCAAGGTCGAGCTCAGCTCGAGACGGCGGTTACGGGCACCACGAAGGGCGCCGTGGGCGACCTGCGCGCGGGTCAGACCGTGGTCGTGTCCTGCGCGCGCGGCCAGGGCGCGGCGACGCGCGTCTTCATCCTGCCGGTGCAGCAATAACGCATCGGTGCGCCGTCCCAGTCATCCTGGGACGGCGCCATGGCGAGCATCCGCGCCACGAACTCCGCCGGCTACGAGGCGCCGATCGGCCTGACCGCCGATCCGGTCGTGTTCACGCTGCTCGACGGCGCCCTGTCGGTCCTGCTCGCGCGCCGGCTCGAGGAGCCCCAGCGGGGCATGTTCGCGCTCCCGGGCGGCTTCGTCGGCACCTCGGAGTCGCCCGAGCAGACGGCCGAGCGCAAGCTGCGCGAGAAGACCGGCGTCGGCCCCGTCCACCTCGAGCAGCTGCGCACCTACGCCGACCCGACCCGCGACCCGCGCGGCTGGCTGCCCTCGATCGCCTACATGGCGCTCGTCCGCCCCGAGACGCTCCCCGAGGACCGCCCCGCCGAGCGCGAGGCGAGCTGGCACCCGCTCGGCGGACTCCCGCCCCTCGCGCTCGACCACGCGCGGATCGTCGACGACGGGCTGTGGAGGCTCCACGCGCGCGTGGCGGACAAGGCGTGGTTCGTGCGCGTGGCCGGCGGGCTGTTGCCGGAGCGCTTCACGCTGCGCCAGGCGCAGCGGCTCTACGAGGCGCTGCGCGGCGAGTCCGTCGACCCCGCGAACTTCCGGCGCGACGTGCGCGGCACGGGCCTGCTCGCCGAGACCGGCGACGTGCGCTCCGAGGGCCCGGGGCGGCCGGGACGCGTGTACCGGCGCCTGCTGTCCGTATTCTGACACCCACGCCCGCGGCCGGGAACAAACGCGGGCGCGCCGGCGTCGGCGGGTCTCGTACGGACGACGTCTACGGAAGGACGAGTGTGCTCGGAACCCAGCGTGGATGGAAGCGCATCGCGCTCGCGGCGATGCTGTGCGGCGCCGGGCTCGTGGCGACGGCGGCGCCGGCGCTCGCCGACGGCACGCTCACTGTCGAGATCACCGGCGCCGGCACCGTCAAGGGAGAGGGCATCAACTGCGCGCGGCCGTTCGACGCGCAGGCGAACGACTGCAGCGAGTTCTTCAAGGATGACGAGGAATGCGAGGGGGGAAGGTGCCACCGCTTCCCGCAGATCGCGTCCGTCGAGGCCACCGACACGGCCAACGGCTTCAGCTTCAGCGGCTGGACCGGATGCCTCAAGAACGACACGCGCACATGCGCGCAGAAGATGGACGTCAATAGGCCCGTGACCGCGGAGTTCCGCGACGTCCAGGACCCGACGGTCAGCCTCACGAAGCCCGGGGCCGGCCCGGTCAAGGGCACGATCGCCCTGCAGGCGACCGCGCGCGACAACGCCGGCGTGGCGCGGGTCGAGTTCCGGGTGCGCAACGCGCTCGTCGCGACGGTCACCGCAGCGCCGTTCGCCTTCAACTTCAACACAGCCACGCTCGCCGACGGTGCCGCGACGGTCACGGCGACTGCGGTCGACCTCTCCGGGCGCAGCGCCACGACGTCGCCGGTGAACATCGCGATCGACAACGTCACACCGCCGCAGACCACCATCACCTCAGGCATCGCCGACGGCGCGACGACTTTCGACACGTCACACACCTGGAGCTTCGTCTCGAGCGAGGCCGGCTCGTTCGCCTGCCGCGTCTACCCGACCGCTGTCACCCCCGGCCCCTTCGGACCCTGCTCGGGCACCGCCGACCACACCGCGACCGGCTTCACCCCGGGCAACTACACGTTCGAGGTCCGCGCCATCGACGCGGTCGGCAACATCGACCCGACGCCGGCCAAGCGGACGTTCACCGTCGCGGCGCTCCCGGGGGGCGGCGCAGGCGGGGGCACGACCGGCGGCGGCGGTGGGACGACCGGCGGCGAGGGCCCGACGACGGGCGGCGGGGGCCCGACCACCGGCGGCGCGGGCGGGACCAACGGCGGCGGGCTGGCGACGCAGCGCCCGTTCGTCGTCGTCACGCTCGCGTTCGACTTCAGGGCGACGTCCAAGCAAACCAGGTTCAACAGCCTCACGGTCCGCAACGTCCCGACCGGCTCGACCGTGACCGTGACGTGCAAGAAGGGCTGCGCCAAGAAGTCGTTCGTGAAGCGCAACGCGTCCGGAACCGTGTCGCTCACGTCGCTCGTCAGGAAGCCGCTGAACGTGGGCTCCGTCATCACCGTCACGGTCTCGAGGGACGGCGCCGTCCCGGCTGTCAAGGTGCTGAAAGTCCGCGCCCGCAGGTCGCCCCTCGTCACCACCAGGTGACCCCCGCGCAGGCCCGCGCGGTCTGAGCTCGGACCTCGCCCTGGACGAATGTTGGGGGATTTTTGCTGCACGCGCGCCTGGCACCGGATTAGGGTCGGCCGACAGGGAGGAAATCGGTGCAAAGGACTTGGCTCATGTCCATCGAGCTTCATGGCGTCCGCCGGATCGCGACGATCGGTGCGCTCTCGCTCCTGGTGCTCTTCGTCGGTCTGGGTGGGGCGGCGTTCGCGGCCGACTTCGACGCGGACGGCTTCGCACCGCCGGCCGACTGCGACGACCTCGACGGCTTCATCCATCCGGCCAGCTCGACAAGCCGGACGTGAACTTCGAGGACACGAACTGCGATGGGATCGACGGCGACGCGTCGAAGGCGATCTTCGTCGACGCCGGCGGCGGCCAGGACTCCCGCTCGGGCAGCCGCGACTTCCCGAAGCGGACGATCACCGACGCGCTCGCCGCGGCAACGGCCCAGGGCAAGGACGTCTATGTCGCGGCCGGCAGCTATCCCGAGGTGCTCAACCTCGAGACGGACGTGGGCGTCTACGGCGGATACACGCCGGACTTCGGCCGGCGGACTTTGACCGAGCCAACGACCATCACGGGAAGCCCGGCCGCGGCGGTGGCCGACGCCGACACAGGCGTGGTGCTGCAGCTGCTCACGCTCAACGGCGTGCCGGACGGGAATCGCAGCGCGTACGGTCTGCGAGCCGTCAACAACGCGACCGTCGGGGTCGAGAAGCTCACCGCGAGCGGTGCCGACGCGGCCGGCGGGGCCAACGGGGGAACCGGGAGCTTCGGCGGCACGATCCCAACCGCGAACGGGACCCCAATCGTGGCTCCCCGGTTGTGGTTACGCCCGAGCGGATCCAGGTCGTGCTCTCGTTCGCGTTCAAGGCCGCCAGGCGCAGCACGAAGTTCTCGAAGCTCCAGATCAAGAACATCCCGTTCGGCTCGACGGTTCAGGCGACGTGCAAGGGCAAGGGCTGCCCGAAGGGGCTGACCGGGAAGGGCTTCACGAAGAAGAACGCGTTCGGCACGCTGACCCTGGCCAAGTTCATCAAGAAGGCGCTGAAGGCGAACATCACGATCACGGTGGTGGTGTCGAAGCCGGGGGCGATCAACGCGGTCAAGGTGCTCAAGGTGCGACCGTCGAAGGCGCCGCTCGTGACGACCAAGTGCCAGCCGCCGGGCGCGAAGGCGCCCGTGGCCTGCTGAGCCGGCGCTCCAGCACTCTCAACGTCTCCGCGGCCGCGATGGCGTGGCCGCGGGCGTTGAGGTGCATGCCGTCGGCGCTGTAGATCGCGTCGTCGGCGGCCGCGGGGTGCGGTGTGCAGTCGACGTGGAGGGCGCCATGGCGGCCGGCGACGATCTCGGTGCGCGCCGAGAGCTCGAGCAAGCGGTCGCCGAGCCAAGTGCGGAGGGGCTCCGGCACACGCGTGGAGCGGGTGATATCGAACAAGCCGATCGTGATGACCTCGGCTCCGGCGGCGCGCAGCGCGCGCACCATCGCGTCGAGCTCGGCCTGGACGGCGCGGCCGTCGAACGCCGGGTCGAGGAGGTCGTTGCCGCCCGCGGCGACGACCGCGAGATCCGGGCGGTAGGCGAGCGCGGGGGCGAGCTGCTGCTCGCGGACCTCGGCGGCCCGCAGCCCGCGCCGGCCCAGGTTGAGGAACGCGATACGCGGCCCGAGCGCGGCGGCGACGATCTCGAGCCAGCCGCCGGCCGGGTAGCCGTCGACCGGGTCGCCGATCCCCTCGGCGACGCTGTCGCCGAGCGCGACGAGCCTCCGCCACGGCGCGTGGGCGAGCCCGCCCGACACTGACCGGAAGTCCATACGCAGGTCCGAAGCCGGCGGGTGGGCGACGGTCGAGTCGAGCAGCGCTGGGAAGGCGGCGCCGGCGGTTGTGGGTGCCACGCGCATGTCGAGGCCTCCGAGAAAGTTGTACGAACGATCGTACTATTAGTTACCCTCATCTCGCCATGCCAATCTTCTGGCCGATGACCACCACGGACGGTCGCCTCCTGCGGGGCGAGCAGACGCGCCGCACGATCGTGGAGCGGGCCGCGGACATCGCCTCCATCGAGGGCCTCGAGGGCCTCTCGATCGGCCGGCTCGCCACCGAGCTCGGGATCAGCAAGAGCGGGGTCTTCGCGCACTTCGGCTCCAAGGAGGAGCTCCAGCTGGCCACCGTCGAGTCCGCCCGCGAGCGCTTCATTCGCGCCGTCGTCGAGCCCGCCCGCCAATCCCCTCCCGGCATCCGCCGCCTGTCAGCCCTGTGCGAGACCTGGCTGGCCTACGTCCGCGAGCCCGTCTTCCCGGGCGGCTGCTTCTTCTGCACCGCCGACGCCGAGTTCAACGCCCGCGAGGGCCGCATCCGCGACGCCCTCGCCCAGGCCCGCCGCGACTGGCTCGGCTACATCGAGCACACGATCGACGTCGCCCGCGAGCGCGGCGAGATCGCCGACGCCGTGGAGCCCCGCCAGCTGGCCTTCGAGCTCGACGCCTTCCTGCGCGCCGCCAACACCGACGGGCTGCTCTATGACGACGCGTCCGCCTACGACCGGGCGCGCACCGCCCTGCGCGACCGGCTGCGCGCGGCCGCCACGAACCCCGAGCCCATCGCGTAGCCCGCGACTAAGCTCCCGCTCCAAGCCCCTGTAGCTCAGCTGGATAGAGCAGCGGACTTCTAATCCGCAGGTCGCAGGTTCGAGTCCTGCCGGGGGCGCTGGAAAACGAGGATTCGAGTCGGCCGGGTGGACACGAAAGTGGACACAGGCGCGGGATGTTGTCAGCCGGCCGCGCGGCGGGCGAGGTAGGCGTTGAGCCGTTGGGCAGGGTCGGTCTCGTCCGGCTGCGGCAGCAGCTTCACGTAGCGCTGGACCATCGCGAGGTTCGAGTGGCCCATGTACTCCATGATCTCTTTGAGCGTGTAGCCGGCGGCCATCAGGAACGACGCGTAGGTGTGCCGGCATTCGTGGAGGGTGATTCGCTCGAGTGGCGGCTCGCACGCCGCCCATGCATCGGTCGCGCGCCGGGCGAGACGGCCGCTCATGACCGACACCGGGCACACCGCTCCGCCCGCCGGCTGCCGTTGGCGCATCCACGCGGCGCGAAGGATCGATCGCAGCATCTGAGCGATCGGCGGGCGCCGGTCGGTGCCTGCCTCTGACTCGGCCTTTCGCACGTGCAGCCGGAAGCCGTCAAGGTCGACTTCGGGCCATTGCAGCCGGTGGATTTCGGCGCGTCGCAGGCCCGCATAGAACGCGAGTGCGTACGCGACCTGGTCGTCGGGTTCGAGCGCAGCGAGCAGCTGCGCGGCCTCCTCGGCGGTGCACACGCGCATCCTCGGCTGCTGGTCGTTGGGCGGCAGCTCGACCGCGAGCGTCGGGTTGCGATCCACCAGGCGCCGAGTGGGGCGGGACGCCCACCCGTAGATCGCGGACGCGACGGCCAGGTGGTTGCGGATGCGCGAGCGCGACAGGCCCTCGCGGGCGAGCCCTGTCGGCCCACATCTGCCATTCGACCTCGACGATGTCGGCCGCCGGGCGCGCGCCGAACTCCTCGTCGAGCTCGTTGCGCAGCGACCGCCTGTAGCCGGACAGCGTCGTGCCGCTGTACGCGGAGCCCTTCTTGCCGCGGCGCTTGCCGACCGCCCCGGACTCCACGCCGCGCAACCACTGCTCGCCGAGCTCGTGGAACGTCGGGCTCGTGACCGTCGCCTCCAGCAGCGCCTCTTGGGCCTTCGGCGCGGCCGCGAGCCACGTGAGGACCTCGCTGCGGTCCTTCATGCTCCGGCTCCACTCCGGCGCTTTGGTCACGGGTGTCGCCGGCGCCCGCGATAGGTCGGCACGCACCGACATCGGCGCCCGTCGTCGTCGGCATCTCCGCGCGGGCAGCCTGTCTCGTGGCGGACATACACGCCCGGAGTCTTGGTCTTGCGAAACGACGGCATGGCTGCCTCCGGAGACGCCGATGTGCGCGACGAGCCTACGCTCGGCGCTACGCCGCCTCCACCAGCAGCCGCGCGTTCTCCCGCACCCAGCGCTCGAGCTCCGCGGGGGGCACCAGCACGAGTTGTCCGCACGGCACCACCTTCACGAACGGCTGCACCCGCCGTTCGAACGTGTCCACGCTCATACCGAGGGAGGCCGCCGCCTCCTCGCGCCTCAACGCGTAGCGCTGCACCTCCTGCACCGCACGCCGTCGTGTGGTCATCGCTGCGCCCTCGCGGTCGGCACGGGTGTGCGTGGTTCGCTCAGCGGCAGCTCGGTGCCGCGGTGCGCGGTGCCAAGGAGCTCGGCGGCCGCGCGGCGCGGCGCCCACGGCGGCACTCGCCGGCGATGCGCGACCGCCGTCGTGGTCGTGCACTCCGCCCCGTCGGTGTCGCCGTTGACGTGCAGCATGCCGCGTGTCGCGCTGTTGTGCACCGCGAGACCTGCCTCAATTGGCTCGCTGCGGGTGGGCGCGTCGCTGCCGCCCACGACGACGTTGATCGCGATCACGCCAGGGATCGGCTGGCCGCGAATCAGCTTGGGCGGCAGGGTGTCGATCGACGCGCCTGCCCGCGGGATCCTCCGCTCCCAAGCGCGGCAGATCGCCTCGCTCATCGAGCTGCGCTGGCCAGGCGCCATGGCCGGCGGCGGTTCTCGCTTGGCTCCCGGCGCAGGCGCAGGCGCGCCGATAATCTCGGTGACGCCTGCGGGCTCGCCCTTGAGGGCGACCGAGTGGTCTTCACCGTCGGCCGTGGGGCGGACGTCCCGCTGGCCGTGAGGTAGCCGTCGCGCATGAGACGACGTTGCGCCGTCTGTGAATCGCGCTCGGACGCTGGGGTGGGCGCCGGGGGCGCTACGGGGAAGCTCGGACACGATCCGAGACCTCCTTGCGTGTGGGATGTGGGGGCGAGCCCAGAAGTCCGGTCCCGCCGCGCCGAGCGCCCGCGAATCGATCCGCGGCTTGGCGCCGGTTGGTCGCGGGGCGGGCTCGACGCCGGCTCCAGGCGACGCCGCAAGACTCCCGCTTCAGGTGAGTCGCGGCGGCCGAGTGCTGCAGGGCGGCCCGCCTATCGCGCCCGCAGAGCCCGGGGCGGCTCGGCGCGTCGACGCAGCCGCTCGAGCTACTCCCAGGAACGAGTCAGCCCCGCCAGGCCGTCGACGCTCACGATCCACCGATCCGAAAATCCGTGTGGAACGAGCGGCCGCGCTCGCCGCCGCCTCGGGGGCGCGAACTGGTCCGCGATCGTCGAGGGGGAGCTGGGCCGCCGCCGCTCGAGCGTCGAGGGCGGCTTGAGGTGTCAGACGCTTCGGGTC
>JBIOTP010000403.1:0-7044 GCA_044865965.1 Solirubrobacteraceae bacterium
TACCTTCGTAGGCCACCCCGCAACGGGCATGATCGTTTTGGCGCCGCGCCACTCCGGGCTCCCCCTTCACTTGCCCGAAGTTCGCCGATCCCGGCGGGCGTCCACGATGACAGCCGACGACGACTGCGTCTCGTTCCTCCAATGGGCGCTGCCGCGCCTCGGCAAGCGCTGGCCCGGCTATCGCAAGGTCCGCCGCCAGGTGTGCCGGCGCGCGCGCCGCCGCGCCGCCGAGCTGCACCTCCACAACCTCGCCGCCTACCGCACGCACCTCGAGGCCCACGACGACGAGTGGGCAGCGCTCGACGCCCTGACCCACGTCACGATCTCGCGCTTCTACCGCGACCGCGGTGTGTTCGGGTTCCTCGAGACCACCCTCCTCCCCGCAATCGCCCGGCCCGGCGTCCTGCGCGCGTGGAGCGCCGGGTGCGCGTCGGGCGAGGAGCCGTACACGCTCGCGATCGTGTGGGAGCTGGCGCTCGCCGCGCGGTTCCCGGACACGGAGCTGGAGGTGCTCGCGACCGACGTCGAGCCGGCGGTGCTGGAGCGGGCGCGCGCCGCCCGCTACGCGCCCGGCAGCCTGCGCGAGCTTCCCGAGGCGTGGCGAAGCGAGGCGTTCGACGGGGAGCGCCTCAAGGAGCGCTTCCGCCGCCCGGTGACGGTGGCGCGCCACGATCTCCGCGACCCCGCGCCCGAGGGCCCGTTCGACCTCGTGCTGTGCCGCAACGTCGCGTTCACGTACTTCGACGAGCCGGCCCAGCGCGCGCTGCTGAACCGCCTCGCAGCCGTGATGCGCCCGGGCGCGGTGCTCGTCGTCGGCGCGCACGAGCGGCTGCCGGCGGGCGAGGAGCGCTTCGCCCCCGTCGGGGTAGCCTCGTATCGATGCTGACCGCGCTGCGCTACGGCCTGCCGGCCGCGCTGGTCGTCGCCGGGTTCGTGCTCCTGTTCACCGCCAAGGAGTCGATCCGGTGGGACGGCTTCGCGATGTGCGTCGGCGCCGGCCTATCCGTGCTGCTGCTCAACTGGCTGTTCCGGCTGGGCGCCAAGGGCGACGAGGAGCGTAAGGCGGAGGACGCCGCGCGCGCGTACCTCGCCGAGCACGGGCACTGGCCCGACGAGGAGCCGCCCTGAACGCGCTGTTCTTCGACGTCTTCGGCACGTGCGTCGACTGGCGGTCGTCGATCGCCCGCGAGGGGGAGGCGCTCGGGCGCCGGCTGGGGCTGACCGGAGTCGACTGGGCGGCGGTCGCGGACTCCTGGCGAGCGCGCTACCAGCCGCAGCTCGAGACCGTGCGCAGCGGCGAGCGGCCGTGGACGACGCTCGACGTCCTGCACCGCGAGGCGCTCGACGGCGTGCTGGCCGAGCACGGGCTCGACGCCGTGCCGGCGCCCGAGCGCGACGAGCTCACGCTCGCGTGGCACCGGCTCGACCCGTGGCCGGACACGGTTCCGGGGCTCGAGCGCCTCAAGCGGCGATTCATCATCGCTCCGGTCAGCAACGGGCACATCGCGCTGATCGTGAACATGGCCAAGCGCGCCGGCCTGCCCTGGGACGTCGTGCTCGGCGCGGAGATCGCGCACGCCTACAAGCCGCAGCCGGAGGCGTATCTGTCCGGCGTCCGCGCGCTCGGGCTCGAGCCGCCGCAGGTGATGATGGTCGCCGCCCACAACGGCGACCTCGCCGCCGCCGCGGACCTCGGGCTGCGCACCGCGTTCGTGCCGCGCCCGACCGAGCACGGGCCGGGGCAGACGGAGGAGCTGCGCGCGGAGACCGGCGTCGACGTCGAGGCTGCGGACCTCGTCGCCTTCGCGGCGCGCTTGGAGCAAACTTCCTGGTGAAAGGAGGTACGCATGAGCGACAAGCAGGGCATCGAGCTGGTGCGCGAGGTGCTGGACACCGCCGGCGTCGGCTACGAAGTCGTCGAGCACGACGCGGTCTACTCGGCGGCTGACGAGGCCACGGCGGCCGGGCAGGAGCCGCAGGTGACGGCGAAGACGCTCGCGGTGATCGACCACGAGCGCGTGTGGCTCGCGGTCGTGCCGGCGACCCGCCGCCTCGACCTCGACCGCGCCCGCCGGGCGCTGCGCGCCGACAGCCACCTGCGGCTGGCGACCGAGGAGGAGCTGGCACGCGAGTTCCCGAGCTTCGACGTCGGCGCGCTGCCGCCGTTCGGCCCCGCCTCGGTGCCGGAGGTCATCGACATCCGGCTGCTCTACCACGACCGCGTCCTGTGCGCCGGCGGCGACCACCGCCACGGCGTGCTCGTCGACCCGCGCGACATCCTGCGGCTCGCGGAGCCGCGCGTGGCCGACGTCTGCGAGCACGTGGCCGGCGAGCACCGCTTCGCCGACCTCCCGCACGTCTAGGCGCGCCGGGGCATCGCCTGCACGGCCCAACCGTTAACTACGGCGCGTTCGTGCTCGACCCCGACGGCAACAACGTCGAGGTCGTCAACCACAACCGCTGACGGTGTAACGCCCCGCGCCCTCGCGAGACCATCCTTGGGGGGTGGACGACTCGCCCGGGTTTGAGAGATGCTTCGCACGTGCCCGACACCTCGCTCGTCGAGCCATACGCCGGCAGGGACCCCGACGCCGAGCTCCTCGCCCGCCTGCGCCGCGGCGACGAGGCGGCCTTCCTCGCGCTCGTGGAGCGCTACGGCCCGCTGATGCTGCGGATCGCGCTCGGCCACGTGCGCCGGCCGGCGGTCGCCGAGGAGGTCGTCCAGGAGGCGTGGTTGGGCGTGCTCGACGGGCTCGACCGGTTCGAGGGCCGCTCGACGCTGAAGACGTGGCTGCTGCGCATCCTCACCAACCGCGCCAAGACGCGCGGCGAGCGCGAGCAGCGCAGCGTCCCGTTCTCGTCGCTCGCGCCCGCCGGCGAGGACGGGCCCGCCGTCGACCCCGACCGCTTCCAGGACGCGTTGGGGCGCTATCCCGGCGGCTGGGTGGCGTTCCCCGCGGACTGGGAGACGGTCCCCGAGGAGCGCCTGCTGGCGCGCGAGACGCTGGCCTGCGTGCAAGGCGCGATCCGCATGCTGCCCGCCCGCCAGCAGGACGTGATCGTGCTGCGCGACGTCGAGGGGTGGTCGGCCGAGGAGGTCTGCGACGCGCTCGAGCTGTCCGAGGGCAACCAGCGCGTGCTGCTGCACCGCGCCCGCTCGCGCGTGCGCGCCGCGCTCGAGCGCTACCTCGAGGAGCCGGCATGACCTGCCAGGAGCTCGTCGAGCTGGTGACGGACTACTTCGAAGACGCGCTCTCGGCGGAGGACCGCGAGGCGTTCGAGGCCCACCTCGCGATCTGCGAGGGCTGCGTCAACTACCTCGCCCAGATGCGCACGACGGTCCGGATCACCCACGACGCCGAGGCGCTGGAGCGCCGGCCCGAGGTCGCCGGCCTGCTGGAGGCCTTCCGCGACTGGAGGCGCACGCGCTCGGCGTAGCCCCTGCGCGCCGCGACCGCACGCCGCACGTCGTCCGACCCCAACTTTTCCGCGCCGTCCCCGAGTTTTCTCAGGGCATTCACGCCGCCTCGCTCGGCGCCGCGCGCGGCGGCAGCGACGGCTCGACCCGCAGCAGCCGCGCGGGCCGCTCCGGCAGCCACCAGTTCCAGCGCCCGAGCAGCGCGACGACGGCGGGCACCAGCAGGGCGCGGATGACCGTCGCGTCGAGCAGGATCCCGGCGGCGAGGCCGGTGGCGAACATCTTCACGTTCGTGTCGGGCCCCGAGGCCATCGACAGGAACGCGAGGAACAGGATCAGCGCGGCGCTCGTGACGAGCCGGCCGGTGCGCCCGATGCCGCGCACGACCGCGGTGGCGGTGGAGCCGGTCGCGTCGTACTCCTCGCGCATGCGGGCGAGGATGAACACCTCGTAGTCCATCGAGAGCCCGAACAGGAACGCGAACACCATCAGCGGCATCCACGACGGGATCGAGCCGGTCGCGTCGATGCCCCAGATCGGCTCCGAGCCGAAGCCCTGCTGCCACACGAGCACGAGCACGCCCCATGCGGCGGCGACGCTGAGGACGTTGAGCAGGATCGCCTTCGCCGGGAGCAGCAGCGAGCGGAACGCCCGCGCCAGCAGGATGAACGTCGTGATCGCGATCAGCGCGATCATCAGCGGGAAGCTGCCGTAGACCGCGGACGTGAAGTCCGCGTTCTGGGCCGGGGCGCCGCCCACCCGCACGCCGGCGGAGGCGTGCGCGACGTCGCGCACGTGCTCGAGCGTGTCGCGGCCGGCGCCCTCGGCCGAGTCCGCCGTGGGGAACACGTCGACCAGCGCGGTGCCGCCGCGCTGCCAGGCCGCCGGGGCGACGGCGCCGTGCACGCCCTGGACGCGGCGAAGCTCGCCGGCCACCCGCTCCGGGCTCGTGCCGCTCACCAGCACCTCGTGCGGCAGCAGCACGCCGGCGCCGATGCCCGAGCGCTCGAGCGCGACCAGCCCGGCCTTGGCGTCGCCGGGGTGGGCGATCGCGTCGGCGTTGGCGGAGCCGAGCTGCAGGCCGGTGGCCGCCACGGCGAGCGCCGCGAGCACCGCCGTCGCGGCGCCCGCGGCGAGCCAGCGCCGGCGCGCGACGCCCTGCGCCCAGCGCGTCCAGGCGCGGCTGGCGCGGTCGTCGCTGCGCCGGTGCGGCCAGTCGAGCCGGCCGCCGAGCGTGGCGAGGACGACCGGCAGCAGCGTGATCGTGACGATCGTGGAGACGAACGGGATCAGCATTCCGCCGTAGCCCATCGAGCGCAGGAACGGAAGCGGCAGCGCGATCAGCGCCAGCAGGCCGATCGCGACCGTGATGCCGCTGAACACGACCGCGCGCCCGGCGGTCTCCATCGCGCGCTGCACGGCCTCGTCGCCGGTGCGGCCGTGGGCGCGCTCCTCGCGCCAGCGCGAGACGACCAGCAGCGAGTAGTCGATCGCAACGCCCAGGCCGATCAGCGCGATCAGGAACTGCACGATCGGCGACACGTCGGTGACCTCGGTCAGCCCCCAGAGCGCGAGGAACGTGGTCATGATCGACACGAAGGCGACCATCAGCGGCACGAAGGCCAGCAGCGAGGCGAACACGAACGCGAGCACGGCGAGCGCGCCGAGGCCGCCGAGCAGCGCCTCCAGCAGCACGCCCGGGCCCTCGCTGCCGCCGGCCTGGTCCTGCAGCGCGTCGAAGCCGCTCAGGTGGACCGGCGCGCCGGCCACCGTGGCGCCCTGCAGCGCAGCCCGCGCGCGCCTCTCGGCCGCCGGGTTGTCGCCGAACGGCTGGTCGGGGTCGCGCGGGGGATAGGCGACCGCGAACGTCGTCCCACCGTCGGACGACGCGAACGCGCGGTCGCCGGTGGATGCAAAGGACGCGATCCGCGCCCCGGGCAGCGCGCGTTGCAGGCGGGCGTCGATCCGCGCGAGCTCTGTCCGCACGCCGGGGGAGTCGACGGTCGTGCCCGCCGGCAGGCGGACCACGGGGACGAGCGGCGCGGTCATGCCGCCGGTGCCGGCATAGCGCTCGGCGATCGCGACGTTGGCCTGCCAGCCTTCCTTTCCGGGAACGGAGAACTCCTGCCGGAGCGCCTTTGACGCGGGGCCGGCGGCCGCGATGCCGGCGACGGTGAGGACGAGCCAGAAGGCGACTACGGTGCGCTTGTGCGCAAGGACCCAGCGGGTCAGGGAGGACACGGGGAATACCTCCGGGGAGATCGTTGGGGAGCACAATAATTTGTATCACAAATGATTTGGTCGTCCTAGCATGAGTGCCGCGATGCGCTTCGAGCGGCCGCCCCCCGAGCCCCTGGCGAGCGCGATCGGCTTCCTGCTCTCCTGGCACGGGCAGCGGATGGCCCATCGCTTCGCGTCGGCCCTGGAGCCCCTGGGCCTGCGCCCGCCGCACTTCGGCGTGATGGCGCTGATCGACTCGGCGCCGGGGACCTCCCAGCACGAGCTGGTCGAGCGCGCGATGATCGACGCGAGCTCGATGGTCAAGGTGATCGACGAGCTCGAGGCCCGCGGGTTCGCCGAGCGGCGCGTCGACCCGAGCGACCGCCGGCGCCGCGCGCTGCACCTCACCGACGCCGGCCGCGAGACGCTCGCCCGCGCCCGCGCGGTCGCGATGACGACGGCCGAGGACGTGTTCGTCCGGCTCGACGCCGAGGAGCAGGCGACGCTGCGCACGCTGCTTCGTAAGCTGGCGGGGCTGGATGACTGACGAGCCGCTCTCGCTTCCGGCCCGTGCCCGGATGGTGCTGCTCGCGCCCGACGCGGTCGCGCGCACGGTCGCCGCCGCCGAGCGCGACCCGGAGCGGCGCTGGCTGCTGCGGTGCCCGCGGGCGGTCCGGCGCTCGTTCGTGGAGGACGTGCTCGACGCCGGCGGCGGGCTCGCCGAGCAGCAGCGCTGGCTGCTGCTGCAGGACGACGCGGTCCGCGAGAGCTACGTCGCCGACGTGCTCGACGGCGCGTGACCGCGCCGCGTTCCAGGCAGCCCAAGGGAATGGCCGGCGACCGGAGACGCTGGGACGGCGTACCGCCGAGCCCGACCTCGAGGAGGCCGAGCGCTTCGCGAGCGCGATCCACGACGAGCATCCGGACAAGCTGCTGGCCTACAACTGCTCGCCCTCGCTCAACTGGAAGGGCAAGCTCGACGACGACGAGATCGCCGGCTTCCAGGAGCGCCTCGGCGAGCTCGGCTACCGCTTCCAGTTCATCACGCTCGCCGGCTTCCACACGCTCAACCACTCGATGTTCGAGCTCGCGCGCGGCTACCGGGAGCACGGCATGACGGCCTACGCCGAGCTCCAGCAGGCCGAGTTCGCCAACGAGGACGCCGGCTACACCGCGGTCAAGCACCAGCACGAGGTCGGCGCCGGCTACTTCGAGGAGGTCGCGCTCGCGATCACCGGCGGCGAGTCCGAGACCACGTCGGTGAGCGGCTCGACGGAGGAGTCGCAGGTCCAGGCGCGATGAGCGACCCAGCCGCGACGTTCCACGAGCTCGTCGGCGACCTCGAGTACCCGATGTTCATCGTCACCGCGCGGGCGGGCGGCGAGCCGCTCGGGTGCCTGATCGGC
>JBIOTP010000404.1:0-14518 GCA_044865965.1 Solirubrobacteraceae bacterium
GGCCGCTGATCACCGCCTGGCGGCGTCCTCGACCACTTGAAATCCCAGAGGGATTCCTGCGGGTCTGCGTCCTTGCCAGGCGGCGCCAGCGACCACCTGGACGGCGCACGTACTCACGTGCGGAACCGCTGCCCGCGTCACAACCGCGGGCGTTGGGCGGAAGATGAGGGCATGGACAGGCTCGGCGACGACGAGCTGCTGGCGCTCACGCCGCGCCGTCCTGAGGCGTTGGCGGTCTTCTACCGGCGCCACGAGCGGGCGCTGCTCGCGGGTTCTTCATGCGCCGCACCGCGGACCCCGAGCTCGCCGCCGACCTGGCGGCGGAGACGTTCGCCGCCGCCCTACTGAGCGTGCGGCGGTTCGATCCGCGGCGCGGCGGCGCGCTCGCCTGGACGTTCGGGATCGCCCACAAGAAGCTGCTGCGGGCGCTGGAGCGCGGCCGCGTCGAGCGAGGCGAAGCCGGTGACGAGCGAAGCGAGGCAGTGGGCGCGGCGCCGCCTGGGCATGGCGCCGCCCGCCGCCGCTACGGCCGCCGCGCCTGGCGGCCGCTCGTGCCGGCGGTCGCGCTCGCCGCCGCGGTGCTCGTGATCTCCCGCCCGTCAACCCCCGACGAGCGCGCTGCCTCGCCCGACCGGGGCTGGACGACCACCGTCGACCCGGTGCACGGCGTCGAGATCAGCCTGCCGCCCGAGTGGCGGCTCGCGCGTGCCAGCCTCACGCCGCGTCTGGTCGACCCCCGCGAGGTGCTGGCCGCCGCACGTTCCCGCTCGACCGGCGCTTCGCGGGCTGCAGCGAGCTCCCGACCGGGGCCGTCGCGGTCATGAGCGCGGACGACGCGCTCGTCACCGTGCAGGAGCGCGGCCTCGGCGCGACCCCGTTCCCTGCGCGCCCGAGCACCTTCCCTCGCGGCGTCAACCCCGCGATCAACCGCCGGCTCGTGAGCTGCGTCGGCCGCGCAGTGCCGCCGGTCAGCGGCAGCTGCATCCCGTTCAGCGACGCCGGCCGCGACTTCTCCGCGCTCGTGGTCGTTGGCGCCGGCGCGCCGCCCGCGGTGCGCGGCCAGGCGTTCAGGATCCTCGACCGGCTGCGCTTCGACCCTGGCGTGCGGCCGGACTGGCGGTCGGGGGGCTGATCTGTGCCGCCGCACGGCGGGCCCGGCGAACTGCTTGCAGGTGAGGAGGGAGCCCGGAGTGCCTCGCGGCGCGCGAGATCGCTCGGCCGCACGCACTCTCCGCGGGCGATCGATCACGTTCGATCGCCCATCCCGGGGGGTGGTGCAAGTAGGTGTCGCATACCGACACCTACTTACGTCACCCCCTCGCGCCGCGATGATCGTCTCCCCGCCGCGGCGATCCGGGCTCCCCCTTACCTTGCCCGAAGTTCGCCACGCCCCGCCGCGCGGCAACTCAAGGAAGGATCCATGTGTCCTTCGCCCCACCATTCTGGGACGAGTTGACCACCAGAGCCCCCTCGTCCCGCGCCACGCGCGTCAGCCCGCCGGGCAGCACCCGCGGCTCGCCCCCCTCGCCCAGGAACACGAACGGGCGCAGGTCGATGTGGCGAGGCGCCAACCGGCCGTCGGCGACCGCCGGATGGGTCGAGAGCATCACCAACCGCTGGGCGATCCAGCGCTCCGGCGCGGCCTCGACGGCCTCGCGCGTGCGGGCGACGTCGGCGGGCCGGGCGTGCGGGGCGATCATGACGCCGATGCCGCCGTACCCGCCGCGCGGCTTGAGCACGAGCTCGTCGAACAGCTCGAGCACGCGCTCCAGCTGGTCGGGCCGGGCGGGGTCGTAGGTCGGCACCGACGGCAGCACCGGCTCCTCGCCGAGGTAGTAGCGGATCATGTCCTCGACGTAGGCGTGCGCGAGCTTGTCGTCGGCCACGCCGGTGCCGAACTGGTTGATCAGGCCGAGCGTGCCGCGCCGGACGGGTTCGTAGAGGAGCCGCCCGATCGGCGTGTCGACGCGGTCGGCGTTGGTGCGCCGGTAGACGACGTCGACCGGCGTGGCGTTGCGCTCGCCGCGCGGGCGCTGCCACATCCGCCCGCTGCGGACCTCGAGCTCGTCCGGCTCCACCAGCGGGATGCCGAGCTGCCGGGCCAGCCACGCGTGCTCCCAGTGGGACGTGTTGTCGGGCCCGTCGGTGAGCAGCACGGCCTGCGGCGCGCGGTGGCCGTCCGCGCCGGCCGGCACCGCCGCGTGCACCGCGTCGGCGAGCAGGTCGATGGCGCCGTCGAGGCGGCGCGGGAGCGCGCCGGGCGGGACGTCGAGGTGCTCGCCGAGCGCGCGCCGCGCGGCGTGCAGATATGCGTAGCCGCCCGGTGTGCGCACGTTGTCCTCCAGCACCATCCAGCGCCCGTCGGCGTCGCGCACGACGTCGAGCCCCGCGATCCCGACCCACACGCCGCTCGGCGGCTCGATCCCGCGCATCGCCGGCTCGAAGTACTCGGCCGTCTCGATCACGCGCGCGGCGACGACGCCGTCGGCCACGATCCGCCGCGTGCCGTAGGCGTCGGCGACGTAGGCGTTCAGCGCGCGGACGCGCTGCGCGAGCCCGCGCTTGACGTGGTCCCAGTCCTCGGCCGCGATCACACGCGGCACGGGGTCGACGTAGTACGGCAGGTTGCCGCGGGCGGAGTTGAACATGACCCCGGCGCTCGCGAGCGTCTGCGCGACGCTGTCCGCGAGCGCGGCCGGGCCCGCGCGCGCGACCGCCTCGAGCGCGGCGCGCGCGTGCGGCCGCGGCGTCCCGTCCTCCCCGAACGCCTCGTCGAAGGTGCCCTCCGCGGGCACGTACCCCTCAACGACCGGCGCCGAAGCCATCCGCGAGAGCCTAACGCCCCGTTAAAGGGGGTCTGACCCCCTTTAACAGACCTGGACGAAAGTCCGATACGTGGTTCGGCGTTGAGGCGCGACTCTGTGCCGGATGCGTCCCGTCTCGCTGCAGGGGGGTCGGACGGCCGTGCGGCTCGGAGGCCTCGGTCCCAGCCTCGGTGCCGGCGGGTCGTTGGTCGCGGCGGGTCTCGCGATCTTGTTGCTCGCCTCGTCGCTGCTGGGATTCCGTGCGTGGCCCGGCTCTCCGGGCGGCGGAGGCGAAGGGCAGCTCTCGCTGCCGGGCCCGCCGGCCCGCCCCGCGGCGGCGCCCGCGCGTGACGATCAGGTGACCGCCGCCCGTGCGGCGTCTGCGGCGGCCGTGCGCACGGGCGCGCCGCGCCGGTCCGCGCGCCGCGCCGCGCCACGCCGCGGCGCGCACGACCCGGCGCGCAGGCGGGCCCCGACCTCGCCGCCGGCCGCCGCGGCGCCGCCGTCGGGCGGGAGCGGCTCGCCCGCCGCCGCCGGGACGTCCGGCGGCGGAGCTGCGGGCGGCTCGGGGCCGGGCTCGGGCGGCGGCGGCTCGTCAGGAGGGGGCACGCCCGCCACCGGGCCGGTGGAGAGCGTGGTCGTGGGCGCCCGCATCGCGACCCAGCCCGTCGTCGGCACGCTGCCGGCGCCGGGCCAGGCGCCCGTCCGCGCCGCCGGCGACACCGTGCAGCAGACCGCCGGGGCCGTCGATCAGACGCTCGCGCCCGTCACCGGAGCGGCCGAGCCGGTGACGAGCGCAGCGAAGCCGGTGACCGACGCCGCCGGCCTCGGCGGCTAAAGCGCCAGCCGCAGCGGGTTCTCCAGGTACTCGCGGATCCGCGCGAGGAACTGGGCGGCGTCCGCGCCGTACAGGATCCGGTGGTCGCAGGAGAGCGTGAGCTCGAGGATCTGGCGCACCGTCACCTCGCCGTCGCGGACCACCGGGCGGGGCGTCATCTCGCCGACCGCGAGGATCCCCGCCTGCGGCGGGTTGATGACCGCGGTGAAGCGCCGGATCCCGTACATGCCGAGGTTCGAGACCGTGAACGTGCCCGACGAGAGCTCAGGCGGCGTGATCGCGCCGGCGCGCACGCGCTCCGCGAGCGCCCGCGCCTCCGCCGCGATCGTGCCCAGCCCCTTGCGGTCGGCGTCGAACACGGTCGGGACGACGAGCGCGTCCTGTCCGGCCACGGCGACCCCGACGTTGATCCGCGAGTACAGCTCGAACTTGCCGTCGCGGTAGGCGCCGTTCGCGCGCGGGAAGTCGCGCAGCGCGAGCGCCGAGGCCTTGATCACGAAGTCGTTGAACGACGGCGCCGGGCTGTCGCCGGCGGCCTCCTTGAGCTGCGTGCGGAACTCGACCGCCGCGTCCATCTCGACGTCGAGCGCGATCACGAAGTCGGGTGCGGTGGCCTTGGACTCCGCCATCCGCCGTGCCACCGTCTGCTGCAGGCGCGTGAGGTCCTGGTGCGTCACCTCGCCGCGGCCGGTCTGCCCGTCGCCGGACACGACCGCCGCCGGAACCTCTTCGCGCTCGCGCTCCTCGGCCTCTGGGCGCTCCTCCTCGGCCTCCGGCGCCTCGGCCGCCCCGCCGCGCGCCGCCGCCTCGACGTCGGCCTTCACGATCCGCCCGCCAGGGCCGGTGCCGCGCAGGCCCGCGAGCTCGAGCCCCATCTCGCGCGCCATCCGCCGCGCCACCGGCGAGGCCTTCACGCGGCCGTTGCCGCCGCCGGCGGCGGCCTCCTCGCGGGCCGGCTTCTCCTTCGCCTCGGCCTTGGCCGGAGCCTCGACCTGCTCGCGCTCCCCCTTGCCGTCGCGCTCGGCCTCCGCCTTGCCGTCGTCCTCCTCCTCGGGCGCCTCCTCTTCCTCCGCCTGCGGCGCCTCCTCCTGCTCCTCCTCGGCCTCCGGCTGCTCCTGCGCGGGGGCTGCGCCGTCGCCCGCGCCGATCCAGGCGATCGTCTCGCCGACCGGCAGCGTGTCGCCCTCCTTGGCCACGATCGAGAGCGTGCCCTCCTCGTCGGCCTCGTAGGTCATGTTGGCCTTGTCCGTCTCGATCTCGACGAGCTCCTCGCCCTTCTTGACCTCGTCACCGTCGGACTTCAGCCACTTCAGGATCGTGCCCTCCGCCATCGAGTCGGAGAGCCGGGGCATCGCGACGTCGGCCATGCCTCAAGCATTGCACGGCCCGGCCCGGGGCCACGCCGCCGTGTCAGGCCGGAGCGGGCTCGGCGCGCGCGGGCTCCTCAGGCGCGTCGCCGCCGTCGGCGCCGGCGCTCGCGGGCGGCAGCGTGAAGCGGAATACGGCGCCGCCGCCGGCGCGCTCATCGACCCAGATGCGCCCGCCGTGGCGCTCGACGATCCGGCGGCAGATCGCGAGGCCGATGCCGGTGCCCTCGTAGGCCTCGCGATCGTGCAGGCGGTGGAACATCTTGAAGACGCGATCGCGGTGATGGGCCTCGATCCCGATGCCGGCGTCGGCGACCGCGAGCTGCACCATCCCGCCGACGGTCTCCTCGGCGCGCACCCACACCCGCGCGCCGCGGTCGGCGCGGAACTTCAGCGCGTTCGCGACCAGGTTCTGCAGCAGCTGCTCGAGCTGGACGCGATCGCCCATGACCACCGGCAGCTCGGCGATGTCGACGTCGGCGCTCGCGTCGATGATCGCGGCGGCGAGCGAGCGCACGACGTCGCCGGCAACGCGGCCGAGGTCGACCGGCTCCGGCTCGCCGCCGCGGCCCGCGCGCGAGAACGCGAGCAGGTCCTCGATCAGCGAGCGCATGCGCGTCGCCCCGTCGACCGCGTAGTCGATGAACTCGTCCGCGTCCTCGTCGAGCCGGCCGCGGTAGCGGCGGCGGAGGAGCTGCAGGTAGCTGGAGACCATCCGCAGCGGCTCCGAGAGGTCGTGCGAGGCGACGTAGGCGAACTGCTGCAGCTCGGCGTTGGAGCGCTCGAGCGCCTCGTGGGCCTCGCGCTCCTCGGTGACGTCGGTGAACGAGACGACGACCGCGTACGGGCCGCCCTCCTCCATGCCGCTGTCGACCCGCCGCGTCGACACCGACAGCCAGCGCAGGCGCCCGCCGGGGCGCCGGAGCCCGATCGCCACCCCGCTGCACGGCTCGCCGGTGCGCGCGGTGACCCGCATCGGGCGCTCCTCCTCGGGCAGCGGCAGGCCGTCCTCGCCCACGAACGTCCACGCCGGATCGGCGCGGTTCGGCCCCAGCACCCGGCCCGGCTCCATCCCGAGGATCGCCTCGGCGGCCGGGTTCGAGGCCGCGAGCGTGCCGTCGCGCTCGAACATCACGACGCCCTCGTCGAGCGTCTCCACCAGCGAGCGGAACGCCCCGCGCTGCAACTCGCTGGCGCGCCAGTTGATCAGGCACGCGATGCCGAGGCCGCCGATGAACAGGGAGTGCACCGCCGCCCACTTCCACGACGACCCGGGGTGGTTGAAGACCGCGTCATGGTTGACGAAGCTGGCCATGATCCCGTGCTGGAGCAGCACGTAGGCGACGGCGGTGAGGAACGGCACCCAGTCCTCGTAGAGCGAGATGACGCCGACCATCACGAAGTAGTGGAAGTGCGCCTCGATCAGCCCGCCGGTGATGTGGACGAGGTCCGCGGAGCAGGTCAGCAGGCCGAGCGTGACGATCAGCGACTGGGTGCGGCGGCTGCCGATCCGCAGCTCCGCCGCGACGCCCCACACCGCGATCACCGCGCCGTCGAACAGCGCATGCGGCAGCGAGAACCCATACAGCAGCGACACCACCGGCAGCGCCACCGCGTGCGCCCACAGCAGCCAGATCATCCCGCGGTGGCGCGCCCGCCACTGCTCCTCGGGCAGCGTCTGGCCGTGCGGGAAGGCGGCGGCCAGGCGGCGCAGGCTCAAAGGGCGCGCGGACGGGACATGCATCGGCGCCCCAGAGTAGTCCTGCGGCGCGGCCGCGTGGGGCGGTCGCGCCTGACTGTCAGCCGCGCGGCGCCGGCGCCCAGCGCTTCTCGATGCGCGCGAAGCGCCACACCGCCAGCGCGACGAGCCAGGTGAGCGCGAACAGCGCGACGATGACGTAGCCGACGGCGCCGAGGTCGACCTCCGCGATCCCCGCCACCGACAGGAGCTCGATCGTGCCGATCCCGAGGGCGACGGCAACCGACAGCCCGGTCACCGTGAGGTTGTAGTAGAGCTTGCGCACCGGCTTCGCGTTGGCCCAGCCGTAGGCGAAGGTCATCAGCGCGCCGTCGATCGTGTCCAGCAGCGACATCCCGGCCGCGAACAGGACCGGCAGGCAGAGGATGGCGTAGAACGGCAGCGCGCCGAACGCGGCCCCGGCGGCGAGGAAGAGCAGCGCGATCTCCGTCGCGGTGTCGAAGCCCAGCCCGAACAGCAGCCCGAGCGGGTACATCTGCCACGGGCGCGTGATGCGCCGGCCGAACCGCTGCGTGAGGCTGCTGATCGGCCCGCGCGGGGCGAGCAGGCGCTCGAGCGCGGCCTCGTCGCGCTCGCCGCTGCGCAGGCTGCGGACCGCCCGGCCGACGCCGAACAGGACGGCGAGGTTGATCAGGCCGATCACGTAGAGGAACGAGCCGGAGACGGCGGTCCCGACGACGCCGGTGACGGCCTGCAGCGTCGACGAGTCGTCCTGCACCTGCCCCGCGATCGTGCGGACACCCACCGACAGCAGCAGCGCCAGCGCGAACACGACGCTCGAGTGCCCGAGCGAGAACCAGAAGCCGACGCTCAGCGGGCGCTGCCCGTCGGCCATCAGCTTGCGTGTGGTGTTGTCGATCGCCGCGATGTGGTCGGCGTCGAACGCGTGCCGCAGACCCAGCGTGTAGGCGGTGATGCCGACGCCGACCGTGAACACGCCGCCGCCGAGGCGGTAGTCCTTGGGCGCGACGAGGAAGAACAGGATCGCGAAGCCGATCACGTGGAGCGCGGCGATGGCGGCGGCCAGGGCGCCCGCGCGCCGCCACTCGGCGGGGGACAGCGCGCGCATCAGCCGACCAGGGCGGAAGGCGTGGTCACTGACGTCGGCGGCCATGGCAGTGCTCCTTCATCTTCGGGGTCAGTGATGCACTCGGGGCACAGCCCCACGACAGGGAAGTGGCTGAAGCGGGCGTCGAAGCCCGTGGCCTGGCGCACGGCGGCGCGGATCTGCTCGAGCGCCGCGGACTCGATCTTCATCGCTCGCCCGCACGCCTCGCAGGTCGCCCAGCCGCCGGCGGAGCGGCCGCTGAGCGCGTAGCGGCCGGGTCCGTGGCCGAGGTGCACGTGCTGGACCAGGCCGATCGCCTCGAGGGTCTCGAGGTTGCGGTAGACGGACGCGAGGTCCGACGGCGGCAGCAGTCCGTCCAGGCCGCCCGCGATCTCCTCCGCGCTCACCGGGCGGTCGGCGCTGAGCAGCGCCGTCAGCACGATGCGGCGCGCGCTCGAGACGCGCAGGCCGTGCGCGCGCAGGGTGTTCAGGGCGGCATGCAGGGACGCGGCCGCGTGCGGCCGGCCGGCGGTGCGGACGGTCATGGTCCTCCTAGGGCTCAAACCCGCCGCTCCCGCGCGGCGTCTGTGTCGACCCCCTCTAGCGCGCGAGGAGCGTTTCCGGATCACACCAGCACCTGCGGAATCGCCTGCGCGGTCAGAACGCCCCCGATCACGACGATCAGCGCGGCCGACACGGCCGACGCCGCGCCCGCGAGCCGCCGCGCCCCGCGCGCCCGCGCGAGCAGGCGCGACGCCTTCACGACGGCGATGCCGAGCGCGGTCAGCGTCATCGCGAGCCCGAGCGAGAACGCCACGATCAGGACCAGCCCGAGCCCGACCTGGTGCTGCGAGATCGCGCCGAGCAGGACCACGAGCGCGCTCGGGCAGGGGATCAGGCCGGCCGACGCGCCGAGCGCGATGATCGAACGGCGGTCGCTGCGGTGGTGATGGTGGTCGTGGCCGTGCGAGTGGTCGTGGCGATGGTCGTGGCCGTGCGCGTCGCGCACGCGGCTGCGCAGGACGCGGATGCCGACGCCGACGACCAGCAGGCCGGCGGCGAGGTTCAGCCACGGGTAGAGGTCCTCGGGCAGCACCCACGCGGACAACGCGAGCGCCACGAAGCCGAGCCCGATCACCCCGGCGGTGTGGGTGACGGTGACCGTCGCCCCCAGCGTCACCGCGTCGCGCACGCTGCCGCGCGTGCCGACGAGGTAGGCGGCGACCATCGACTTCCCGTGGCCGGGCGAGAGCGCGTGCAGCGCGCCCCAGCCGAACGCCGCGAGCAGCAGCAGCAACAGCACGCCGCGCCCGGACGCGGCGTCCTCGAGGATGCCGGCGAAGCCGTCGGAGGAGCGATGGCCGGCGACGGCGAGGTCCCGGCCGCCGGGCGCCGACAGCGTCCCGCCGCCGGGCTTGACCGCCAGCCGCGCGTCGCGGACGTCGGCCGGGCTGCGCAGCACCTCCTGCGGGTAGCGCCGCAGGCCGTTCGTCGGGTCGGCGGCGGGCACGCTCGAGCGCACCGCCGTCCCGGCGCCGGGGCGCGGCATGACCGCGCGCCAGCCGATCCGGCCGGGGAACGTCCCGTCATGGACGGTGAGGACCCCGAGCGTCCGCGCGCGGGCCGACAGCCGGAGCTCCACGCGCGTCGTCCGCAGGCCGCCCTGCCCGGGCGGATGGCTCAGGCGCGCCGCGGCCGACGGCTTCAGGGCGAGGCGGCGGCCGTGGAGGCTCACGACCAGGCGCTTCGCGACCTCGGCCTGCTTGCGCGCCAGCACCTGTGCGTCGGAGAGCCCGCGCTCCTGGAACGTCGGGATCTCCGCCTGGTCGAGGACGTAGAGCACGTCAACCTGCGACGGCGACACGCTCACCTGCGTGAGGTGGTTCACCGAGAAGTTGCCGAGCGGGTGCGCGCTCGCCACGGCGGGGGCGCCGAGCGCGAGGGCGAGGGCGGTTAGGATCGCGAGGACCGCGCGCCGCCGCGCGGCCGCGCGGTCGCCGCGCGCGGGGTGAACGGCGGCGGCCGTCATCGGACCGCCTCCAGCGCGCGGCGGGCCCGGGCGGCCTGCCAGGGCGCGCCGTCGAGCCCGTGGGCGAACGCCGTACGCAGCTGCCGGCGGCCCTCGCCGGTCTTCCCGGCCGCGAGCGCGGCGAGCCCGGCGTGCATCCGCCAGACCGGGTCGACCGAGCCCAGCCGCAGCGCGCGGTGGGCCCAGCGCAGGCCCGCGCGCGGGTCGCCGGAGCGCGTCAGCGCCCAGCCCAGCGAGTCGGCCGCGCGCACGCTCGGGGCGGCGGCCCAGGCGCGGCGCGCGAGCGCGACGGCGCGGCGGCGGTCGCCGTGGTCGGCCTCGTAGACGGCCAGCTCGACGTCGGTGTTCACGCCCGCGCCCTGGAGCAGCCGCTCCTCGGCTCCCACGAGCGCGAGGTCCCGCTCGCCGTCGGCGGTGCGTCCGGCGGCCAGCTCGGCCTCGCCGAGGCCGATCACGTACTCGGGCAGCGGGAGCCGGTCGACGATCCGGCGGTAGCCCGCGATCGCGGCGGGGAGGTCGCCGTGCGCGGCGGCGAGGCGGGCCAGGCCCGCCGTCGCGCCGGGATGGCCTTTCACGGCCTCCAGCGCGGCCTCGAAGGCGCGGCGGGCGGCGGCGGTGTGGCCCTGCTGGCGCTCGAGCTCGCCGAGCTGCGAGAGAACGAAGGCGCGGTTCTCCAGCGCGGGGCCGCCGGCCGCGACCGCCAGGCGCATGGCCTCCGCGGCGCCCTGCAGGTCGCCGTGAAGCTCGCGCAGGTAGGAGACCCGCGCGTAGGACGCGAGGTTCGGCTTGCGGTCGACCATGTGCTGCAGCTCCCGCTCGGCGGCGCCGTAGCGACCGAGCTCGACCTGCGCATCGACGAGCACCGCGGAGGGGGCGACGAGGTCGGGCGCCGCGGCGCGGGCCCGGCGGCCGAGCTCGAGCGCGCCGCGGAAGTCGTGGCGGCCGAGGGCGAGCAGGCCCGCCTCGGTGAGCACGTACGGGTCGCGCGGATGGGCGGCGAGCGCGGGGGCGAGGACGCCGGCGGCGCGCGTATAGAAGGCGGGGTCGCCGGTCTCGCGCAGGCGCTGGCGGTAGGCCGCGGCGAGCGAGACGCGCAGGTCGGCGCGCCCGGGGGCGGCGCGCACGGCGGCCTGCAGCCGTGGGATGTCGCCCGCCGCGCGGGTGGCGGGCGCCGCGCCGCCGAGGGCGGGCGCGGCGGGCGGGGGCGGCTCGCCGCGGGAGAGTGCGAGGACCAGCAGGGCGGCGGCGAAGGCCAGCAGCGAGGCTGCCAGGACGCGCGAGGGAAGTGGAAGGCGAGGTGTCATCACGGGGTGGGGGTCGGAGGGGGGACGCCGCCCGCGGCCGGTGGTCTCGGGCCGCGGGCGACGAAGGTCGGGGGGGAGCTGCGTACCGGCCCACCCGGCCCGTCGGCCGGGTGGGCGGGTACTCCCCGTGGATCAGCTGGTGGGCGGCTGCGGGACAGGCGCGTGCGCCGGCTCGATGCGCCCGATCTTCGAGTCGAAGCCGCTGTCGGGAAGCGCGACGTACGGGAACGCCGCGCGGAACGGCTTGTCGTTCTGGTCGACGCCGTCGCCGAGCGGGATCTGCTTGCCGCCCTGCTCGGGCTTCAGCAGCGCGCCGGCGATGACGCGCAGCTCGATGTCGGTCACGTCGTCGGCCAGCCGGCGGCCGTTCGGGAAGCCGGCCGTGTCACCGGCCAGCACGCCGAAGCGGCTGTTCTTCGTGCCCGGCTGCACGCCGAGGTTGAGCTTCAGCGTGTCGGCCGGCACGGCGTTGGGCGAGATCTGGGTCAGGCCCGGAACGCCGGTCAGCAGCGCGGTCACGATGTCCGTGCGGCCGGTCTCCTTGACGCCGAGCTTGAACAGCGCGTTCAGGAGGCGCGCCGGCTCGGGGTTCAGCGCGAACGTCCCGAAGTTCCTCAGGTCGTCCTTCGGCGCCGTGGCGTTGTAGAGGTCCTTCTTGCCGATCGGGATGATGACCTCGTTGATGAGCGGGTTGCCGAGGCGGCTCACCTGGGTCCAGCCGTCGTGGCTGTAGCCGTGCCTGCGCAGGACCGAGATCGACCGGCGCTCGGTCGTGCTCCACACGCCGACGACCGCGTTCCTGGCGCTCATGCCGGAGACGGGCCGGCCGTCACGGGTGATCTCGGAGTCCGGCACCTGAAGCACGAACGAATGGACGTTGTAGCCGGCCAGGTCGTCCTTGCCGCCGCCCTGGTTGCCGAGCCCGATGTTCGGGCGGCCGGGCTTGTCGATGTTGATGCCGTCGAACACCGCGCCGAGGTCGACGAAGAACGGGTCGTCGACCGGGCCGACGAACGTCTTGCCACCGCCGGGGAGACTGTCGACCGCGCTGTTCGAGACCGCCGCGTAGTTCGGCATCGTCTTCGGGCCGACGTTGTCGGGCGCGACCGGCACGTCGTTGGCGATCTTGCGCGACGCGCTCAGCTTGCCGTTGCGGTAGCGCTCGTAGTAGAGATCGTAGGTCTGTAGGAAGTTGATGTTGGCGTCGGTGGCCGAGCTCACCGTCGGGGCGGCGTACAGGAACGACTTCGGGTTCCGGTAGCGATTGTGGAACTGCCAGCGGTAGGCGACGTCCTCGACGCCGTCACCGGTGTTGTCGATCTTGACGTAGTAGTGCGCCCTCGGATCGAGCTTGCCGAAGTACGGGCCGCCCGCCGGGTCCTCGAACGGCACCCAGTTCGAGACGATGTTCACCTTGCCCGGCGCATCGGCCGACTTGAAGGCGAACAGGTCGGTGTTGTCCGCGGCCGGGTCGAGCATGATGCCCGGGGCTTCACGGTGGGACGAGGCGAAGACGCTGGGCATGGCCAGCGCTCCTGCCGCGAGGGCGGCGGCGGTTGCCGCCACCACAGAGGTTCTCCGCATGGAAGGGCTCCTCAGAGATCGGGGACAACCCTCCGTACGCCCCAGATGCCTGAACGGATGTAAAACTCCCTGCAAACCGCACGGTTTTGCGACTCACTCGCAATTGCGACCGGGTCGCAGCTACGACTGGTAGCGGCGCCACTTGGCGAGGAACTCGCGGGCGTCGAGCTGCGCGAGGTCGGACTTCAGCGCGCGCGCGAGCTTGCCGGTCTCGCGCGGGCGGGTGTCCCAGAACAGCACGACCTCGCCGCTGTCGATCTCGACGACCTCGATGTGCTCGAGCCGGTCGGCGGGCCCGAAGCGCTCGTGGTGCACGAGCAGCTCGAACGCCCGATTGGCCCGCATCACTCGGGGATCGCGCGCTCGCCTTCGAGCACGCGGCCGTCGATCACGACCGCGGGCAGCTCGCGCACGCCGTCGGCGCGCGCGCGCTCGGTCGCCGCCTCGAGCGTCCGCCGGGTCCCGGCCAGTGCGGCGCCCTTGATCACCGCGGTCGGGTGCATCTCGCACGCGGCCGCCGCGATCAGTACCGTGTCGCGCTCGGACAGGTCGCGCCCCGCGGCGAACGCCTGCCGGAACGCGGCGAGCGAGAACGCGACGCCGCGGCCGATCCCCTTCGCGTAGGTGGCCGCGAGCATCGCCCACTCCGCGTCGGCCGGGAACGGCTCGGGCCAGCGCAGCGCCATTACGCCCAGCGCCCGCGCGCGCCGCTCG
This sequence comes from Solirubrobacteraceae bacterium, assembly GCA_044865965.1. Lineage (GTDB taxonomy): Bacteria > Actinomycetota > Thermoleophilia > Solirubrobacterales > Solirubrobacteraceae > Solirubrobacter. Next base: position 13,448 of record JBIOTP010000404.1, read on the forward strand.
ACGTCCTCCTTGTAGGAGGCGACCTCCTCCACGCAGCGGAACGGCCCGACCTCGCCGAGCTGGACCGGCACCCACTCCGGCACCTCCCCCAGCGCGTGCAGCACGCGCTCGGCCGCGAGGTACGACTCCGGCGAGGCGAGGTCGTAGTAGAAGCGGGCGCTACTGCTAACCGTGGATGAGCCAGCCGTCGGCGGCACGTGCGGCCTCCATCACGCCCTCCGCGAGCGTCGGGTGACCGTGGATGATCCGTGCGACCTCGGGATAGCCGCCCTCCAGCGCCTTGGCGTTGACGAGCTCCTGGATGAGGTCCGTCGCCTTGGCGCCAACGATGTGGCCGCCGACCAGCTCGCCGTAGCGCTTGTCCCCGATCACCTTGATCAGCCCGCCGCGGTCGCCGTAGACGGTGCCCGCGCCGACCGCGCCGTAGTTGACCTTCCCGATGACGACGTCGATGCCCTGCTCGCGCGCCTGCTCCTCGGTGAGCCCGAACGAGGCGACGTTCGGCGTGCAGAAGGTCGCGCGCGGGATGTCGATGTACTCGATCGGGTGGGTCTCCATGCCGGCGGCGTCCTCGACCGCGATGACGCCCTCGTCGGACGCCTTGTGGGCGAGCGCCGGGCCCAGCACGAGGTCGCCGATCGCATAGATCCGCTCGGCCGACGTGCGCAGCGCGCCGTCGACCTCGATCAGACCGCGGTCGTCGAGCTTGACGCCCACCTCGTCGAGCCCGAGCCCCTCCACGTCCGGGCCGCGGCCCGCGGCGATGATGAACCAGTCCACCTCGGCGTCCTTGTCGCCGAAGCGGAACGTGACCTTGTCGTCGGCGGCCTTGACGTCCTCCACCTTGGTGCCGGTGTGGATCGCGATGTTCTGCTTGCCGAGCGAGCGGGCGGCGACCTTGGAGATGTCGGCGTCCTCGGCCGGCAGCACGCGGTCGAGCACCTCGAACAGCATCACCTCGACGCCCATGCGCCCGTAGGCCGAGGCGATCTCGGCGCCGGACGCGCCCGCGCCGGCGACCGCGATCCGCTGGGGCATCTCGGAGAGCGCCCACGCCTCCTCGGTGCCGAT
>JBIOTP010000405.1:0-3071 GCA_044865965.1 Solirubrobacteraceae bacterium
AGCGGCAGCCGGACGTTGCGGGTGCCGATCTCGGTCAAGCCGGTGCCGGTGGCGGCGCCGGACAAGGTGACGGTGTCCACGGGGACGGCGTCGGGCACGCAGAGCATCGCGGTCAGCACGAGCTACAGCGGGCAGCTCTCGGGCGTCGGGTGGGGCCTTGCCACTCCTGAGGTCCAGGCCGGTAAGCGGATCTCGGCCACCACGGGCAACCCTGACCCGAGCGGCGCCGATCCGGGAACGCAGCTCTATCCGGTGACGGTCCCGAGCGGCTCACAGCTGATCTCGACGCGGCTGAGCAACGTCGACGACGGCGCGCCCGGGACGGACCTCGATCTCTACCTCTACCGCGACGCGGACGGCGACGGGAACTTCGCCAACGCGTCGCTCGTCGGCGTCTCCGGCAGCGGCGGCTCGGACGAGTCGATCACGCTGCCGCCGCTGCCGCCGGCCGGCAAGTACGCGGTCGCGGTCGTGGGCTACACCACACGCGCGGGCGGGTCGGTCTACGACCTGTCGACGTGGGTGGTGACCGATCCCTCGCCGGACGACCCGTCCAACACGCCGGGGATCTCGGTCTCGGACACGACGGTGACGGCCGGGTCGCCGACGGAGCTGACGCTCAGCTACTCGGGCGTGACGGCGCCGGGCACGTACCTCGGGCTGGCGACCTATCACGCGAGCGGGACGCCGACGACGGGCAACATCGCGGCGTACTCGATCGTCGAGCTGACGAAGACGGGCACGGCGGCGCCGGCCTCGGCGCCGCAGACCGAAGCGCCGGGCGCAACGGCCCCCGCGGCCCCGGCGGAGGCGGCGCCCGCGCCGCAGGCTTCGGTTCCCGCGGGGCGGCTGACGGTCCGCTCGGCGAAGCTCCGCGGGCGCACGCTCACGCTGTCGCTGGCCGGTGCGCAGTCGGGGACCGTGCGCGCCTCGGTCAAGCGCGGGTCGCGGTTCGTGGCGAAGACCACGGCGAGGCGCGTCGCGGCGACGGTGCGGCTCACGCTCAGCCGCCGGCTCGGCCGCGGGACCTACACGGTCAAGGTCATCTCGCAGACCGGGACCGTGGGCGCCGTGAAGCTCAGAGTGAGGCGCTAGATCGCTTCGGGGCGGCACCGCGGTGCCGCCCCGAAATTCACACTCAAGTTCCGTGGACGCATGGCCGATGCGGAAATCAATCCAATGCGCGTCGACACGTCTCTCCTCCAAGGCATCAACGCGGCGAATCAGGCCACCAAGGCCTCTTCGGCCTCGCTGAAGTCCGCCGGCACCACCACCTCGTTCTCGAGCCAGCTCAAGTCGGCGACCGAGAAGGAAACGACCAAGCCCGTGCCCGGCCAGAACTACGCCGAGATCCTCACGGGCCCGCGCGCCGGGCTGTATCTCAACACGAGCGGTGGGGCGCGTGACGGCGAGGCGTTCGTGCTCGTCAAGCACGACGGCAAGGAAGACCACATCTACGGCACCGGCGACGACCGCAAGGTGATCACCGTCGGCGGCGACAAGTCCGAGAGCGCGGGTGACTCGTCGTCCTCGAGCGAGACGACCAAACCGGTCGAGGGTCGCGCCTACGCCGACATCCTCACCGGCCCGCGCAAGGACCTCTACCTCAACACGAGCGGCAACGCGCGCGACGGCAAGACGTTCGTGCTCGTCAAGCGCGACGATCGCGAGTACCACATCTACGGCACCGGCTCCAAGCGCGAGATCTTCAGCGTCAAGCCTCCGGATGCCAAGAGCTCGGACGCGCCGGCGGCCGACAGCACGACGACCGACACGGGCACGACCTCCAACGGGTCGCTCGTCACGACCAATCCGACCTCCTAGCAGCGCCCCGCTTGCAGCGCCGGCGGGATCTCCGCCGGACGGGTTGGGTGGGTCAGATAATCGGCCACGAGCCGGGCCGAAGCCGGCCCGAGTGTGATCCCCCAAGCACCGTGGCCGCTCGCGATCGCGAGCCCCTGTACCTCCGGGAGGGGTCCGAGCACCGGCAATCCGTCCGCTGAACTCGGTCGCGCACATGCCCGCACTCCTCTCGGCTCGGTCCCCTTCAGAGCCGGGAGGAAGCGGGTCGCATTCTCGAGCAGCGCCGGCGCCAGCGCCGCCGCGTCCGGCTCGTCGTTCGTGAACGTCGAGCCGACCGCCGAGATCCCGCGCGCGGTGACGGCCGAGAACAGCGCCGCCGGCGCGCCGTCGACGCTCGTCAGCGCCTCGATCCCGACCTCCTCGAGCACATGCCGCGGCGGCTGCGGCAGCTCAAGCTCGACCACCACGCCCCACAGCGCGAAGATAAACGGGGTCAGACCCCATTTATGTTGCGCGAGCGCTTCGGGGCTCCACGGGCCGGCGGCGATGGCGACCGCGCCCGCCGGGTGAAGCTCGCCGGCCACGGTCACTCCGGTCGCGCGGCCGTGCTCGACGTGCGCGTAGGCGGCCTCGCCGACGCGCAGCTGCGCTCCGGCCTCGTGGGCGCGCAGCGCGAACGCCTTCGCGGCCGCGGCGGGCGGGACGGGGCGGCCGGTCTCGAGCCGCCAGGCGGCGAGGCCGTCGGCGAGCGCGGGTTCGGCGGCGCGCAGCTCGGCGCCCTCGAGCAGCGTGGGACGCAGCTCGGGGAACGCGTCCGGCGCCGGCCCGAGCTTGTCGGGATCGTCGGAGACCAGCAGCACCCCGACCGGGTCGGCGGGCAGCTCGAAGCCGCGCCCGAGCGTCGAGTAGTGCTCGACCGACTCCTCGTAGAGGTCGGTGAGCAGCGGGTCGAGCGGATGCTGGACGACGCCCGAGTTGCGCCCCGACGCGCCCGCGGCGATCGCCTCGCGCTCGTAGAGCACCACGCGCGCCCCCGCCTCCGCCAGGAACGCCGCGAGCGAGCACCCGACGATGCCGCCCCCGATCACCGCGAAGTCGGGCGCGCCGCTCACGCGCGCCTCGCGGCGCCCGTCGCGGCCGCCGATCACGCGCCCACGGCGTCCGCGCCCAGCAGCTTGCGCAGCTTGACCTGCAGCTGCAGCGGCGAGAACGGCGTCGAGAGCCGTTCGTCCGCGGCCGCGGCGCGGGGGTCGCGGCCCGCGTTCTCG
>JBIOTP010000406.1:0-4996 GCA_044865965.1 Solirubrobacteraceae bacterium
GGTGTTGCGCTGGCGCAGCATGTTCTCCTGGCGGCGCCCGGCGATCGCACCAGCGACCATGCGGCAGGCGGCGTGATCGCGGGACACGACGCGCGCCTCGAACCAGAACAGCAGCTGATTCTGGGCGTCCAGCGCGGCGCGCATCTCGGCCTGCACGAGCGGCGAGGCGGCGCCCAGCGGGCTGCCCGCGTCGCGGCGGCCGACCCGGCGCTCGCGGCGGACATAGAGCCAGCGCGCCACGCTCTCGAACGCCGGGAAGATCGGCGTCAGGACCTTCTGGACGGTCATGGGATGCCCGCACGCGGCCATCGCCGCCAGCTCGGCCTCGATCACGGGCTGATCGAACTCGCGCGTGTCGGTCTTGACCGTGGCGGTGAAGCCGCGGCGCTTACGCAGCAGGACGATCGCGTGGCGCCAGCTGATGTCGAGTTCGAGCGGCTCGAAGCGCCGGGTGAACTGATGGCCGATCCGGCTGTTCGGCTATGTCGCGGCGAGGCGTCCGTCGAGCGCGGCGACGAACTGCTCCGGGCAGACGATCGTCATCGTCATCTCGGGGCCGCCGTCGGTCGGCTGCGCGTGCTCTTCGAGCGCGAGGTAGGGCTGGCCGAAGAGCAGCCGGCGGTGCAGGCGCTGATGGATCTGCTGATGCCAGTCCTGAAACAGCGCGAGGACCTGCTCGGGCGCGGCGTCGTCGGTGCGATACGGCGCGATCGCGTAGCGCCGGTAGCGCCAGCGTCGCCGACCGATCAGGCGCACCGTGGTGAGCACCGCGGCGACGAGCAGCCCGGCCAGCAGGGCGAGCGCGACGACGCGGGCGACGTCGGTCGCGGTGAGTACGAGGGCCTGCTTGAGCGACTCGAGCGCGGCGTCCAGATCGCGGTGGCCGTGACGGTCGGCGGCGATTTGGCGCAGGCCGCCGCTCGAGAGCCACCGAACGAGGACGGCGAGCATCGCGGCGCCGAGCGGGCCGACCAGCCACCAGCGGATCGGCGGCCGCGGCGCGGCCGGCGGAGTGCTGGCGGGCGGGCGCTGCTGCGGGGAGGGGAAGGAGCTCACGAGAGGCGGTGAGCCCGGCGCGGGCTCATCGGATCACGTTGCCGGCGGGCCGGTCCCCGACCCCTGCCAGTTTGCAAACGGGGGGCACCATTAGAACCGACGGTGTGGCCGCGGTCACCCATGACACGCCCGATGACTTCGCCGGCCAGGTCCGGATCCGCCGGGTGCGGTTTCGCTCGCAGGACGAGCGCTTCGCGATCGTGGAGGCGACGCCGACGGCAGCCCCGTGATGCTGCGCCTGCGCGACATCCCGCTGGCCGTCGAGGCCGAGGACGTCCTGCACGTCAGCGGCCGCTGGCAGACGCACCCGACGCACGGCCGCCAGGTGGTCATGCGCGCCGTGCGGCCGGCAACCCCGCAGGGTCGGCGAGCCGCGCTGTCGTTCCTCGGGTCCATCGACGGCGTTGGGCCCGGCCGTGCGGAGAAGCTCATGGCGCTGCTCGGCGCCGACCTGTTCGCGGCCGTCGACGCCGACCCGGAGGGATGCTTCCTCGCCCTGCCCGGGGTCGGCGCGAAGACCGCCGTGCGCCGCGGAGTCGTGGCGTGCCCGGCGCGGTTTGCGTGAGCTGCACCTTCTGTTGGCGGAGCACGGGCTCGCGCCGCTCGCGACCCGGCTCGACAAGCACTACGGCGGCCCGGGCCGCGCCGCGGCCGCCATCCGCGCCGATCCCTACGGGCTGACCGAGTTGCACGGCGTCGGCTTCATCACCGCCGACAAGATCGCGCGCTCCGTCGGTATCGACCCGGCCTCGCCCCGACGCGCGCACGCGGCGATCGTGCACCTGCTCGCGGAGGCCGAAAGCGACGGCCACAGCTTCTCCCCTGGTCGGGCGCGGGCGGTCTGGCCGCGCGCGCCGGGTCGCTGCTCGGCGCGCCTTGCCCACCCGACCGGGCGCGAGAGCTCGCCGACGAGCGGACGGTTCGCCTGGAGCCGCTCGGCGACGGGCAGACGGCGGTCTATCGCGCCGCCACGCACCGCCGCGAACGCCGGGTGGCTCGCCGCCTCCGCAACCTGGCGGGCGCGCCCGTCCGCCCCGACGGAGCGCGCGCCAGCATTCAGCGACTCCCGGTCGAGCTCACCGAGCAGCAGCAGGAGGCGGTCCGCGACGCCTTGGCCACGGGCTATTGGTCGTGACCGGAGGGCCCGGAACCGGCAAGAGCACGCTGATCCGCGCTCTGCTCGCAGCGGCCCGGACCGAGAACCTTCGCGTCGAGCTGTGCGCCCCGACCGGACGGGCGGCGCGCCGAATGACGCAGCTGACAGGCGCCGGCGAGCCGGCGGCGACCGTGCACCGCTTGGTCGAGTGGGACCCGATCGAGAACCGTCCGGGGCCGCGACGCCGAACACCCGCTGGATGCCGATCTGGTGGTCTGCGACGAGGCGTCGATGCTCAACCTGCACACGATCGGGATGCTGCTCGACGCGCTCGCGCCGATGACCGGGCTGGTGCTCGTCGGCGACGTCGACCAGCTTCCGCCGATCGGGGCCGGCAAGCCCTTCGCCGATCTGATCGACAGCGGCACGGTTCCGGTCGTGCGGCTCACTCGGATCTTCCGCCAGGCCGCGCGATCGATGATCGTCCAGACCGCCCACGCCATGAACGCCGGCCGCCAGCCCGACTTTCGCGCCCGGTCGGAGCTGCAGCGCGACGTGTTCTTCATCCCCCGCGACAACCCAGCGGCCGTCGCGGACGAGATCGTGGAGCTCGCCGCCCGCCGTCTGCCCGCCTTCTACGGCGCCGACCCGCTACCGGATATCCAGGTGCTCTCACCGATCTACAAGGGCCCAGTGGGCATCCTGGAGCTCAATCGACGGCTACGCGAGCACCTCAACCCGCACGGCGCAGAGGCCGCAGGGGACGGCTCCGCCTCGGCGACAAGCTGATCCAGACCCGGAACGATCATCTCACCGGCCTCGTCAACGGCCAAGTGGCCGAGCTCGTGGACGACCGCCCCGGCGGCGAGCCGGGCGAAGGGGAACTCGTGCTCGACGTCGACGGCGACCGAGTGGCCGTGCCGTATGACGGGGCCGCGTCGCTGGTCCACGCCTACGCCATCTCCGTACACAAGAGCCAGGGCTCCGAGATCCCCGTGGTCGTCGTGCCCGTGCACCGCTCCCACGCCATCATGCTGACCCGCAACCTCCTCTACACGGCGGTGTCGCGGGCGTCCCGCGCGCTCGTGCTCGTCGGCCAACGGGAGGCAATCGCGCTCGGCGTCCGCCGGGCGCAAGGCGCCTCGCGATTCTCTCGGCTCCCCGCGCTGCTCGACGGCCGCGGCAGACAGTCGGTTCGGCCCTACTAAGCCGCCGCCGCGGACCACGGCGGGAGCGCGGTCCGGCGGTGGGCGTCCCGCAGGAAGTCGACGACGACGTGCAGCGTCACGTGGTCGGCGGCCATGCCGCAGTGGGTCGAGGTCACTTCGACGTGGCGGCGAGCGGGGTCCAGGCACGCGCGCCAGTCGACGATGCCGTCGCGGCGGGAGTAGACCGCGAGGTACGGGACGCTGCGGGGAGCGGGCCGTGCGAGGTCGGCGCGGAACGCCTCGCAGCAGCGTCCGAACGCGCACGAATACCGGATCAGCCCACGGACGCCGATGCTGCCGGCGGCACCGAGCGAGAACGCAGACGCCAGCAGCGCCGGATGCAGCGCGAGCGGCTCGCGTTGGGGTGCGGCGATCGCGACGACTCCTGACACGAGCTCCGGGTGACGGCGGGCGAGCACCTTCGCGAGCATCCCGCCGCGGCTGTGGCCCACGACCGCCACCGGTTGTCCGTGGTCGGAGGCGAGCTGCTCGAGCCGGTCCGAGAGCCGTTCCGTCGCGGTCTCCGAGCAGTCGACGTTGCGCTCCATGCCGGCGGGGCAGGGGTGGTATCCGGCGGCGGCCAGCCCGCGCGCCAGCGGCTCGAGCGACCGGTCTCCCGCGAGGAAGCCCGGGATCAGCAGGACCGGTGCGCCATCGCCGGCGGGCGCGTACTCCGTCAGCGCGCCCTGGGTGCCGGCGGTGAGCACCCCGCGGAGGGCGCCGAGCTCGGCGACGACCTGGGTGGCGGAAGCGAGCATGAGCCGTGGCCGCCAGTGGGCGCGCGAGAGCGGGTGGACGTTTTCGTGGGACACGCGGATTCTGCTCCGTATGAGTCCGCGCCCCGTCGCGTTGATACAACCGATGGTGGCGCAGCCGGGCCCCTAATCGCGTGAGGCCATCAGCAGCCGGTACTCGTCGGTGACGCTGACGCTGCCGTCGGGGCGGACGAGCGACCCGAAGGCGTACCGCATGAACAGCACGACGTTGTCTTCGCCGATGGCGCGGACGGCGAGGCGGAGCAGGCCGATCGCGCGGTAGCCGCGGACGAGGGTCTCGAGGTCGGCGTAGGTCTCGGTGCTCCGGCGGTACTCGGCGAGCTCGACGGTAAACCCGGCCGCGGTCAGGAACTGCTCCACTCGGCGGTCCCCGTCCTCCTCGACGGCGAAGGCGGGGACCGCCCCGGCCAGCAGCTCGAGCAGCGGCGCGAAGTCGCTGGCCTCCGGGCGCCCGAAGGCGGTCATCGTCAGGCGAGCACCCGGGCGCGCGACGCGGTGCGCCTCGCGCAGCGCCTCACCGAGGTCCTCGGCGTAGAAGAAGGAATTGAAGCCCGTCACCGCGTCGAAGGAGCCGTCAGGCCAGGGCAGTACGTGCAGGTCGCCCACTAACCGACCTCCTCCGACACGCCGGCCCGCTGCCGCCAGCACGCGAGCTCGCCGATGACCCAGCCCGCGTCGCAGCGCCGCGCGAGCGCGAGCACGTCCTCCGTCTCGGCGACGACCCGGGCGCGATCACCGGCCAACCAGGCGGTCTCGGCGCGGGTCGCCGCGACCGACTCGATGCGCTGCAGGTCGGGACCGGCGAGGGCAAGCGCCTCGTCCAGCGGCGCCCACGGCTCCGGATCGCCGCGGCGCGCGCG
>JBIOTP010000407.1:0-17544 GCA_044865965.1 Solirubrobacteraceae bacterium
CCGCGGCGATCCTCGTGGGCAGCCTCGCGATGCTCGCGGCCGCCGGTCTCGGCCTCCTCGCGGGACGCGCCGGCCGGCGCCCCCGTCACGCCGGCGCGTAGGGGTCTCGCCTCGCCGCGGCGCTTCCTGCTCAGGGACGCGCCGCGGCGCCGGGCTGCCACCATCGGTGTCCGTGAACCCGCCCCGCGTGACCTCGACGCGCCTCGTCTACGAGAACCGCTGGATGCGCCTGCACGAGGATCGCACCGAGCGCGAGGACGGGTCGGCCGGCCTCTACGCCTGGATCGAGAAGCCGCCCGCCGCCGTTGTCGTGCCGGTCCAGGACGGCCAGGTCTGGCTCGTCGAGCAGTTCCGCCATCCGGTTGGCGCGCGCTTCTGGGAGTTCCCGCAGGGCGCCTGGGAGGACGCGCCCGCGGTGGACGCCGAGGCTCTCGCCCGCGGCGAGCTCGCCGAGGAGACCGGCCTGCGCGCGGGGCGCCTGGAGCGCCTGGGCTCGCTGTTCTTCGCCTACGGGATGTCCAACCAGAGCGTCGACGCGTGGCTGGCCACGGACCTCGAGGCCGGCGAGCAGGCGCTCGAGGAGACCGAGGCGGGGCTGCGCGTCGGGCGCTTTGCGCGGGCGGAGGTCGAGCGGATGATCCGGGTCGGTGAGATTCGGGACGCCGCTTCGGTCGCGGCTTGGCATCTGGCCGTCAGCCGGTAGGTGGGGCGGGCGAACTGCGGGCAGGGTACGGGGCCGGTGATCCGAGCGTGACCGCGCACCTGTGGGGCGGGATCCGCGCGCGATCGATCACGGTCGATCGTTTCGCGCTCGCGCGCCACTCAGGCTCCCCCCTACCTTGCAAGATGTTCGCCGGGGTCAAGTCAGCCGCTGATCGTCCCCCACCCCACCACGACATCGCCCCGCAGCAGGCACGCCGCCTGCCCCGGCGCGGCGCCATGGAACGGCACCCCGAGCTCCAGCTCCAGCCGCCGATGAGAACCCACCCCAGGAGCCCCCGCGACCCGGCACGGCACCGGGCGCGAGCGGTAGCGCAACCGCACGTGGTCCACCTCGGCCCCCGGGCGGTGCAGCCGCGCACCGCGCACGGCCACGCGCGACACGGCGAGCGCCGCGCGCGGACCGACCACCACGCGGTTCGACGCCGGCTCGGTGCGCAGCACGTACAGGGGCTCCGGCGCCGCGAGCCCCAGCCCCTTGCGCTGCCCGACCGTGAAGTGGTGATGGCCGCGGTGGCGGCCGAGCACGCGCCCCGCAGGATCGACGATCTCGCCCGGCCGATCCTCGAGCGCCCCGTGGCGGGCGAGGAAGGCGGCCTTGCCGGTGCCCGCGAGGAAGCACAGGTCCTGCGACTCGGCGCGGCTCGCCACGGGCAGGCCGGCCGCCCCCGCCAGCGCGCGCACCTCCGGCTTGGTGAGCTCGCCGAGCGGGAAGCGCATCCGCGCCAGTGACGACGGCGCCAGCGCGGCCAGCATGTACGCCTGGTCCTTCGCCGGATGGGCAGCCGCCCGCAGCAGCCCGTCGGGCGTCCGCCGCGCGTAGTGGCCCGTGGCCAACTCCGGAGCACCCAGCCGCTCCGCCAGGTCGAGCATCGCGTCGAGGCGCACGTGGCCGTTGCAGCGCACGCACGGGTTCGGGGTCTCCCCCGCCGCGTAACCGGCCAGGAACGGCTCCACCACGCCCTCGCGGAAGGGCGAGCGCAGGTCCAAGGTGAGATGCGGGATCCCCATCCCGTGCGCGACCGCGCGCGCGAGCCGCACCGCGTGCGCCGAGCAGCACGACGCCTCGGCGTCGTTGTGCGGGTCGGCCCACAGCTCGAGCGTCACCGCGACCGCCTCGCGGCCCGCGCGCCCCACCAACAGCGCGGCGACGGCGGAGTCCACGCCGCCGCTCATCGCGACGAGCGTGCGCTCGGGCGCGAAAGCGAGCCGGGCGCCCGTCGCAGCGGCCGCGCCGAGCGCGCGGTGCAGCGCGTCGGCCGCCAGGTCGGCGGCGTGCAGCTTGCCCGGCGAGAGGCCGCCCAGCTCGTCCGCGATCGCCCGCGTGCCGACCCGTGCCGCGTCGAGCAGACGCGCGCCGTCCACGAGCGTGACCGCGGCCGAGCCGGCCGCGACCATCGCGCCGCAGCCCTCCGCGTCGAACGCGGCGGCCGCCACGCGGTCGCCCTCGACGCGCACGGAGACCCGGATCAGGTCCCCGCACGCGGCGCCGCCGGCCGCCCCGTGATAGGCGCCCGGCGGGGCGGGGCCGCGCCCGGCGGGCGCGGCGAGATGCTCGGCGAAGCGCTCGCGGTCCACGAGCGCCGAGTCTAGGTCCCTTACGAGCGGCGCAGGATGGAGCAGCTCGTGAGGCCGACCGCGTCGAAGCGGTGGTCGAGCTTGCGGACCTTCGCGAAGTCGAAGGCGACGATGGCGTCGTAGGCGCCCGCGAGGTCGTCGTGCCTGAGCGCGGCGAACGCGCTTCCGAGCCGGTCCTCGCGCATCTTCATGACGCTCACGAACTGGCTCTTGAGGCCGCGCCAGCGCGCCGGGGCCGGGATGCGCTGGACGCCGTGGCGGTACTCGCGAGCGATCGCGACGGCCCGGTCGAGCGCGGCGTGCAGCGGCTTCTTGCCGCGGACGGTCGGCAGCGACCAGCGGGTGGCGCGCACGCGGTACTGGCCGCAGACGGCGTTGACCTTGCGCAGGTACGGGTCCTTGATCAGCCTGTCGATGCTGTCCTGGCGCGCGTCGGCGATCGCCTGGTTGATCGTGATGCGGTCGACGTAGCCGGCCAGCACGGTGGCGTGCAGGTCGCGGTCGACGACCACGATGCTCGGCGTCTGGTTGACCTTGAGGTCGTTGACGATCGGCGCGTAGTTGAACAGCTCGGCCAGCGGGACGCGCTTGACGAGCACGTTGCCGTGGTAGCGGTTGACGCGGCGCAGGGCGTTCTTGACGAAGCGGTCGTCGTCGGACTGCGGACGCCACGTGGCGGACGCGCCGGACAGGACGCCCAGTACGAGCACCTTGCGCTGCTGGAGGGCCTCGGCGACGTCGTTCGGAAGCTTCTTGAGCGCCGCGGCCGACAGGGCGGGCACGGACGCGGTGTTGGCGACCGGCTTGGCGGCCGGCGCGGCGGTCGCGGTCGCGGGCGCGGAGCCGGAGGCCTGCTCGGTCCCCGCCGCGGCCTTCGCGGCCTCGACGGCCTTGCCGGCCCCGGTCACCGCGGGCGCGGAGGTGTTCACGTTGCCCGGCGCGCTCGGCACGGGCGGGGCGGCGTCGGCCTTCGGGCGCAGCACGGTGAACCACGCCGCGAGGAACACGAGGGCGCCGGCGAGGAGGATGCGAATCGGCGGGGAAATCTGGCTCACGAACTGGCTCATCGGCACCTTGCGCGCCGAGGTTGAGCCGGATGGGGTGTAGACCCGACGTCAGCCGCCGGCGGGCGGCGGCACGGTCAGCCGCACGCCGAGCTCGGCCAGCTGATGGCCGTCGACGGCCGCCGGCGCGCCGGTCAGCGGGTCCGAGCCGCTGGCGGTCTTCGGGAACGCGATCACGTCGCGGATCGAATCGCGGCCGGCGATGATCGCCACGATCCGGTCGAGCCCGAGCGCGAGCCCGCCGTGCGGCGGCGCGCCGTACCTGAGCGCGTCGAGCAGGAACCCGAACCGGGCGTCCGCCTCCGCCTCGGAGATCCCGAGCGCCTTGAACACCTGCTGCTGGACCTCGGGGCGGTTGATACGGATCGAGCCGCCGCCGATCTCGGTGCCGTCGAGCACGATGTCGTACGCGCGCGAGCGCAGCGCGCCCGGGTCCTCGAAGCTCCCGAGCGGCGACGTGAACGGGTGGTGCAGCGCGTCCCAGCGGCGCTCGGCGGGGTTCCACTCGAACATCGGGAAGTCGACGACCCACAGCAGCTCGTGCCGGCCGGGCGGGGCGAGGCCGTAGCGGCGCGCGAGCTCCAGCCGCAGCTCCCCGAGCGCGGTCGCGGCAGTGGCCGCCGACGCGTCGGCGACGATCAGCAGCAGGTCGCCCGGCCGCGCCTGCAGCGTGCGCTCGATCGCCCCGCGCTCGTCGTCGGACAGGAACTTCGCCGTCGGCGAGCGCCAGCTCCCGTCGTCCTGCACGAACGCCCACACGAGCCCGCCGGCCCCGAAGCGCTTGACCACCTCGGTCAGCTCGTCGAGCTCCTTGCGCGCCGCCTCGCGCGCGCCGGCGTTGATCCCGCGCACGACGCCGCCCTCCGCGAGCGCCCCCGCGAAGACCTTGAACCCGGTGCCCGCGACCGCCGCGCCGAGATCGCCGATCTCCAGCCCGAAGCGCGTGTCGGGCCGGTCCGACCCGTAGCGCGCCATCGCCTCGTCGTAGCCGAGCCGCGGCCACGGCGGCGGCGACGCCGGGAACCCGGACTCCTCGAACACGCGCGCCATCAACCCCTCGATGACGCCGATCACGTCGTCCTCTTCCACGAAGCTCATCTCGAGGTCGAGCTGCGTGAACTCCGGCTGGCGGTCGGCGCGCAGGTCCTCGTCGCGGAAGCAGCGCGCGATCTGGTAGTAGCGCTCGTAGCCGCTCATCATCAGGATCTGCTTGAACAGCTGGGGCGACTGCGGGAGCGCGTAGAAGGAGCCGGGGCTCATCCGCGCCGGGACGAGGAAGTCGCGCGCGCCCTCGGGCGTGGAGCGCGTGAGGATCGGCGTCTCGACCTCGACGAAATCGTTCGCGTTGAGGAAGTCGCGCATCGCACGCGTGACCGTATGGCGCAGCAGCATCGCCTCCCGCATGCCGTCGCGGCGCAGGTCGATCATGCGGTTGCGCAGGCGGTGCAGCTCGTCGACCGCCACGTCCTCGTCGACCGGGAACGGCGGCGTCTGGGACTCGGCGAGCACCTCGGCCGCGTCCACCGTGAGCTCGATCTCGCCGGTCCGCAGCCGCGGATTGACCTTGCCCTCCTCGCGCCGCACGACCTCGCCCGAGACCGTCAGCACGTGCTCGGCGCGCAGGCGCTGGGCGAGCGCGTGCGCGTCCGGCGCCGACTCGGGATGGAAGACCAGCTGCACGAGGCCGGCGCGGTCGCGCAGATCGATGAACACGAGCCCGCCGTGGTCGCGGCGGCGGTGCACCCAGCCGGCGACCCGCACCCGCTCGCCGACGCGCGCGCCTGAGAGCTCGCCGCACCAGGCGTCGCGGTACGGGTTCGGTCTCGGTGGTCTCACAGCTGGTGGCGGATGTGGTGCATGACGGTGCCGGGCTCGACGACCTTCTGCTCGCCGGACTCCATGTCCTTCAACGACGTCCCCTCGTCGCCGAGGATGGCAACGTAGCGGGCTCCGGCGCGATCCGCCTGCTTGAGCTGCCCCTTCAGCGAGCGCCCGGCGAGCTCGAGCCGCGCGCTGTGGCCCGCGCGGCGGGCGTCCGCAGCCAGCCGGAAGGCGTCGGCGCGCAACTCGGGCTTCGCGTAGGCGACGTAGAGGACGAGCGGCGGCTCCGCCGCGGGCTGGGTCGTCGCCGCCATCAGCATCCGCTCGACGCCGGCGGCCCAGCCCATCCCGGCCGTCGGCGGGCCGCCGATCTGCTCCATCAGCCCGTCGTAGCGGCCGCCCCCGCCGAGCGCGTTCTGCGCCGCCTCGAGCGTCCCGGACTGGTACTCGAACAGCGTGCGCGTGTAGTAGTCGAGCCCGCGCACGAGCGTGGTGTCGACCTCGTAGGCGATGCCGGCGCCGTCCAGCAGCTCGCGCACGGCGGCGAAGTGCTCGAGGTCCTCGGCCGGCAGCCGGTCGAGCAGCCGCGGCGCGCCCGCCATCGCGCGCTGCGTCCCGGCGTGCTTGGCGTCGAACGCCCGCAGCGGGTTGAGGTCGATGCGCTCGCGCACGTCCTCGGACAGCTCGTGCTCGTGCGCGCGCAGGTACGCCTTGAGCTCCTCGCGGTACTCGGCGCGCGACGCGGGCCGGCCGAGCGAGGTGATGATCAGCCGGACCTCGCGGCAGCCGAGCTTCTCCAGCAGCTCGCCCAGCAGGATGATCAGCTCGGCGTCCACCGCGGGGTCCTCGGAGCCGATCGCCTCCGCCCCCACCTGCCAGAACTGCCGGTAGCGGCCGGCCTGCGGGCGCTCGCGGCGGAAGAACGTCGACAGGTACCACAGCTTCACGGGCTGCGGGAGCTTGTGCATGCCGTGCTCGAGGTAGGCGCGGCACACCGGCGCGGTGCCCTCGGGGCGCAGCGTCAGCGAGTTGCCGCCGCCGTCGTCGAACGTGAACATCTCCTTCTGGACGATGTCCGTCGCCTCCCCCACGCCGCGCGCGAACAGCTCGGTCGGCTCGAACGTCGGCGTCTCGATGCGCCGGTAGCCGGCGCGCTCGAGGATCGCCTTGGCGTCGCGCTCGAGGCGCTCGCGCGCGAGCGCGGCGGTGGGCAGCACGTCGAACGTGCCGCGCGGTGCCTGCAGGCGGGCGCTCACCGCGCGGCGAGCTCGCGCAGGAACGGGTTGGCGGCGCGCTCGCGATCCAGCGTCGTGGCGCCCATGTGGCCGGGCAGCACGCGCGTGTCGCCGGGCAGCGCGTCGAGCAGCATCGCGATCGAGCGCATCAGCGTCGGGTGGTCGGCGCCCGGCAGGTCGGTCCGGCCGATCGAGCCGGCGAACAGCACGTCGCCGGAGAAGATCGCGCGCGCGTCCGGGATCGAGTACGTGACGTGGCCGGGCGAGTGGCCGGGCGTCGAGAGCACGTCGATCTCGAAGCCGGCGAGCTCGAGCCGCTCGCCGCCGGTGACGGTCTCCTCAGGCTCATAGGACTCGTACGGCCCGATCCCCGGCCACGGCACGTAGGCCATGATGTCGGTGAGCATCGGGACCTCGGCGCGCGGGCAGTAGACGGGCGCGCCGGTCGCGCGCGCGAGCGGCGCGACCGCCCCGATGTGGTCGAAGTGGCAGTGGGTCAGCAGGATCGCCTCGACGGTGACGCCGAGCGCCTCCAGCGCGTCCGTGAGGCGCTCCGGCTCGTCGCCCGGGTCGATCACGAGTGCCGTATCCGCCCCGTCGCGGCGCGCGATCCAGCAGTTCTCGGCGACCGGGCCGACCGTGAAGCAGCGGGCGTCCATCAGCCCTTGCGCTGCTCGCGAGCCCGTTTCGCGCGGTTGTAGACCCACTTGTCGGTCATGAACGCGAGCGGCGTGTAGAGCACCAGCGCGAACGCGGCGAGCATGACGCCCTGCGCGAGCGTGGCGTTCTTGCCGACGAGCCCGGTCTGGGTGAGCACGAACAGCAGCGCGGACATCGCCGCGGCCTTCGCGAGCGCCGACTTCCACGTCGGCGGCTTGCTCAGGCGGCGGTCCCGAGCGCTCTGGCGGGCGACCTTCTTCTGCTCGTCCGCGGTCGGCTTGCGACCCGTGCGGCCCCGGGTCTCGATCGAGCCGGCGGCGTTGCCGCGATGCTTGGTCCGCCGCTTGCGCTTCGTCTGGGCCATGGCTGCTACGAGGGTAGTTCATCCTCGAGCGGAGGCGGGCCGTAAAGCGGCACGTCGGCGGGAAATTCCGCGAGCGCCGCGCGCGGCGCGGGCGCGACGAGCTCGGCGCCGGTGACCGGCGCATGGCGGCGGACGGCGGCCACGACGTCGGCGGCGGTCACGCGCGCGTGGTCCTCGATGTTCGTCGAGACCTGGACCGCGCCCGTCAGCGCCAGCCCGAGCGCCCGCACGCCGGGCAGGCCCTCCGCGCCGCCCTCCCGGATCAAGGCCGCTACCTCGCGCGCCGTCGCGAGCGGCGCGTCGACCTCGACGTTGAGCGCCACCAGCGGCGGGCGGGCGGCGACCAGCGTCGCGCCGGCCCGCGGAGCCAGCGTGGGCGGGCCGAAGTCGGGCCGCAGCTCGCCGGCCGCGATCCGCCGCGCGAGCTCCTCCGGCCCACCGCGGCGCAGCTGCGCGCGCGTCCGTCCCCCCGCCAGGTCGCCGTACAGGAAGACCGGCACGCCGAGCTGCCCGAGCTCATCGGCGAGCACCAGCGCCTCGGCGCACGCCGCGCCCCGCTGCGCGCGCTCGAGGTAGACGATCGGCGCGACGTCGACGGCGCCGACGCGCGGGTGCACGCCCTCGTGGCGCGCGAGGTCGATGCGCTCCAGCGCCGCGCGCGCGCCGGCCAGCACGGCGCGGTGCAGCTCGCCGGGCGCGCCCGCGAGCGTGAACACCGCGCGGTGGTGGTCGGGGTCGGCGGAGCGGTGCAGCAGCCCGGGGCCGAACGCGGCGGCGATCGCGTCGAGCACCGCCTGGTCGCGCCCCTCGGAGACGTTCGGGACGGCGATCAGAGGAGGAATCGGCCGGCCTCGATGACGCGCGTGCCGCCGACGTCGAGCGTGGGGTCGACGACCACGCAGTCGAGGTGGACCGGCACCGACACGTTCCCGCCGATGCCCGCGCTGGCCCCGAACGCGACGTGGACGGTGCCGAGGATCTTCTCGTCCTCGAGCACGTTGCCGGTGAGCGTCGCGCGCTCGTTGGTGCCGATCCCGAGCTCGGCGAGGTTCGTCCCGAGCTCCCCGGCCGCCCGCAGCGCGGCGTGCAGCCGCTCGCCGCCGGGGCCGGCGGCCTCGGTCAGCCGGCCGTCCCGCACCGTCAGCGTGCCCTCGGCGCGGCCGATCCCGGCGATCGTCGCGGCGACGACGCGGCCCTCGCCGGTCAGCGGCGCGATGAAGCCCTCCCCGCACGGCAGGTTGCCGAACGCCCCGGGCGCCGTGAGGTCGCCGTCGTCGGCGAGGCCGCCGCGCCCGGTCAGGTCCAGTCGCAGGTCCGAGCCGCGCGGGCAGGTGAAGCGCGCCTCGGCCGCGCCCGAGAGCAGCGCGGCGAGCGCGCGCGAGCGGCGCTGCAGCGTCTCGAGGTCGGCCGTCATGAGGCGCGCGAGGATGTCGGCGGTGACGCCGGGCAGCGTCGCGCCCCGGGCGCCGCCGTCGGTCGCGGCCTTGCGCGCGCGTGTGTGCGAGAGCGACTTGCTGGTCGGCGCCATGAAGACCTCGGCGGCGACGAGCGCGGCGGCGACCGCCGGCGGCGGCTCCTCGCCGTTCTCGGCGCGCGGGTCCATCACGGTCAGCACGGCCTCCGCGCCGGCGGCCGCGGCGCCCGCGCGCAGGGCCTCCCCTACGTCGCGGGTGCCGGAGTCCACCACCACCACGACCTGCTCGCCGGCCCGTACGCCGAGGCAGCGGCCGATGACGCCCTCAACCGCCAGTTGGAGCTCATCCATGGCGGTGGATCCTGGCACGCGTCAGCGCAGCGTCACCGTCCGCGTCATGGGCCGCTGCACGCCCGGGAGCGTCAGCCGCGCCGTCACCTTGAGCTTGCGCTTGCGCTTGAGCGCCTTGCGGCCCGCGGCGGTGAGCTTCAGCCGCGGCTTGACGGTGCTCCCGGGCTTCACGGCCACGGTCGTGCCGGCGATCTTCTTCGCGCCGAGCAGCAGGTCGAGCTTGGCGGTGCCCTTCTGGGCGCTCGCCGCGAACGTGATCGGGACGGTCAGGCTGCCGCGACTCGTGCGAATGGTGGCGGGCCCGCCGAGCGTGGCGAGCGGACCGGCCGGGCCGCCCCCGCCGCCGGGAACGACCGGCGGCGGCGGCGTGGAGCCGGACGCCGGCGGGGGCGCGGAAGCGGGCGCGGCCGCGGTCGTGAACGTCTGCTCGGGGCCCTCGAAGCGCGTCGCGCCGCGGAAGGCGACGATCTTGTACCGGTAGGTCGTGCTGGGCTGCAGGTCGGTGACCTGCTCGGTCACCGTCTTCGCCCCATCGCCGGAGCCGGCGTCCTTGTCCGGCGTCTTCCGGCCGTCCGTGAACTCGAAGCGGTACGAGGTCGGCATCGTGTTGGGGTTGATCGAGCCGTTCAGCGTCGCCGTCGTGGACGTGACCGCGGTGGCCGGGTTCGTGACCACCACCGGCAGGACGCTCCCGGTCCGGAAGCGACCCTCGGCGGTGTCCGTCGTCCCGGCCGCGTTGGTCGCGACCAGGCGGTAGCTGTAGGTCGTGTCCGGCTCGAGGTTGGTCAGGATCGCCTGGGCGGCGACCGGGTTGTTGCCCGTCGCCACGCCGGCCGGCGTGCTCTGCCCGTAATTCGCGTTCTTGCCGTACTCGAAGTGGTACGTCGTGTCGGAGTTGCGGGCCAGCACGCCGGCGCGCAGCCGCGCGCCCGTGCGCGTGATCTGGTCGGCCGCGAACAGCGCGCTCAGCGGCTTGGCCCTCGGCGTCGTGAACGACTGGTCGCCGCCGAGGACCGTGCTCCGGCCGCGGAAGGCGACGATCCGGTAGTGGTAGGTCGTGTTCGGCGTCAGGCCGCCGACGATGTCGACGGCGTCGACGTCCGTGGCCCCGCCGCCGGCGTCGCGCGGCTCGGTCCAGATCCCGTAGGCCGTCGTCGGGCCGTACTCGAAGAAGTAGCCGGCGCCGGCCCCGCCCGGGTTGACGCGGCCCTGGAGATGCGCGGCGTCGGAGACGACGCTCGTGGCCGCCAGCGTCGTGGCGGTCGGGACGCCACCGCCGGTATCGCGCCGCACCTCGATCTCGGAGACGTCGACGAACCGGCTCCCGCTGCCGTCGCGCGACAGCGGCGAGAGGATCCGCAGGGCGACGTACCGCCGGGCGGCGAGGTTGGCGATGACCGGGATGGGGATCCGGGTCGCGTGCCCGAGGTCCGTCGGATCGAACCGGCCCTCGAAGACCTTCGTGAAGGTGCCGTCGGTGCCCGCGACGTAGAGCTCGAAGTCGCCGACGCTCGAGGACGCGTCGTCGCCGCAGCCGGCCGTCGGGTCGATGCGGATCTCGCCGATGTCGGCCGGGCTGCCCAGGTCGAGGATCAGGTCGCGGGGGTCGGACGGGCTCGCGGGCGTCGTGATCGACCACACCGAGCCGGGGTCGTCGTCGATCGCGTTCTCGGGCGGGCAGGGATCGTTCGGCACCGGGTCCGGCGCGAGCACGTCCGCGCCGGACGACAGGTCGCGGACGAGCGTGAGGTCGATCGTGTTCGCGCCGGCGGCGACCGCGACGTTGCGGCGGTGCGCCGGGATGAGGCCGGGGGTGGCCGCGAACGCCTCCATCATCGCGTAGGAGCCGACCGGCACGCCGGTGATGGTGTACTGGCCGGTGCCCGAGGTGACGGCGGCGAGGTCGGGTCCGAGGCCGCCGCGCCCGAAGCTGTCGTGGCCGCCGAAGGCCACGAGGGCGCCCGGCTGGGCGGCGCCCGTCTCGTCGCGCACGAAGCCGGTGACCGTCGCGGTCGGGGCGCCGGGCGCGGGCGGCGGGTCGGTGCTCGGCACCGGGCGCACGTCATCGGGGCCGTCGCTCGCCGCGAAGTAGCCCATCCCGCGCTGGGCGAAGACGGTCCACAGCAGCGCGTCGTCCTCGGTCGGGCTGGCCTGCAGGATCGCGTTGCGCATGTCGAGCATCGACGGGAACGGCGGCGACAGCCGCATCGCGGTGGTGACGTAGCTGCGCGCGCGCGAGCTGCCGGCGTCGCGGCCGCGCGCCGCGATCAGCGCCTGGCGGATCGACCACAGGGTCTGGCCCCAGATCTCGCCGTCGTCGTGCACCTCGGGCACGCCCTTGAGCCGCCCGAAGTCGGCGTACGTGTAGCCGCCCGGGCCCGCGCCCGGCGTGCCGGGGCAGCGGGGGGCGGAATCGCCGGGCGCGCAGTCGATCGGCTCGCTGCGGAGCGTGTCGCGGTTGGAGTCCAGGTAGCCGCCGATCCGCACCTCGCCGGGGGTGGCGGTGTCGGTCCGCAGCCCCTGCGTCTCGAGGTAGTCGAGCGCGTAGAAGTCGCTCCAGCCCTCGCCCATCCCGCCCGGCTGGGCCCCGCCGAGCGCGCCGTGCGGCGGATCCTGGTTGTCGACGACCAGGCGGTTGGAGAGCCCGTGGGTGTACTCGTGGTACACGACCGACGCGTCGTCGCCGCCGCTGACGGCGCCGAAGTCCTGCGGCGCGAACAGGTACATCTGCATCAGGCCCGGCTGGCCGTCGGGCAGCGTGGCCATGTTGGCGTTGTCCACGTGGGACTCGTCGGGGAGGCCGCCGCCGGTGTTCGCGCCGTCCATCGACTGCGCGAGGATCGCGTCGGCGCCCTCGAAGTTGCCGGACGCCGCGTCGAAGCCGATCGGCGCCGCCTTGAAGTGGTCGTGGAAGTTGTTGACATAGAAGAACACCTGCGTAACGTCCTGCGCGCGGTTGACCGCCCACGAGTTCGGGGCGGCGTGGTCCCACGCACAGCCGGGGGCCGTGCAGCGGCCGCCGCCGTCGAGGACCGGCGCGAAGGCGTGGTTCCAGTTGCCGCCGCCGGAGGAGCCGACCTCGTCCTGCGGGCGCGGCGTGAGGTTGACCTGGTCGTTCAGGAACGGCACGCGGTCGTCGACGTCGCTGAACGCGTGGACGTTGGGGCCGTTCAGCGTCGTGGCGTTCTGCGGCAGGTAGGGCGCCAGGTCGAACGTGGTCTGGATCCCGGCGGTCCCGGTGGTGGCGCCGGGGAAGTTGCGGAACGCGAGGCCGGCCGCGAAGTCCACGCGGTTGGCGCGCCGGACCACGGCGCCGGTGGCGGCATCGACGACCGCGTCGTAGATCGCGATGGAGCTGACCGGCAGCAGGATCTGCCACGCGAGCCGCTGCGAGGCGCCGCCGCGGTAGAAGACGAGCGAGGCGTTGGCGCCGTCGGCGAAGCTCGTCGGGCGGGTCGCCCCCGCCGCCGTGGTCGCAGCGGGCGCGGACTTCGGTGCGGCCACGGAGCGGCGCAGGGCCTCGTACGCGGCGCCGGCGTCCAGCCGCGGCGTCGTGGTGGCGGCGTCGAGGTCCGGCACGACCGGGCCGACGAGGTTCACGAGCCGGCCGCCCGTGGTCAGGTTGGCGCGCAGGCCGCCGTCGATCGCCGGGATGCCGCCGATCGTCTGCTCCCAGACGACGTGCTCGTAGCCGTCGCCCGTGCGCCACTGCCGCGTCAGGTGGAGCGCGGCGATGTCGCCGGCGTCGAGCCCCATGGCGGTGGCGTTGTCGCGCACCCAGCCGAGCGCGATGTCGGGCGCGCTGCGCTCGCTCAGGCCGGTGAGGTAGCCGTCCAGGCGGCCGACCACGCGCGGCGCGCCGGTGCGCGCATCGACGCTCACGACGCCCTGTGCGCCGAGGCGGTCTCTCAGCGCGTCGCGGGCGCGCGCGACGGGCGCGGGGATCGGAGCGACCGCCCCGGCGCGGCGGTCGAGCGCCGCGGCGCCGGGGTCATTGGCGACGGCGGAGGAGGTGAAGACGAGCGCGGCGAGGAGGACGAGCGAGGAGGAGGCGGCGGCACGGGCTGAAGGCATTGCCGGCGACGGTCTCAGAACTGACACCCCCGGGGCCAGGGGGCGAGCCGCCCATTCGGGTAGGGACACCCGAACCACGGCACCCCCGTGCCTCGCCCGCGGCCCGTCTTCCGGCGCCGCCGGAGATCGCCCCGCCCGCGGCCCCTCTTCCCGCACCGCCGGAGATCGCCCCGCCCGCGGCCCCTCTTCTGGCACCGCCGGAGATGATTTGCTAGGCTAATTAGCCGTGCAAACCATCTCGGCGACCGACCTCGCGGCGCGGCTGCGGCCCGCCATCGCGCGGCTTGGGCGGCGGATGCGCCAGGAGGGCGGCGGGGAGCTCAGCCCGTCCCAGGCGGCCGCCCTGACGACGGTCGCCTGCCACGGCCCGCTCACCCCGTCCGAGCTGGCCGCGCGCGAGCGCATCCAGCGCCCGACCGCCACCCGCGTGCTGGCGCGGCTGGAGGAGGCCGGGCTGATCGCCCGCGCGGGCGACCCGTACGACCGGCGCTCCTCGCTCGTGAGCGCGACGCCGGCCGGGCGCGCGCTGCTGGCCGAGCTGGGCACGCGCCGGACCGCCTACCTCGCCCGCCGCCTGGACCGGCTCGACGCCGGCGAGCGCGCGGTGCTGGAGCGCGCGGCGGGCATCCTCGAGCGGATGCTCGAGGAGGAGGACGGCGCGTGAGTGCGGCCGGGAGCCGCACGTTCACCTCCCTGCGCGTCCCGAACTACCGCCGCTACTTCACCGGACAGGTCGTCTCGATCAGCGGCAACTGGATGCAGAACGTCGCCGAGATGTGGCTGATGGTCAAGCTGACCGGCAGCGGCGTCTCCGTCGGCCTGACCGCCGGGCTGCAGTTCCTGCCGGTCCTGCTGTTCGGCGCCTGGGGCGGGCTGCTGGCCGACCTGCTCCCGAAGCGCCGGCTGATGACGTTCACGCAGCTGCTCATGGCCGTGCCCGCGCTCACGCTGTGGGCGCTGACCGCGAGCGGCGCCGTGGAGGCCTGGATGGTGCTGGCGCTGGTCTTCCTGCGCGGGTCGATCACGGCGATCGACAACCCCGCGCGCCAGTCGTTCGTGGTCGAGATGGTCGGCGCCGACCGCGTCGTCAACGCGGTCGCCCTGAACTCCGTGATCGTCCACAGCGCGCGCATCATCGGCCCGGCGGCCGCCGGCACCGTGATCGCGCTGCTGGGCGTCGCGCCGTGCTTCCTGATCAACGCGGCGTCGTTCCTCGCGATGCTCGTGGCGCTGCGCAGCATGGACCCGGCGCAGCTCAGCGCGCCGCGCCCGGTCGCGCGCCAGGGCGGCGAGCTGCGCTCGGCGCTGCGCTATGTGGCGCGGACGCCGGAGCTGATCATCCCGCTCGGGATGATGGCGCTGGTCGGCACCGTCTCGTACAACTTCCAGGTCCTCCTGCCGCTGCTGGCGAGCTTCACCTGGCACGGCACGGCCGCCACTTACGCGGCGCTGACCGCCGCGATGGGCGTCGGCTCCGTCACCGGCGCGCTCGCCGCCGCGCGGCACGGCCGCATGAGCCCGCGGTTGCTGGTGGCCGCCGCGCTCGCGTTCGGCACAGCCGAGCTGCTCGTTGCGGCGGCGCCCTCGCTGCCGCTCCAGATCGCCGCGCTCGTGCCGCTGGGCGCCGCCAGCGTGACGTTCGCCGCGGGCATCAACTCCTCGCTGCAGATCGCGGTGGAGCCCGTCATGCGCGGGCGCGTGATGGCCCTGTACTCGGTGGTGTTCCTCGGCTCGACGCCGATCGGCGCGCCGCTGGTGGGCTGGCTGGCCGAGGCCGCGGGCCCGCGCGCCGGGCTGCTGGCGGGCGCGCTCGCCGCCCTGGTGGCCGCCGCGGGGGCGAGGATCGCGTTCACGCGCGGCGCGGACGCGGTGTTCCTGCCCGAGGCTCGCGGGCGCCCGGTCGCCGGACGCCCGCAAGTCGGATCGAGTCAGGCCGGCACGTAGGTGAGGATCACGGTCTCGCCGGCGGGCTTCGCGTCGGCGAGCTTCAGCGACTTCGCCGCGTCCGTGTCCGCGAACAGCCGCTTGCCGGCCCCGAGCACGGTCGGGAACACCATCAGCCGCCACTCGTCGACGAGGTCGTGCTCGAGCAGCGTCGCGATCAGCGAGACGCTGCCGTTCACGAGGATGTCGCCGTCGACCTCCTGCTTGATCTTCGCCACGGCGGCCGGGACGTCGTCGCCGAGCACGTGTGAGTTGCTCCACTCGGGGTCCTCGAGCGTCGTCGAGGCGACGTACTTGGGCATGTTGTTGAACTTGTCGGCGAAATCGCCCTCGCGCGACGGCCACGCCGCGGCGAAGCCCTCGTAGGTGACGCGGCCCAGCAGCAGCGCGCCGGCCGCCATCACCTCGTCGAGCTTGAACTTGTCGCCCTCCGGGCCGCGCTCGTACTTGAACGCCCAGCCGCCGCGGTCGAAGCCCTCGGACCCGCCAGGGTCCTCGACCACGCCGTCAAGGGTGATGAACTGGCTCACGACGATCTTTCCCATCTCCACTCCTGTTCGGTTGCGGTTTGGCCTAGTGACCAGGGCGCGACGCGAAACTCATCGCCGGCGCGGCCTGAAGACGCGAGCCAGCGGGCGGGTGCGCGCAGCCGCGCCCGCCCGCCCGACGGTCATCCGCCCCGAATCGCTAGACCTCGAAGCGCATCCACAGCTCGACGCCCGCGGACTGGCGCTCGCGGACGACGAACTCGTCGCAGGTCTCGGCGATGATGCCAAGGCCCGCGCCGATGCCCGGCGATCGGCGCGGACGCAGCCCCTCGCCCTCGTCGGCGACGACGACCTGGAGGTCGCCGTCGTCGAAGTCGGCTTCGACGCGTAGTGGCCGGGACACCCCGCTCGGATACGCGTGCATGACGACGTTCGTCGCCGCCTCGGAGACGGCGAGCGCCAGCCTCGCCTGCAGATCGCGGTCAGCGCCGACCTCGCAGGCGAACGCGACCAGCTGCCTGCGCACCTGGCCGATGCTGCGAGCGACCGCGTCCACGTTCATGCTCACGCAGGGGACGGTGAGTGAGAGCGAGCACACCTGCAGGGGGTCTTCCCGTTCAGCGCGGGTCGGTTAACTCGGCGATGTCGCCCGCGCTGCCCCGCTTGGTGACCACGAGGTATCGCCCACGGTCCTCGATGACCTCCTCGGCGTCCGTCTGGTGCCCGGGCCGGACCGCGAACCGCCGCGCGTCCGCGCGAACGGCCTCGTATTCGGACACCGTCAGCTCGATGATCTCGTTGCATCCCAATCGCCCGCACTCGCAGACGAAGCCGACGAGCCCGTCCCGGGTTTCGCGACCGCGTTCGATTGCCTCGTTGACCTTCCGAAACGCCGCCTCATTGCGAGCCACGCGGGCCGCACCCACGTCGTCCATGCCGGGAACCTACTCGCGCTGTCGCGGCCGCGGTGTCTCGGCCGCAGCCGCTCACGGGACGGCGCCCACGGACTGGTTCAATCGCGGAGGCGATGCCGACCACCGCTGAGCTCACCGCGCTGCACCGCACGATCGCGGGCGAGGTCCTGCTTCCCAGGACGGCCGCGTACGAGGCCGTGCGCCGGCCGCCCATCGGGCGCTTCCACCACGTCAGTCCGCAGGCGATCGTGCGCTGCACGACGCCCGCCGACGTCGCGGAGGCGATCGCGTTCGCCCGCCGCGGCGGACTGGAGCTGACGGTGCGCGCGGGAGGGCACTGCTTCGCCGGACGGTCGTCGACCGACGGGATGCTCGTCGATGTCAGCCCCATGAACGCCGTGCTCGTCGGCGACGGGGTGGCGACCGTCGGCGCCGGAGCGCGACTCGGCGACGTCTACGACGCGCTGGACGCGCATGGCCTCGCGATCGCGGCCGGGTGCGGCCCGACCGTCGGGATCGCGGGGCTCGCGCTCGGCGGCGGCCTCGGAATTCTCGGCCGCAAGCACGGGCTGACCAGCGACCAGCTCGTCGCCGCGCGGGTGGTGCTCGCCGACGGCCGCGTCGTCGACTGCGACGAGCAGGGCGACGCCGAGTTGTTCTGGGCGCTCCGCGGCGCGGGCGGCTGCCAGTTCGGCGTGCTCACCGCGCTCACGCTCCGGACCCTCCCGGCGCCGGCCACCACCACGTTGCATCTGCAATGGCCGCACCAGGACGGCGTCGCGATCGCCGACGCGTGGCAGGCGTGGGCGCCCGACGCGCCCGTCGAGCTCGCCGCCAGCCTGCTGGCGACCGCCGGCGCCGACCCTGCCGAGCCGCCGCGCGTGCACGTGTTCGGCGCCATGCTCGGCACCCGGGAC
>JBIOTP010000408.1:0-5464 GCA_044865965.1 Solirubrobacteraceae bacterium
AGCCGCCCTCGTCGCCCGGCCCGCGTCGCCACCCGCCGCCGCCTCCGGCGGCCCGCCGCCCGCGCCCGGCGCGGTCCTGCTCGCCCACCACATCAAGATTGAGGGTGACGACTCCCTTCTCAATGCCCTTCTTTCCGGCATTTGGGTTGTGTACTCGCTCGAGGGCCTCGACCCCGACTTTCGCGGGATCGCCGTGACGCGCGAGGGGCGGGTGTGGTCGCCCCTGACGCACGAGCTGCGGCAGGTTCCCGCCGGTGGGGAGGACCGCGTGCTCGCCGAGCGCAACCGGCGCGAGGCGCTCGTCGGGGAGGTGGAGCGGGCGGCGGCGGCCGAGCGGGCTGCGCTCGTCGAGGTCGAGGCGGCGCAGCGGGCGGTCGCGGAGGCCGACGCCGCGCGGGACGTCGCGGACCGGGAGGCTCGCGCCGCGGCGCGGGCGCGGGAGGACGCGGCGGAGGCCGAGCGCCATGTCGCCTGGGTGATCGAGCAGCGGCGGACCGCGCCGGACGAGGGGCCGGGCGCCGAGCGCCGGGCGCAGATCGAGGCGGCGCTCGCCACCGAGCGGCGGCTGAGCGAGCGTGCCGACCGCGAACGCCGCGAGCGCGGGGAGCGACTCGAGCAGGAGCGGCGCCGGCTCGCGCGCGACGAGGCGCTGCTGCCGCTCGCAGAGCGCCTCGCGGAGGCGCTCGAGGACGCCGGGCGCGCGATCGCGACGCGCGTGGAGATCCTCGAGGCCGAGCTCGCCGCCGACCGGGACGCGGGCGAGCGGCTCGCCGCCGAGCTGCGCGAGTGCGCGGCCGCGGAATCGGATGTCCACGGCCGCCTGAAGGAGCGCGGGGAGGAGGTCACCCGCGCCGAGGTCCGCGCGCAGCAGGCGCGCGACCATGCCGCAGAGGTCGAGCACGAGCTCGGCCGCCTGGCGGCCCGGCTCGGGCTGAACTCCGAGCCGGCGCCCGAGCCGGTCCCGGAGCAGGAGCGCGCCGCGCTGCGCGGCCGCATCGAGCGCCTCCAGCGCCGGCGCGAGCAGATCGGCCCGGTCAACCCGCTCGCCCAGCGCGAGTACCGCGAGGCGCTCGCGCACGTCGAGGAGCTCGAGCACCAGCGCGAGGACCTCGAGACCGCGCTGCGCGAGCTGGAGAGCCTGATCCGCGACACCGACAAGCGCATCCGCGAGGCGTTCGAGGCGACCTTCGCCGCCGCCGCCCGCAACTTCGAGGAGGTCGTCGAGCAGCTCTTCCCGGGCGGCCGCGGCCATCTGCGCCTGGTCGAGGAGGACACGGGGCCGCGCCTCGTGCTGGGAGGCGGCGACGGCGAGGACGCGGCCGCGGAGGCCGAGGACGAGCCGCCGGAGGATCGCATCGGCGTCGAGATCGAGATCACGCCGGCCGGCAAGTCCACCAAGCGGCTCTCGCTGCTCTCCGGCGGCGAGAAGTCGCTGACCGCGCTCGCGTTCCTGTTCGCGGTGTTCCTGGCCCGGCCGTGCCCGTTCTACATCCTCGACGAGGTCGAGGCCGCGCTGGACGACCTCAACATCGACCGGTTCCTCACGCTCCTGCGCTCGTTCTCCGGCCGCGCGCAGTTCATCGTCGTCACCCACCAGAAGCGCACGATGGAGGCGGCCGACTGCCTGTACGGCGTGTCGATGGCCGACGACGGCGTGTCCAAGGTCATCTCCCGCCGCCTCCCGCCGCAGGTGGACGAGCAGGCAGCCTGAGCGCGGCGACGCGCTCGGTCGCGCGCGACCGCCTCGCGGAAGGCGATGATGCCGACCGCCTCGAGCGACATCTCCGGAAGCCCGCAGCGCGAGTCCCGGGACCCCATCGCGGGCACGGTACAGGCGACCGGTAGCCTGGCGCCGTGCCCGACTCGCCGCCAGATCCCGGCGCGGGCGCCGCCCCGACGGGCATCGCCGGCTCTCCGGGCATCGTCGGGTCGGCGGGCGTGGCGGCGTCGAGGGGCGTCGTGGGCTCGGCCGGCTCGGCGGGAGTCATCGGGCTCGGCTGCCGTCGCCGGCTCGGCCGGAGTCGTCGGCTCGGCCGGAATCGCGGGCTCGGCGGGCATGGTCGGCAGCGCCGGCACGGCCGCGTCGGCGGCGATCGCGCTCAGCACCGGCCTCGCGCTCGGCCTGGGCGTCGTCGGCTCGGCTGGGATCGTCGCGGGGATCGGCAACGTGGGCTGCGCCGGCTGCGTCGCGTGCGTCGGCTGCGCGCAGTGCGTCGGCTGCGCGCAGTGCGTCGGCCTCACGGGAGCCGTCGGCCGAGTGGGCATTCGGCACTGAGGCGGCGCACTTTCGGCACGTTTGCGTGCTGATCCGTTCGCGACCGCGCGCCAGGATCGGGGGGTGACGCAAGTACGTGTCGCTGGGCGACACTCAGTTACGGCACCCCCCGATGTCGTCGTCGCGCGCACGGCCACGCGCCGGCACGGCGCCGTGACGAGCGCGCAGCTCGCCGACGCCGGGTTGGACCGCGGCGCGGTGCGCAGGCGCGTGGCCGCGGGCCGGTTGCATCGCAAGTACCGAGGGGTGTACGCCGTCGGGCACGCGGCGCTGTCGCAGCACGGGCGATGGACGGCGGCGGTTCTCGCGGCCGGCCCGGGTGCTGCGCTGAGCCACCTCTCGGCGGCGGCGCTGTGGGGCATCTGGCGGCGAGCGCCGGCGGGCATCGACGTGATCGGGCGCCGCCGGCGCGTAGGGCCATCGGTGCGCGTCCACGAGTGCCGCGCGTTGGACCGCCGCGACGTCGCCAAACGCGACGGCATCCCGGTCACCACCGTGGCCCGCACGCTCGTCGACCTCGCCGATCTCCTCACCTCCTATCAGCTGGCCAACGTGATCCACGAGGCCGCCTTCCACAAGCGCGTCGACGCTGCCGCGACACGAGACGCGATGACCCGCGCCAACGGACGCCGCCGGCTGGGCGTGCTCAAGAAGGCGCTCGCGCTCCACGAGGCCGGCAGCGCCGGCACGAGAAGCGCCCTCGAGGACCGGCTCCTCGCCCTCCTCAATGCCAACGATCTGCCCGAGCCGCTCGTCAACGTCCGCATCGACAACATCGAGGTCGACTGCCACTGGCCAAGCGCCCGCCTTTGCGTCGAGACCGACGGCGACGGCCACACCCGACCGCGAACGCAAAGCGAGGACCGAGCCCGCGACGAACACCTGCGCGCCGCGGGTTACAAGGTGATCAGAGTCACGGAAGACGACATCGAGCACCGCCCGCGGGCGATCCTCGCCACCCTTCGCGGAGGCGATCAGGTGACGAGCGAGACCGCCGCCACGACCAAGGCGACCACGAGCGCCGTGACCGCGAGCGCGAACACAGCAGTGACCGCGATCGCCACGCGCGCCACCTGATGCCCGGTGTGCCGCGCGCCCTCGGGCAGCCGCCGCTCGGCCATGACCTGGATCACCGCCCCGATCGCCCCGCCGCCGTAGCGGCGCCGCTCCGCCTCCTGCACCTGGGCGCGCCAGCGCACGGCCATCGCCCGCGCCTCGCGGCGGCGCCGCACGGCGCGGCGCGGGAGCCGGCGGGCGCGGACCTCCCAGTAGCGCAGCGACTCGCGGGCGTCGTCGAGGTCGGAGTCCTCGGGGGCGCCCTTCGGCGACTCGTTCCGAGCCGCGAGCCACCGCCGGCCCTCGTCGAGGGCGAGCCACCACCGTCCCCGGCGACGCGGCGTCTCATCCCGGTCGGCGAGCCTCATCGCGTCTCAGGGTAGTCGCAGCGAGGCCGTCAGGACCGCCGCGACGCCGGCGAGCAGGACGAACCCGCCGGCGTCCTGCCACCACCCCGTCGTCCGCAGCACCAGGGCGCAGATCAAGACCACCGCCACGCCCGCGGGGACCGCCCGCGTCTCGCCGAGGACGAGCTTGCGCAGCGCGTTCACGCCGGCACCGCCCGGCGCGCGAGCCGGCGCACGTGGAGCTGGGCGACCGCGAGCAGGACCGCCGCCACGTACAGCAGCCCCACGTCGCCGCCGGGCCACTCGGCGCCCAGCCCCTCGGCCAGGAAGAAGACGCCGAAGCTCGTCAGCAGCACGCCGACGGCGTACTTCAACGCCGATTCCGGCAGCCGCGAGAGGGGCCGGTGGACGACCGCGCCGACCGCCGCCACCGCCACGACCGCCACGGCTGCGCCCGCGAGCGCGGGCGCCGCGCCGTGCGACCCGCCGGCCAGCGCCGCGACGATCAGCACGACCTCGAGCCCCTCCAGGAACACGCCCTTGCCCGCGACGATCCGCGCCGGCCAGTCCGGCCGCCCCGGCGCCGCCGGCGCCAGCGCCTCCATCGCAGAGCGCTCCTCCAGGTACTCGCGCATCGCCGAGGACGGCGCGCGCCGGCCGGCGAGCCGCAGCACGCCCTTGCGCAGCCACTCCAGCCCGAACAGCAGCAGCGCCACGCCGACCACCGACCGCAGCAGGTCCAGCGGCAGCGCGGCAAGCACGACCGGACCGACCAGCCCGGCGATCAGAGCGAGCACCACGACCGCCGCGGCCGCCCCCAGCGCCGCGTCGCGCCAGCGCCGGGTGCTCCCGACCGCGAGCACGATCGCGAGCGCCTCGAACAGCTCGAGCGCCACCGCGAGCGCGGCGCCGAGAGCCGTAAGGAGCCAGGCGGTCACGCCCGCCATCTTCGCGCCCCCGCCCATCGGACGCGTGAGGAGGGCGCCGCGCGCCGCCGCCTCTATCCTGCCGAACCCGATGGCCCGCGACTGGTACGACCTCTTCGTGCTCGACGGCGCCGCGCCCGCGCCGGGGGTGGGTGCAACCCCATCCGAGCGCGAGGAGCGCCGGCGCGGCTTCTTCCGGCGGCTGCGCGACAACATGCGCAAGACGCGCGAGGCGCTGGCCGCCGAGGTGCACGCCACGCTGTTCGAGGGGGACCTCGACGAGCACACGTGGGAGCGCCTCGAGGAGGCGCTGATCTACGCCGACGTCGGCGCCAGCACGACCGCGCAGGTCGTCGAGCGCCTCGAGAGAGAAGCGGAGCAGGGCGACATCGTCGGCGGCGAGGCGCTCACCGACCGGCTCGCGGAGCTGCTCGCCGAGCTCGCGCGCACCGGTGACGACCACATCGACCTCCGGGCCGAGCCGACCGTGATCCTCGTCGTCGGCGTCAACGGCACCGGCAAGACGACCACGATCGGCAAGCTCGCCTGGCACCTCAAGCACACCCTCGACCGCAACGTCGTGATCGGCGCCGCGGACACGTTCCGCGCCGCCGCCGTCGAGCAGCTCGAACGATGGGGGGAGCGCGTCGGCGTGGACGTCGTGAAGGGTCGGGAGGGATCGGACCCCGGCGCGGTCGCCTTCGACGCCATCGCGCGCGGGCGGGAGCGCCACGCCGACGTCGTGATCGTCGACACCGCCGGCCGCCTGCACACGCAGCACAACCTCATGGAGGAGCTCTCCAAGGTCCGCCGCGTGATCTCCAAGCAGATGCCCGACGCCCCGCACGAGACGCTGATGA
>JBIOTP010000409.1:0-19524 GCA_044865965.1 Solirubrobacteraceae bacterium
GGTTGACCACGAAGGCGATCGCCAGCTCGATCAACGACAGGCCCGCCTCGTCGGCCAGCGTGCCGAGCGCCTCGGTCGCCTCGAGCTTGCGCCGGTTCTCAGGCAGTGACATGTCGAAGCGAGCGACCAGTCGCTGCCGCGCGGGCGAGGTGGGTGTCGCCTCTGCGCTCCAACGGCCGGACAGCCAGCCACCGGCCAGCGGGCTGCAGGTGAGGATGCCCATGCCATGGCGGGACGCGATCGGCAGGACGTCGAGTTCGATCCCGCGAACGAGGATCGCATACGGCGGCTGCTCGGTGCGGAAGCGCTCCAAGCGCCGCTCGCGCGCCGCACACTGCGCCTCGACGATCTCGCCGGCCGAGAACGACGACGAGCCGATGTAGCGGACCTTGCCCTGGTGCACGAGATCGGTCAGCGCGCCGAGCGTCTCGTCGATGTCGGTGTCCGGGTCGGGACGATGCATCTGGTAGAGGTCGATCCAGTCGGTCCCGAGGCGCCGCAGCGAGTTCTCGACCTCGGCGATGATCCAGCGGCGCGAGACGCCGCGGCGGTTGGGATCGTCACCCATCGCGCCCCAGAACTTCGTGGCCAGCACGACGTCGTCGCGACGGCGCTTCAAGGCCTTGCCGACGATCTCCTCCGACTCGCCGGCGGAGTAGATGTCGGCCGTGTCGACGAAGTTGATCCCGGCATCCAACGCGCTGTCGATGATGCGGATCGAGTCGTCGTGGTCGGGGTTGCCCCAGGCGCCGAACATCATCGTGCCGAGGCAGAGCTCTGAGACCTGGACGCCGGTGCGTCCGAGCGGGCGGTACTCCATGGCCGGGCTAGGAGTTGTCGACGACGAACGGATGCGTCTCGCGGTGCAGCAGCTCGGGGTCCGGGCCGCCGCGCACGCCGGTATCGAGCGCGTCGATCGCCGCGACCTCCCCGGCCGTCAGCGAGAAGTCGAAGACGTCGAAGTTCTCCGCGATGCGGTGAGGCTTCACCGACTTCGGAATTGCGCAGAACCCGTGCTCGAGATGCCAGCGCAGGATGACCTGCGCGGGGGTCTTGCCGTACTCGGCCGCGAGGTCCGTGATGACCGGATCGGTCAGCGGGCCCCGGGCTTCGTCGCCGCCGGGCACGTACACGAGGACGCCGCCGAGCGGCGACCAGCACTGGGTGACGATGCCCAGCTCGGTGTGGACCTCGCGCAGCGCGGGCTGCGTGAAGTACGGGTGCAGCTCGACCTGGTTGACCGCCGGCACGACGTCGGTGCGCTCGGTCAGGTTCTGGAGATGTTGCCGGCTGTGGTTGGAGACCCCGATCGCGCGTGCCCGGCCCTCGGAGAGGACCGTTTCGGCGGCCTTGTAGGCGCCGATGGTCGACTCGAAGGCGGTCGGCACCGGCTGATGCAGCAGGTAGAGATCGACGTGGTCGACCCCGAGCCGGCGCAGGCTGGCGTCGAAGCCCCGCAGCGCGGCGTCGTAGCCGTAATCGCTGATCCACAGCTTGGTGGTGATGAAGACGTCGCCGCGGTCGACACCAGAGCGGCGGATGCCCTCGCCGACCTCGCGCTCGTTGCCGTAAGCGGCGGCCGTATCGATCAGCGGGTAGCCCTCGGCGAGCGCGGCCTCGACGGCGGTGACCGTCTCCGCGGGAGGGCTCTGGAAGACGCCGAGCCCAAGGGCGGGCATCGTGACGCCGTTGTTCAGCTCCAGCGTGGGGGTTGTGGCGAGGGCCATGGTCGGGTTCGTTCCTCTCGTGTCGGGTCGTCGTGGGTGTTCGGTCATCACAGCGCCTGCCGGGTGGGGCGGACGAGGATCTCGTTGAGCGACACACTGCGCGGCCGCGAGACGGCGAAGGCGATGACCTCGGCGATGTCCTCGGGTGCGATCGAGGTCGCCGGGTACGAGGAGAGGTCGATCAGGTCGCCTCCGCGCGGGCGGTGGCCTCGCCGATCGACGAGGCGCCGGTGATGACCGCGACGCGGCCGGTGGTGTTGTCAGTGCTCACGGTGGTGTTCTCTGTCGCCTTGAAGTCGTGCGGGCCGGCGTTCACTGTTCCACCGATCTGCGAGACCTGAGAGGCCCTGTCAGAGGGGTACTGAGAGGGCACCCCTGGGTGGGCCTGCCCGGCGTGCATTGGAGCCCGTGCACGCGGCAGACGAGCTCTCGCAGTTCCTGACCTCGAGGCGGGCCAAGGTCACGCCCGAGCAGGCCGGCCTGCCGACCTACGGCCAGCGGCGCGTGCCCGGGCTGCGGCGCGAGGAGGTCGCCTCGCTCGCGCTGCCAGCCCCATCGCCCCGCGGCGCCGGCGCCGCCCCACCCAGCAGCGCGTCCGGCCAGAGGTGCAGCGAATCCTCGACGGCATCGGCTCGCCGGCGACCGTGAGCAACATGCGCGGCGATTACCTGGCCGCCAACCAGCTCGGCCGCGCCCTCTACGCTCCGCTCTTCGAGAGCCGCGAGCAGCCGCCAAACAGCGCACGCTTCACCTTCCTCGACCCCGCTCGCGCGACGACGTCCCGCGCCCCTGACGACAGCCGATTTGGGCAACTTTATGGAGACGGCGGGAATTGAACCCGCGTCCGCGATCGCGCGAAAGGCAGCATCTACGAGCGTAGCCGGCGCTCTGGATCTCGCCCTCCGCTCGCCAACGCCGGCGGGGTTGCGGAGGGCCAGCCTCAAAAGATGTCCCCCGATCGGCCGAGGCGAACCTCACGGGGTGATCCTGCTATCTGACTCGGCCGATCCCCGGCGCAGGCTCCGGGGGGCCAAGGCTCTTCACCTAGTGTCTGCTAGGCGAGAAGCTTGAAGTCGTGTGACTTCGGATTTGTGTTTGTACCGGGGTTTTACGAGGCCTCCGGCACCTCGGCTCGCAACCACCCCCACGAACCGACCACGTCGAAGCCTGTCGTCCCCAGGGGTTATGTACGTCTCCCATGATATCGACTGATCGGGGCTCGAAGTAAAGGACGCCGGGTCGCGTAGGGTGCCCGCCCATGCGGAGCTTCGACGTGGTGGTGATCGGGGCCGGGCCCGCCGGCGAGGTGGCGGCGGGGCGGCTGGCCGAGCATGGGCTGGACGTCGCGATCGTGGAGGACCGGCTCGTCGGCGGCGAGTGCTCGTACTGGGCGTGCATGCCCTCGAAGTCGCTCCTGCGGCCGTACGAGGCGCTCGCGGAGGCGCAGCGCCTCCCCGGCGTGCGGGAGGCCGTAACCGGCGGGCTCGACGTGCAGGCGGTGCTCGACCGCCGCGACCAGGTGATCCACGACCTCGACGACGACGCGCAGCTGCCGTGGCTGCGAGACCGCAGGATCGAGCTGATCCGCGGGTGGGGGAAGCTCGCCGGCGAGCGCCGCGTACGCGCCGGCGACGAGGAGGTCGAGGCGCGGCGGGCCGTGATCCTGGCCGGCGGCTCGCTGCCGGCGATGCCGCCGATCGAGGGCCTGGACGCCATCGACGGCGCGTGGACGAACCGCGACGCGACGACCGCGAAGACGATTCCCGAGCGGCTCGTGATCATGGGCGGCGGCGTCGTCGGCGTCGAGATGGCGCAGGCGTTCCAGACGCTCGGCAGCCAGGTCACGCTGATCGAGGGTGAGCGGCGGCTGCTGCCGCGCGAGGAGGAGTACGCCTGCGCGCAGGTGACCGACGCGCTCGCGGAGTACGGCGTCGACATCCGCACCGGCCAGAAGGCCGTGAAGGTCGGGCAGGACGGCGTGGCGGTGACGGTGACGACCGCCGACGGCGGCACCGCCGAGGGCGACGTGCTGCTGGTGGCACTGGGCCGCCGCCCCCAGACCGCGGGGCTCGGGCTCGAGGACGTCGGGCTCGCGGCGGGCGGGACGATCGCCGTCGACGCCCACATGCGCGTCCCCGGCCACGCCTGGCTGTACGCGATCGGCGACCTCAACGGCCGCGCGCTGTTCACGCACATGGGCAAGTACCAGGGGCGCGTGGCGGCGGACCACATCGTGGGCCACGACGTCGCGCTCGCCCACGGCGCCGACGGCCCGCTCGCGCCGCGGGTCGTGTTCACCGACCCGCAGGTCGCCGCCGTCGGCCACACGACGGAGTCGGCCGAGCGCGCCGGGCTGCTGTTCGACGTCTACGAGACCGAGACGTCCGGCAACGCCGGCGGCTCGTTCTACGGCCGCGGCGCGACCGGCACCACGCGCTGGATCGTCGACCGCGAGCGCCGGATCGTCGTCGGCTGCACGATCACCGGCTCCGAGGTCGCCGACTTCCTGCACGCGGCGACGATCGCGATTGTCGGCGAGGTCCCGCTCGAGCGCCTCCGCCACGCCGTGCCCGCGTTCCCGACCCGCAGCGAGATCTGGCTGCAGCTGGGGGCTTAAACGAAAGCGACGCGGAGGGAGCCGCTCGAGGCCCCCGTCATCTTCCACGCAAACGCTTCAGATGGCGGGGCGGCGGGCCTTTCACCTCATGGCCTCGCTCTTTGCGTCTCTACCTCCGCGTCGAGTGGGACCCTATTCAGCGGCGCTCGCGGAGCGCAAGAGCCGGCTGCCTCACATCGCCGCAATGTGCGGGAAGAATCACACTTCGGCGATCGTCGAAATTCGCGGGCCCCCCACGTTTCCCGGGGGGACGTCCTGCTCATAATCATCGGGTGACCGCGTCGATCACCGGCGGCGCGTTCGTCCGCCAGGCGAGCCGCTTCCGCGACCGCCCGCAGGGCCCACCGGAGCGCCACCACCTCTACGCCGCGCTGGCGTGCCCGTGGTCGCAGCGCGCGGTGATCGCCCGCTCGGTGCTCGGCCTCACCGACCGGCTCGGCATCTCCTACCTGGACCCCTACCGCGACGAGCGCGGCTGGGCGTTCAGCGGCGGGCGCTTCAGCGACGAGGTCAACGGCTTCGAGCTCCTGCGGGAGGCGTATGACGCCACCGTGGAGCACTACGACGGCCGCGTGAGCGTGCCGGTGCTGTGGGACAAGGACGACGAGCGGATCGTCAACAACGAGTCCGCCGACCTCGTCCGGATCTTCAACGACTGGGCCGGCGGCGACCTCTACCCGCCCGAGCTGCGCGCGGAGATCGACGAGCTCAACGGCTGGATCTACGACGAGCTCCAGAACGGCGCCTACCGCGCCGGCTTCGCCCGCTCACAGGAGGCCTACGAGGAGGCCTACCGGGGCGTGTTCACGGCGCTGCCGCGCCTGGAGGAGCGGCTCGCCACGCGCCGCTACCTGACCGGCGAGCGCATCACGGAGGCCGACTGGCGGCTGCTGCCGACCCTGCTGCGCTTCGACGCCGTCTACCACACGCACTTCCGCCTCAACGGCGCGCGGCTGGTCGACTTCCCGAACCTGCTGCGCTACACGCGCGACCTCTTCAACCAGCCGGGCATCGCCGAGACGTTCGCGCTCGACGAGATCAAGCGCCACTACTACACGACCCACGACACGCTGAACCCGAAGCGGATCATCCCCGCCGGGCCGATCGACCTCGGCTTCACCGCCGCCGTCTGACCGCCCGCTCCATCTCGCGCTTCATCTCGCGCTCGCGGATCGTGTCGCGCTTGTCGGCGACCGCCTTGCCGCGCGCCAGCGCGATCTCCACCTTCGCGTGCGGCCCCTTGAAATACAGCCGCGTGGGGACCAGCGTGAGCCCCTTCTCCTTCGTCTTGCCGATCAGCCGCTCGATCTCGCGCCGGTGCAGCAGCAGCTTGCGCGAGCGCTCGGGCGGGTGGTTCTCGCGCGTCGCCGGCGCATATGGCGGGATGTGGACGTTGTGCAGCCAGACCTCGCCGTCGCGGACGGTGGCGTAGCCGTCCTTGAGTTGCGCCTTGCCCCCGCGCAGCGACTTGACCTCGGTGCCGGTCAGCACGAGGCCCGCCTCCCAGCGCTCGAGCAGGTCGTAGCGGTAGTACGCCTGGCGGTTGTTGGCGACGTCGGCCACCGCACTATCTCAGCAGGTCGGCGAGCGCCTCACAGAACACCCGTACAGCAGCGGCGAGCCGCGCGCCGTCGATCGTCACGCGCGGGCGAATACCATCCGGCCCAAGCTGCTATAGCCGCGTTAGGTCCACGCGGCCGCGCGTCGTGTCGACGCGCTCGACGCGCACGTCGACGGGGTCGCCGAGCCGGATCGCCTGGCCGGACTCGGCGCCGACCAGCATGGTCTCCAGGTCGTTGAGCTCCCACCAGTCGCCGCGCAGCCGCCGCACCGGCAGCAGGCCCTCGTAGCCGTGGAACGCCACGAACGCGCCGGCGCCGATCACGCCGGTCACCTCGCCCGTCCACTCGGTGTCCCAGCCGCGCTCGAACAGCTCGCGCTCGAGCAGGAAGGCGTGCGCGACGTCGTCGGCGGCGCGCTCGATCGCCATCGCGTCGCGCTCGCGCAGCGAGCACCACTCGCCGGCGTGCTCGAGCTCCTGGGCGCGCGGCGGATCCTCGCCGGCGCCGACGGCGGCCAGCAGCGCGCGGTGGCAGACGAGGTCCGGGTAGCGGCGGATCGGCGAGGTGAAATGGCAGTAGCGCGCCGACCGCAGGCCCGCGTGGCCGGCGTTGCGCGGCGAGTAGTGGGCCTGCTTGAGCGAGCGCAGCACGAGCGACGTGAACGCGATCCGCCCGTGGCGGCGGCGGCGCACCTCGCGGTCCACGAGGTGCGAGATCTCGCCGGCAACGTCCATCGCCTGCTGCGGCGTCATCCGCTCCGGCAGCGGCGGCGTGGGCACGTCCAGCGACGCGAGCTGGGCGACGAGGTGCTCGACGCGGGCCGGCTCCGGGCGCTCGTGGACGCGGTAGAGCGCCGGCAGCTTGCGCGTCTCCAGCAGCGTCGCGACCGCCTCGTTGGCGGCGATCATCAGGTGCTCGATCAGCCGGTGCGACTCCGTGGGCTCGCTGGCGGCGAGCCGCGTGACGTGGCCCTCGCGCGAGAACGCGAACTCCGGCTCGACCGACTCCACCGCCAGCGCGCCGCGCGCCTCGCGCGCCTCGTGCAGGGCGGCGGCGACCCGCCGGGCGACCTGCAGCGGCTCGCCCCACGGCTCCTCGGCGCGCTCCGAACCCTCGAAGATGCGATCGACGCGCGGGTAGTCGAGCCGAGCGTCGGAGCGGATGACGCTGCGGTGGAACGCCGCGCGGCGCACCCGCGCGCCGTCGAGCTCCATCTCGACGGTCACCGTCAGGCGATCCTGGTGGGGGAGGAGCGAGCAGGCGCGATTGGACAGCGCCTCGGGCAGCATCGGCTCCACCAGCCCCGGCACGTACACCGAGTTGCCGCGCCGGAGCGCCTCGCGGTCGACGGCCGAGCCCGGCGGTACGTGCGCGGCGACGTCGGCGATGTGGACCCACACGCGCACCGCGCCGTCCTCCAGCGCCTGGGCCGAGATCGCGTCGTCGAAGTCCTTCGCGCTCGGCGGATCGATCGTGAACGTCGGCAGCGCGCGCAGGTCGAGCCGCTCGGGGCCGGCCCGGGTCTCCTCGGCCGCCGTGCGCGCCTCGCGCTCGACCAAGGGGTCGAAGCGCCGCCGCAGGCCGCGGTCCAGCAGCAGCCCCTCCAGCACGTCGCGCGCCACGTCGGGGCGCCCCAGGCGCCGCTGGACGCGCCAGTGGCCGCTGCGCGCGGGCGCGACCAGCACGAGGTCGCCGACCCGTGCGTGGCCGTCCCGGGAGCGGTCGACGCTCAGCCGCGGCCCACGACTGAAGAACGGCGCGGCGGTGAGGAAGCGCCCGTGCTTCTCGATCACGGCCACGACCGGGCCGGACGCGCGCGCGGGGCGCTCGCTATGGCGATGCTTCACGCCGGACCGTGCGCAGGGCGGCCTGCAGCTGC
This sequence comes from Solirubrobacteraceae bacterium, assembly GCA_044865965.1. GTDB lineage: Bacteria > Actinomycetota > Thermoleophilia > Solirubrobacterales > Solirubrobacteraceae > Solirubrobacter. The sequence goes on from JBIOTP010000409.1 coordinate 7,786, forward strand.
TCGTCGGCCTTGGTCTTCGGGTTGTCCGCGGCCTTCACGTCGGGCGTGATCCCGGCGCCCTTGCGCACCCCGCCGCCGCCGAGGTTGCGCCCGCTTGGCGTGAAGTACTCGCCGACGGTGATGTCCAGCGCGCCGCCGTTGGACAGCCGCTCGATCTCCTGGAAGACGCCCTTGCCGTACGTGCGCGTGCCGACGACCTTCGCGCGGTGGCGGTCCTGCAGCGCGCCGGCGACGATCTCCGACGCCGACGCCGAGTTCTCGTTGACCAGCACCGCGACGGGGATCCTGCCCGAGATCGCCCCGCCCGTGGCCTTGTAGACGTGCTCGGCGCGCGCGCGGCCCTTGGTCGAGACGACGCGCCCGTCGGGCAGGAACACCGACGCGACGCCGACCGCCTCGTTCAGCAGCCCGCCGCCGTTGTCGCGCAGGTCGAAGACCACGCCCTTCGCGCCGCGGCGGAGCAGCTTCTTCACGGCGGTGGAGACCTCGCCGTGCGCCCCGGAGGTGAAGCTCGAGAGGTGCACCCACGCGATCTTGCGGCCCCCGGAGGTCTCCATCCGGCTCTCGACCACCGGGATGTCGACCTTCGCGCGGCGCAGCCGCAGGTCGCGGATGGGGCCGGCGCCGCGCTTGACGCCGAGCGTGACGACGGTCCCCGCGGGCCCCTTGATGAGCGCCGTCGCGTCCTCGGAGGACGTGCCGGCGATCGACTGGCCGTTCACGGTCACGATCACGTCGCCCCGCTCCAGGCCGCCGCGCTGGGCCGGCGAGCGCGCGTAGACCTTGTCGACGCGCAGGCCCGCCTTGGTCGGCAGCACGGTCATCCCGACGCCCTCGAACCTGCCCTCCGTCGACTCCTGGAAGCCGGTGTAGGCGCGCGGCGAGAAGTAGTTGGAGAACTGGTCGTCGAGCGACTCGACCGCCGATCCCAGCGAGCGGTCCAGCAGCTTCTTGCGGTCGACCGGGCGGTAGTAGTCGCGCTCGATGGTGTCGACCGCCTCCTCGTAGAGGCGCCCGTCGGAGTCCGCCACCAGCGTGTCGCGGGCGACGCCCGGCAGGCGGTCGGGATGGCCGCCGAGCCAGATCCCGAGCACGAGGGCGACGGGCACGAAGACGGCGAGCAGGGATCCCGGGAGGCGCATTCCGGGACCTCACGGTACCGCGCGCGTTAACTCAAACCCTAAGGAACCGCCGCAGCGAGAGCCCGGATCCGAGCGCCGACACGACGACCGCAGCCGCCAGCAGGATCGCGATCAACAGCGCGAAGTTGATTGTCTTGGGCGCGGCGATCAGTGCGAAGTCGGCCGCCAGGGGGTCGACCACCGCGACCTTCACGACGCCCAGCAGCAGCACCGCGACGATCCCGCCGAGCGCGCCGACCAGCACCCCCTCGAGCACGAACGGCCAGCGGATGAACCAGTCGGTCGCGCCGACGAGCTTCATGACCTCCACCTCGCGCCGGCGGGCGTAGAGCGAGAGCCGGATCGTGTTCGCGATCAGCAGCACCGAGGCGACGATCAGCAGGCCCGCGAGCAGCGCCATCGTGAGCTTCACGACGCGCGTGACGGAGAGGATCTTGCTCGTCTCCTCCTCGCGGTTGTGGACCTCCTCGATCGCGCCGTCGACGACCGTGCGCCCGCCGGCCGGCGACAGCGGCGCGAGCGCGTCGCGGAGCTTGGAGATGTCGTCGGGGCGCCGGGGCGTGACGCGATAGGTGTCGGGCAGCGGGTTGGAGCCGAGCAGCTCGTAGGCCTGCGGGTAGCGCTGCTGCTCGCGGCGCAGCGCCTCCTGCTTGGACACGAACTCGACGCGCTTGACGGTCGGCAGCGAGCGGATCAGCCGCCCGACGCGGTCGATGTCCGCCTTCGTCGCGTTGTTCTTGAGGTAGACGTCGGCGATGACCTTATTGCGGACCTCGTTGGCCGCGCCCGTGGTGGCCTGCACCACCGGGATGAAGACGCCCAGGACGAGCACGGTGACCAGCACCGTCGCCATCGCGGCGAACGACGGGACCGCGTTGCGCTTGAGCGCCCGCAGCGCCTCGCGCAAGAAGAAGACCGGCCTCAACCCTGCGCGCTCCGCATCCGGATGGCGAACTCGCGCGTGCTCTCGCGCGCGGCGTACGCGCCGGCCCGCTCGTCGCGGACGACGCGGCCCTCGGCCAGCTCGATCACCCGCCGGCGCATCTGGTCGACCATCGTCACATCGTGCGTGGCGACCAGGACGGTCGTGCCCGTGCGGTTGATCCGGTAGAGCAGCTGCATGATCCCGATCGAGGTCTCGGGATCGAGGTTCCCGGTCGGCTCGTCGGCCAGCAGCAGCGGCGGGTGGTTCACGAACGCGCGCGCCACCGAGACGCGCTGCTGCTCGCCGCCGGAGAGCTGGTCCGGGTAGTTGTGCAGCTTGGTCGCGAGCCCGGTCAGGCGCAGGATGTCCGGCACCTTGTCGCGGATCTCGCGCCGCGAGCCGCCGGTCACCTGCAGCGCGTAGGCGACGTTCTCGTACAACGTGCGGTTGGGCAGCAGCTTGTAGTCCTGGAAGACCACGCCGAGGTTGCGGCGGTAGTACGGCACGCGGCTGCGCGGGATCCGCGCGACGTCGCGCCCGGCGACGCGGAGCTCGCCCGCCGTCGGCTCGGTCTCCTTGATCAGCAGCCGGATCGTCGTCGACTTGCCGGAGCCCGACGCGCCGACCAGGAAGACGAACTCGCCCGGGTAGATGTCGAAGGTGACGCCCGACAGCGCCACGTCGCCCGAGTCGTAGCGCTTCTCGACGCCCGAGAACGAGACGATGGCGCCGGTGGCGGGAGGGCGAGCCGGCGGCGGCTCATGCGCGCCCTCGCGGCGCGCGCTGCGGCGTATGTGGCGTTCGGTGGCGGCCATGGGGAGCGGACCAGGCTACAGCGGTCGCTTCGCCGGTCGCGCAACGATCCCTGCCTGCAAGGCCTCATTCAGGCCAGCGGTGCGGACGGTCGGGCAGGAGGTCGACCGAGAAGAGCACCGTACCGGCGATGTCGCGCAGCGAGACCGTCATCACCCTCGAGCCGCCGTCGACCTCGACCAGGCCGAAGAACTGGTAGCCGTCCAGCGGCGACGTGTTCGGCGTCGGGGAGGGTCGCGAGAACACGGTCGCGGGACCGAACGTGCCGTCGAGCGCATTCGGCCCGAACGCGCCGGCGTTGAGCGGGCCGGCGACGAACTCCCAGAACGGGTCGAAGTCGGTCACCGCCGCCCGTGCCGGGTCGTAGTGGTGGGCCGTGGCGTAGTGCACGTCGGTGGTGACGAACACCAGGTTGCGGACCTTGCGCCGCTTGGCGACGCGCAGGACCTCGGCGAACTCCAGCTCCCGCCCGAGCGGCGCCCCGCCGTCGCCCTGCGCGACTCCCTCGAGGTTCACCGGTCCGTCGGGCACGACGAGCCCGAGCGGGAGGTCGTTGGCGATCACCTTCCAGGTCGCGCGCGAGGCGACGAGCTCGCGCTCGAGCCACTCGCGCTGCTCGCGCCCCAGCAGCCCGACGCTCGGGTCGGCATAGCGGTTGGTCCCGTTCGGGTCCTTGAACGTCCGCATGTCGAGTACGAAGACGTCGAGGTTCGGCCCGTGCGAGATCTTGCGGTAGATCCGGCCGGCGCCGTCGGCGCGCTGGGGCGCGATCGGCAGGTACTCGAAGAACGCCTGCTTGGCCCGGCCGGCGAGCACGTCGGCACGGCGCTCCGTGTAGCGCGCGTCCTCGAGGACCTGGCCCGGGTACCAGTTGTTGTGGACCTCGTGGTCGTCCCACTGGTTGACCTGCGGGACGCGCGCGGCGAACGCCTTGAGCTCGGCGTCGAGCAGGTTGTAGGCGAAGGCACCGCGGAACTCGTCGAGCGTCTCGGCCACCTTCTGCTTGGCCGGGGTCACGAGGTTCCGCCAAGTGCGGCCGTCGGGCAGTACGACCGTCTCCACCAGCGGGTTGTCCGCGTAGATCGTGTCGCCGCTGCAAAGGTAGAAGTCCGGATCCAGGGCGCCCATCACGCGGAAGATCCGGTAGCCGCCGAAGTCGGGGTTGATCCCCCAGCCCTGGCCGGCCAGATCGCCGCTCCACACGAACGAGACGTCGCGCGAGTCGGCCGGCGCCGTGCGGAACGAGCCGGCGGCGGCGTCCGAGTCCGGACCGGCCTTCCACGGGTCCTCGAGCCGCACGCGGTAGAACACCGGCCGGCCGGGCGCCAGGCCGCGCACGGCGACCTTGCCGGTGAAGTCGGTGTCCGCGGTGAGGACCGGCCCACGGAGCCGCCGCGCGTCATGGAACGACGGTGTGCGGGCGAGATCGACGACCATCCGGCTCGGCCGGTCGGCGCGGGTCCACACGATCGCCGAGTTGGCGGTCACGTCGCCGCTCTGGATCCCGTGCGTGATCTGTGGGCGCGAGCGGTGGAACGCGGGCGCCCGGACCGGCGCGGCGAGGACGCCGGCGCCGGCGACCGCGCCGGCGCGCAGCAAAGTCCGGCGGGTTATCCGCGTGTCGTTGAGTACGCTCATCGGCATGGCGCGCATCGAGTCCTCCTCCCTGCCCAACGGACTGCCTTTGTACCGCGTCGAGCTGCCGACCCGCAGCCTGACCGCGCTGGTGGCGTTCGACGCCGGCGCGCGCACGGAACGGGCGGAGGAGAACGGCATGGCGCACTTCCTCGAGCACCTCGTGTTCAAGGGCGGCGAGAAGTACGACGACTACCGCAAGGTCAACCAGACCGCCGAGACGCTTGGCGCGGTGCTGAACGCCTACACGTCGCACGACCTCGTGGCCTTCCACGTCACCTGCCGGGCGGAGGTTGCCGGCGAGGCGATCGACCTCCTGACCGACTTCGTGGGCCGCCCGAAGATCGACGCCGGCGAGCTCGACCGCGAGCGGGGCGTCGTCATCCAGGAGATCGCGCGCGCGAACGACCAGCCGGCCGTCGTGGCCGAGCACCTGATCGACCGCGCGGCGTTCGGAGAGCACCCGCTCGGCCGCACGGTGCTGGGCCCCGCCGAGCACCTGCGCACGTTCACGCGCGACGCCGTGGTGAGCTTCCGCCGCCGCCAGTGGGCCGGCTCGCGCGGCGGCGCCTTCCTGGTCGGCAACCTCGAGCACCTTCCCGAGGACCGCGAGCTCGCCGAGCTGTTCGGCCGCTTCCCGTCGATCTCGACCGACGGCGCGTTCGAGCCGGCGCCGGCGTTCACGCCCCAGACGCTCGTGGAGCAGCGCGACTCCAACCAGTCGCACCTGCGCATGAGCTACCGCCCGGCCATCGAGCCGCGCGACGAGCGCGCCCGCGCCGCGCTGACGGTGTACTCGACGCTCCTGGGCGGCTCGATGGGCTCCCGCCTGTTCGACGAGATCCGCGAGCAGCGCGGGCTTGCGTACTCCGTCTACTCGGTCGACCACACGTTCGCCGACGTGCCGATCCTCCAGCTGTCCGCGGGCCTCGACTCGGCGAAGTGCGTCGAGGCCTACGAGCGGATGCGGGAGATCGTCGACGACCTGCGCACGAACGGCCCGACCGAGAGCGAGGTCGAGCGCGGACGAGCGTTCGCGGCCGGCCGCCGCGTGCTGGCGTTCGAGAACACCAACACCGTCGCCCGTCACGCCGCGTCCCAGACCGTCGTGTTCGGCCAGGAGATCGACCCGGACGCGGCGATCGCGGCGCTGGACAAGGTGACCTACGACGAGGTCGTCGAGATCGGGCGCGGGGTGTCCGAGGCGCTGTCGGTGGCGTGCGTCGGGCCGCATGAGCTGGGGGAGTTCGGCTGATCGTTGCCGCCGGGTGGCGGGCCCGGCTGATCCTTGCGGCCGCGTGGCGGTCCCGGCGAACTGCGGGCAAGTGAGGAGGGGACGAGCCGGCTCGCGGTGAACGGGCGTGGTCGGTAGCCAGCGGCGTGCGGTCTGTTCGCGCGAGCTCGATCACGCCCGATCGGCCGCAAGAGGTGAATGTCAATTCACTTCGACCAGGTCGAACTAGATTTCCACACACCCGCCGCGGACGTGATCGTTTCTCGCCGAGCGCTTTCGGGCTCCCGCCTACCCTGCCCGCAGTTCGCCGGCCCCGCCCGCGCGGCCCACACGAACCCGCGCCGCCTTGCCGTGCACGCGCAGGTCGGACACAATGGACGGTGCGTGACCCGGGACGGAGAGCTCAATCACCGCGAGCTCGAGCGATACATGCGGCGGCTGAACGACCGCTGGCCGATCCAGCGGGCGATCCTCGGCGGGGCGCGGGTCGCGGACCTGCGCGGCGCCGGGCCGCAGCGCGAGCGCGGCCCCGAGTACGTCGTCGTGCTCGTCTCCGAGCAGTTCAGCGGCATGCCGTGGCTGGAGCGCGTGTACGTGGCCGGCACGCTGTGGGACGCGTACGAGATGGGCGCCCCCGCGGACGTCCACTGCTACACGCCGGGCGAGTTCGAGCGCAAGCGCGACAGCCTGCGCGTGGTGCGCGAGGCAGCCGAATCCGGGCTCGAGCTGCTGCCCGAGCCCGCCTGACCGTTCGAACCACGCTGCGCCGGGATGCGTAACGCGACCCAGCCACCGCGTGTCGCAGGGGCATGCCGATCTCGCCGTCCACAGTCCTGTTACGCACCCAGTCCGACGAGCGGCTGGTCGTTCTCGCGCGCGCGGGACACCCGCGGGCGTTCGAGGCGATCGTCGAGCGCTACCGCGGCCCGCTGCTGCGCGCGTGCCGGCGGATCCTCCCCGAGGCGCGGGCGGAGGACGCCCTACAGCAGTCGCTCGTGGCTGCGTGGAGCGCGCTGTCGCGCGGCGACGAGGTGCACGAGCTGCGGCCGTGGCTCTACCGGATCGTCCACAACACCGCGCTGAACCAGCTCCGGCTCGCCGGCTATGACTACACGGAGCTCCAGGAGTCGCTGAGCGTCGGCGACGCGCCGGAGGAGGAGCTCGAGCGCCGTGCAGTCGTCCGCCAGACCCTCACCGGCCTGGCCGCGCTGCCCGAGCGCCAGCGTGAGGCGCTGCTGCAGATCGCCATAGAGGGGCGCGGCCAGGAGGAGGTGGCGCGTGGGCTCGGGGTCTCCGAGGGCGCGGTGCGGCAGCTCGTCCATCGCGCCCGCGTGACCCTGCGCGCGGCGGCCACGGCCGTCACGCCGATGCCGCTGGCGAACTGGCTGGCCTCCGCGGGGGCCGCCGGCGGTGCGCCGACGGCCGAGCGGATCGCGGAGCTCGCCGGCGGCGCCGGGGCGTCGGCGTTCCTCACCAAGGCGGGCGCCGTCGTGCTTGCGACGACCGCGGTCGCCACCCCGGTGATCGTCGCCTCCGATCACACGCGCCGGCGGGCGCCGAAGTCCGCTACCCCGATCGAGCGCACAGCCCCAGACCCAGTCCCCGCCCGCCGGAGCGATCCCGCGCCGGTCCGAGGGATCACCGTCGCGCACCCCGACGAGGATCGGTCCTCCGGCCGAGGGGGCAGCGACGATCGCAGCGGGCGGGGCGGCGGCGGCGGCGACCGCAGCGGGCCGGGCGGCGGCGGCGATGACCGCAGCGAGCCCGGCGGCGACGGCGACGACCGCAGCGGGCCCGGCGCCGGCGACGACGGCGACGACCGCAGCGAGCCGGGCGGCGGCGGCGACTCGGGCTCGTCCGGCTCCGGCTCGTCGGGCTCCTCCGGCTCGTCCGGCTCGTCCTCCAGCTCCTCCGGCTCGGGCTCGTCGGGCTCGGGCTCGGACTCCTCGGGCTCGGGCCACTCCGGCTCGGGCCGCGGCGGCTCCGACGACTCCGACTGGTCCGGCTCGGGGCACTCCGGCTCCGGCCACGGCGGCTCGGGCTCCTCCAGCCCGACCCCGACCCCCGTGCCGGTGCCGACGCCCTCCCCCTGACATCCGTCTGGCCGTCCGGCGAACGCCTCAGGGTCTCTGCCCGCCTGCCGATCAAGTGTGCAGCAACCCCCGACGCCGCCGACGGAGACCTCTTGATGCGCACACTCGCCCGGACCTTCAGCGCCCTCGCGCTTGTGGTCGCCGCCACGCTGATCCCGGCCGCCGCCGGCTCGGCCAAGCCGCATCCGAAGACGTCGCCGGCCGCCTGGGCGAAGAAGCACCATCTGCGCGGCAACTGGCGCGCCAAGGATGCCGACCGCGACGGGCTCACGAGCCTGCGCGAGTTCAAGCTGAAGACCGATCCGCGGCGCCCCGACAGCGACCGCGACGGCCTGAAGGACGGCGACGAGGTCCGCGTCGGCGACAACCCCCTCAAGGCCGACACCGACGGCGATCAGGTCAAGGACGGCGCCGAGGGCGCCGGCGTGATCGCCGCCTACGACGGCGGCTCGATCGCGGTCCGCCTCTTCCACGGCGGCCTGCTGAAGGCCGAGGTGGCCGAGGAGGCCGACTGCTCGGTCGCCGGCGAGGTGGCTGACGACGCGGGCGCCGGCGAGCCCGGGCCGGGCGACGACGCCGCCGGCGACGAGGACTTCGTGGACGACGGCGGCGAGGACGTCGCCGAGGCCGCGATGCAGGAGATCGATCTCACCGACGACTCCGAGACCGCCGACGACGCGAGCGCCGGCGACGAGGAGGACGTCCCGAGCTGCGACGACCCGCGCCTCAAGAGGGGCGCGCTCGTCCGCAGCGTCGAGGTCGAGCGCGACGGCGGCACGCTGGTCGCCGTCGCGATCGAGCTCGCGCCGAAGAGCTGATCAGCTGATCGCGACCATGCGCTCGATCGGCAGGCGGGCGCGGCGCGCGATCTCCTCGGGCACCTTCACCACCGGCGCGAGGTCGCGCAGCGTGTCGCGCAGCTTCGGCAGCGTGATCATCTTCATGTAGCGGCACGTCGCCGCCTCATTGGCGGCGACGAAGTCGATGTCCGGCCGCGCCTCGCGCAGCGGGTGCAGCATGCCGGTCTCCGTGGCCATGATCGCCGTCGCGCCGGGCGGGGCGGACCGGGCCCAGCCGAGCATCCCGCCCGTGGAGAGCATGTGCACGCCGCGGGCGTCGACGTCGCCGGCCGCGACGTACTCCATCACCGACGTCGAGCAGCCGCACTCCGGGTGGATCAGGAAGTCGGCGCCGGGGTGCGCCGCCCGCATCGCCGAGATGTCGCTCGGGCGGATGCCCGCGTGCACGTGGCACTCGCCGTCCCACACGTGCATCCGCCGGCCGGTCTGCTTCTCGACGTAGGCGCCGAGGAACATGTCCGGGCCGAACAGGATCTCGGCGTCGTCGCCGTGCTCGCGGTAGATGTGCTCGACCACCTGGACCGCGTTCGAGGAGGTCACGCAGTAGTCGGTCTCCGCCTTCACCTCGGCGGTGGTGTTGACGTACATCACCACGATCGCGCCCGGATGGCGCGCCTTCCACGCGCGCAGCTGCTCGGCCGTGATCGAGTCGGCCAGCGAGCAGCCGGCGCCCATGTCGGGCAGCAGCACGGTCTTCTCCGGCGACAGCACCGACGCGGTCTCGGCCATGAAGTGCACGCCGCAGAACGCGATCACGCCGGCGTCGGTGGCCGCCGCCTGCTGCGAGAGCCCGAGCGAGTCGCCGACGAAGTCGGCCACGTCCTGGACCTCGGGAACCTGGTAGTTGTGGGCGAGGATGACCGCGCCCCTGGCGTCAGCCAGGGCGCGAACCTCGTCCTGCAGCGCAGGGATCGATTCGAGCGTGAGCAGGGTCAAGGGAGGAGCTCCAGGATGAGGGAGAGATCGAGCACCGGCGCGGAGTGGGTCAGGGCGCCCATCGAGACGAAGTGTACGCCTGGAATGGTCGCATAGACCAAAACTGTGTCCTCATCGACGCCGCCCGACACCTCGAGCTCCGCGCGGCCGCCCACCTGCGCCACCGCGGCGCGCACCGCGTCGGGCGTCATGTTGTCCAGCAGCAGCCGCGGGGCGCCCGCGGCCAGCGCCTCGTCGATCTCCGCCGCGTCGCGCACCTCGACGGCGACCGGCAGGTCGGGCCGCGCGGCGCGCGCGCGTCGCACCGCCTCGCCCACGCCACCGGCCAGCGCGGCATGGTTCTCCTTGATGAGGATGAAGTCGAACAGGCCGATCCGGTGGTTGACGCCGCCGCCGTCGGCGACCGCGCGCTTCTCCAGCGCCCGCAGCCCGGGCGTGGTCTTGCGGGTGTCGAGGATGCGCGCCTCGCCGCCCGCCGCGCGCACCGCGCGCACCACGCGCGCGGTCTTGGTGGCCACGCCGGACAGTCGCCCGAGGAAGTTCAGCGCGGTCCGCTCGGCGGTCAGCAGCGCCCGCGCGGAGCCCTCCACGCGCAGCACCGGCGCCCCGGCCTCGCGCCACTCGCCGTCCGGCGCGAGGCGCTCCACCGCCGCATCGGGATCGAGCCGGCGGAACACGGCTTCGGCGACGTCGAGCCCGGATACGACCCCGGGCGCCTTCTGTGTGACGATCGCCCGTCCACGCACGCCCTCGGGCACCGTGGCGAGCGTCGTGGCGTCACCGTCGCCGACGTCCTCGGCGAGCGCGCGGTCGATCAGATCGGTCTCCAGCGTCAGCATCGCCGGGGAGTGTAGCGAGTAATATGGTCGCCACGACCAAAATGTCCAGCCGACGTGTGAGGAGTTGGCGGAGGGCCCGGCTCCTCGCGTGTGTCGCGGTTCTGACGGCCTGCGGATCGAGCCCCGCGCCGCCGGTCCCGCGCGGTGCGGAGGTGGTCGACGAGCTCCGCGTCGCGCCGAACCTCGTCGACCTCACGGTCCGCTCGCCCGCGCTCGGCCGCACCGCGCGGGTCCGCCTGCTCACGCCGCGCGGCTGGGAGCGCCGCCGCGCCGGGCAGCGCTGGCCGGTCCTCTACCTGCTGCACGGCTGCTGCGACACGTATGAGAGCTGGACCCGCGAGACCGACGTGGAGGAGCTGCCGCAGCTGCGCGACACGCTCGTCGTGATGCCCGAGGGCGGCGCCGCCGGCTGGTACAGCGACTGGTGGAACCGCGGCGCCGGCGGACCGCCGCGGTGGGAGACGTTCCACCTCGTCGAGCTCCGCCGCCTGCTCGAGCGCCGCTACGGCGCCGGCCCGCGCCGGGCGATCGCGGCTTGTCGATTGGCGGCTTCGGCGCGCTCCTCTACGCCGCCCGCCACCCGCGCCTGTTCCGGGCCGCGGCGCATCTGGGAGGCGCACGACCCGACCGCATTGGCGGCGCGCCTGCGCGGAACGCGGCTGTTCGTGTCGGCCGGCGACGGCAGGCCCGGGCCGCTCGACAGCGGCGGCGGCAGCGATCCCATCGAGGCCTTCATCCACCGTGAGAACCTCGCGCTCGCCCGCCGCCTGCGCGCTGCGGATCCCGGCGAGGCTCGACTTCTACGGGCCGGGCATGCATCGCTGGCCGTACTTCGAGCGCGAGCTGCACCGCTCGCTGCCGCTGCTTACGGGGACAGTCCCCGTTGAGACGCCGGCGAACTTCTTGCAAGGTAGGGGGAGCCTGGAGTGGCTCGGCGCCAAGACGATCATTGGCCGGCGGGGGTGGCCTGCAAAGGTTCGAATAATTCGTACCTTCGTAGGCCACCTCCTACGACTACCGATCGATCGTGAGCGATCGCGCGCGGATTCCGACCAGAGGTGCGCGAACACGCTCGGATGACCGGCCCCCCTCACCTGCCAGCCGTTCGCCGGACCTGCCGCGCGGCCGGACAGACCTAACGCGTCGCCTTGGCGTTGGCCTCGAGCCAGGAGCGCACGAACCCGTCGAGGTCCCCGTCGAGCACGCCGGTCGTGTTGCCGACCTCGAAGTCCGTCCGGTGGTCCTTGACCATCGTGTACGGG